>DYHT01000017.1 GCA_020723995.1 Chloroflexus sp.
GTGTCCAAACGGTTTTTAATCACGGCGATTCCCGATGATGCCACTTTTTCTTGATCTGAAAGGCGATCCCTATGGAATTCATAGACTTACGCTCTGACACAGTTACACACCCGACCCCACAAATGCGCGAGGCGATGGCGAAAGCCGAGGTGGGCGACGATGTTTACGGCGAAGACCCGACCGTCAACCGTTTGCAGGAGATGGGCGCGGCCATGACAAGGAAAGAGGCCGGCTTGTTCGTCTCTTCAGGAACGATGGGCAACTTGGCGGCTATCCTGGCTCACTGCGGGCGCGGTGACGAGGCCATCCTGGGGAATAAGGCGCACACTTTTTTATTCGAGGCCGGTGGAATTTCGGCGCTGGGCGGCGTACATTCATGTCAGGTGGATAATCAGCCGGATGGATCGCTGGCGATTGAGGATATTGAAGCGGCCATTCGTCCCGATGACGCCCACCATCCCGTCACGCGGCTGATTGCGCTGGAAAACACACATAACCGCTGCGGGGGGACGTACCAGATGCCCGAATATACCCGCCAGGTCAGTGGTTTTGCCCACCAGCATGGGCTGGTCGTCCACCTGGATGGGGCGCGGATTTTCAACGCTGCGGTGGCGCAAGGGGTCGTTGCAAAAGAACTGACCGCGCCGGTCGACTCGGTCACCTTTTGCCTGAGCAAGGGATTATGCGCGCCGGTCGGTTCGCTGCTGTGCGGCTCGAAGGAATTCATCGCCAAAGCGCACCACATCCGCAAGCAATTGGGCGGCGGGATGCGCCAGGCTGGCATCCTGGCCGCAGCCGGAATTGTCGCCTTGGATACGATGGTTGACCGGCTGGCGGAGGATCACGCCCGAGCCAGGAATTTGGCCGAGGGACTGAAGCAGGTAAAGGGTCTGGTGGTGGATGCGGGTTCTCCAGCGACGAACATGGTGTTTCTGTCGCTTGCAGAAGCGGTTCCGTTCACTGCCGAACAAGTTGTCGAGAAAATGAAGACCTTGGGGGTGCGTATCAGCGCCGTCAGCGAACGGCGATTCAGACTGGTGACGCATTATTGGATTGAGGCTGAAGGCGTGGAGAAAACCATCGCCGCCTTTCGCGAGGTGCTACAGTAAGCCTTGAGAGTTGAGATATAATTCACAGAGTGTAGATTCATATCGTTTTTGGAGAGCTGAAATGCAGGTATCGCTGGCACAAATTGATCATCTGGTAGAAAAAATCCGCTCGCGAGTGAGACAGAAGCCGCGCATTGGAATAATTTTGGGAACGGGGTTAGGGGGGCTGGCTGAAACAGTTCTGGCAGCTACGTTTGTCCCTTATCATGAGCTGCCCGATTGGCCGACATCTACGGTGGTTGGACACGCCGGACGGTTGGTCAGCGGGGAACTGGAAGGACAGCCGGTGCTGGTGATGCAAGGCCGGATCCATTACTATGAAGGCTATAGCATGGCGCAGGTCACAATGCCGGTGCGCGTGATGCAGCGCCTGGGGATCGAGATTCTGATTGTGACCAACGCAGCCGGCGCCATCAACCCGGATTACCTGCCTGGGGAGGTGATGCTGATCACCGATCATCTCAACCTGACCGGCATGACCGGCTTGAACCCCTTGATCGGCCCCAATATGGACGAATTTGGGCCGCGTTTCCCGGATATGGGCCAGGCCTACGACCGGGAACTATCTGCCCTGGCGCGCAATGTCGCCGCGCAAAGCGGCATCCAGCTACATGAAGGCGTGTATGTTGGCCTGAGCGGGCCGTCGTTCGAGACGCCAGCCGATTTGCGTTTCCTGCGCCTGGCAGGCGCGGATGCGGTCGGGATGTCCACAGTATCCGAAGTGACTGTCGCCCGGCACGGCGGGACGCGTGTGCTGGGTATTTCGGGTATCAGCAACAAAGCCAACTTAGACGGGGACACGACTACCTCCCACGAAGAGGTGCTGGAAGCCGGGCGGGTGCTTACCCCGAAGCTCGAAACGATCATCCGCGGCCTGCTGCGCCTTCTCTAAACAAGCCGCATGGAAGAAATCCTTCGTTTCTTTGTCCTCTACGCGCCTCTGGTTTATTTGCTGTTGGCAGTTGGCGCCTTGTTTGTCATCCGCCGCCTTCTGCGTTCCCTGCGTGAAGGCCAGGCGGCCGTCTTTGGGCTTGAACGTGAGATTGCCCAGCAGCGGACAAACCAGGCTGTCGCCATGTTGGTGCTTGTCTTGTTGGTAGGACTGGGCGAGGTGGCGCTGACCTCGTTCCTCGCTCCGGGCTTGCCGGCCATATCCATGCTGACCACACCGACTGTAAATCTGTTAGCGGTTCCGACCAATACCCTGTCTCCTGAATTGCTTGCGACTTTAAGCCGGGTGACGCCTGTCGCCTCACCAATGGTGGCAGCCACGGGTTGTATCCCGGGGCAGATCATGTTGACTTTCCCGAAGCCAGCCTCCGAGGTCAGCGGTCAGATTACACTGGAGGGTACGGCCGATATTCCCAATTTTGGTTTTTATAAGTACGAGGTCGCCCCGCTGAACAGTGACCTTTGGTCAACCATCCAGGCCGGACGCACAGTTGTCAATGATGGAGCTTTGGGTTTGTGGGATACCACAACGCTAACCCCAGGTGATTATATGCTGCGATTGGTTGTGACAGATAATCAAGGCCAGGCCCTGCCATCGTGTGTGGTGCCGGTGCGGGTGGTAGTCAAATGAGGCGCGCTCATGCCTGAGGTGCGCATCCGCCCCGCCGTCGCCACCGATCTGCCTGTGTTGATGGCAATAAATCACTCCTGCATGAGCGAATATGTCTGGCAAATGGATGTCCAGCGGGAAGAGGGGCAGGCCGGCGCGATCTTTCGCGAAATTCGCCTGCCGCGCCCGGTCGTCGTACCGTATCCTCGTCCCGTTGACACGTTGGCAGATGAATGGAGCCGTCGCAGCGGGATGCTGGTGGCCGCATTGGAAGATGAGCTGGTCGGTTATTTGCGTCTGACGGATAAGATCATCCCGCAGACGGCCTGGATCACCGATCTGGTCGTCAGGCCGACTGCCCGTCGCAAGGGGATCGCGACCACGTTGGCCTTGGCGGCGCAATCCTGGGCGGTGCAACGCAAAAACCGGAGAGCCATCATGGAAATGCCCTCCAAGAATTACGCCGCGATCCGCCTGGCGCAAAAACTGGGCTATGAATTCTGCGGGTATAATGACCGTTATTACCTGACTCAGGATATTGCATTATTTTTTGGAAGAGCGCTGAAATAATATAACTAGACTTTATTGGGAATATATATTTATTAGCATCGAATAAGCACGACTGGAAGGATTCAATGTTTAGCGGTTGGATGTACAACGTACTGGTGGGGATCATAACGGTCAACCAAATTCTGACGGCCGGCATTGCCATTACGGCCTTTTCGCTGTTTTTCTATTCTCTATCCTTCAACTTACGGGATCGCGTCGCGCGCTCCTTTGCGCTGATTTTGCTGTGTGTGGTGGTGGTCTTCACCTCCGAGGCGCTGGAAAGTGCGTCCACAGCCCCGGCGGTGATTGACCTGTTCCTGCGGTTGGAATGGTTGGGGATCATATTTTTACCACCCGCCTATCTACAACTATCGGATGCGTTATTGGTGACCACTGGTCGTCCTTCGCGTGGACGCCGCCGCGTGGCTGTCCGTTTCACTTATCTCGTTTCGGCGTTTTTTTTGATCCTGTTGGCTTACGGCTACCTGCTCGGTTCTATGGTGGCCGATGGGCAGCCTGCTCCGCATCTCCAGCGCACACTTTGGACAGAAGTATTCACCGCCTATTATGGCGGGGCGATGATCTGGGCTTGGATCAATTTCGGCCGCGCCTACAGGCGCACATTGACCCGCTCGGGGCGACGCCGGATGATCTATCTGTTGGCTGGGGCGACTGCACCCGCGCTCGGCTCGTTCCCATACCTGCTCTACGGCTCCACGCTGGCCGGGCAGCATCCCTTCCTCTTTTGGGGGATGGTGGTATTGACCAACTTTATGGTCGGTGGCTTGATCGTGGTCATGGCATACGCAGTGGCTTTCTTCGGCGTTTCATGGCCCGACCGGGTGGTGAAGAGCCGGCTCTTCAAGTGGATCATGCGCGGCCCGGTCACGGCCTCGGTCGCGCTGGGTGTCATGACGGTTGTCCGGCGCATCGGCGAGTTATTCGGCGTGGTTTATTCTGGCGCGGTGCCGACGGCCATGGTGGTATCGGTCCTGCTCATGGAGCACACCATAACCCTGGTCGCGCCGATCTGGGAGCGCTGGATTTTCTTTGGCGGGGATCGGCGCGACCTGACTCTGCTGCAGAGCTTGGAAGAGAGATTGATCACCCAGAGTGACCTGCGTCAATTCTTTGAGGCGATTCTGGCTGCCGTGCGGGATCATCTCCAATCCCCATCCGCCTTTATTGCTGCGCTGGATAATGGCGATCTTGGGTTGATCGTCGTAACTGGAAATTCACCCCTGAAAACCGGCGCCAATCTTTCAGAAGCCTTGCAGGTGGTCAACGGTCAGGGAAAGAACGGGCAGGAAGTGTATATCTGGGGAGATTACTGGCTTTTCCCGCTTCACCAGGCGCCTGACACAGATGAAGATCAGCCGCTCTTGCTTGGCTTGCTGGGCGTAGCGCGCGTATCGCACCAGGGACTGGCCGCGGAACAGCGCCAGTCCCTGTTTCTATTTATTCGCCGTGCGGCTCAGGCGCTGCAGGATAGACGCTTGCAGCGCAGCGTATTTCATTCGTTGGAGGACCTGAAGCCGCAGGTAGAGATGATCCAGCGCTGGCGTGCGGCCGGGCGCTATGATAGTAAAGCCAGCCTGCTGGCCGAGACTCTCCCACCCGAATCCGATTTTGCCAACTGGGTAAAGGATGCCCTGACACACTACTGGGGCGGCCCGAAGCTGACCCAAAGCCCGCTTTTGCAACTCCAGATCGTTCGACAGGCATTTAATGATCACAAGGACAATCCGGTCAATGCACTGCGCGCCATCCTGCGTCAAGCGATAGATAATATTCGCCCGGCCGGTGAGCGCCGCTTTACGGGTGAGTGGATCTTGTATAATATTTTGGATATGAAATTCATCGAAGGTCGTAAAGTGCGCGAAGTAGCCGCGCGACTGGCGATGTCGGAAGCGGACTTATACCGTAAGCAACGCGTCGCGGTGGAAGAAGTGGCACGCAATATCCTCGAGATGGAACGTCAAATGCAAGTCCGAGCTAATGGGAAGGAGGTCGGAGGAGCTTAATGGTACACCATCGAGTTACAGAAAATGAAATTAATGCCTTTGAGGATGGCTGGTGGGCTGCGGTACTGGCGGAGGAAGAGGGCAGCCCGGGGTCTGCGGCTGCCCGCCCGGCAAAAGTCGAGCAGCATGGTAAAACGCCCATCAATTGGGAGCAGGTTGTCGCACTCTATCGCCAAGACCAGATTGTTACCTTGACCGTGACAGGTTACAACCGCGGCGGTTTACTGGTCGAGGGTGGCGGGTTGTATGGCTTTGTCCCTTGTTCGCATCTGTTGGATGTGCCGGCCCAATTGGATGAAGGCCGGCGCAAGGCGTGCCTGAGCGGATACGTTGGCCGGGAATTGCGCTTGAAGGTCATCGAATGCGTTCCCGCCGAAGGGCGCATCGTCTTTTCGGAGCGAGCCGCGCGTGCTGAACCCGGAAAGAGGGCGGAGCTTTTTAGTTCCTTACAGGTTGGGCATTACGTCACCGGTGATGTCACCAACATCACTGAATTTGGCGCCTTTGTGGATCTGGGCGGAGTGGAGGGTCTGATCCACATCTCCGAACTTTCCTGGGGACGGGTTAACCATCCCTGCCAGATCCTGAATATCGGCCAGCGCGTCGAAGTGCTGGTGCTGGAGATTGCGCCCGATCGCTGCCGCGTGGCGCTCAGCCTGAAGCGGCTATGCCCCAATCCCTGGGAAACTGCCGAGCAACGTTATACCCTTAACCGCGTTGTTCCCGCCGTCATCACCGCGCTGGTGCCATTTGGCGTCTTTGCCCGCTTGGAAGAAGGATTGGAGGGGTTGATTCACTCCTCGGAAATCCCCTTACCCCCGAATGCCACGTTGAAGGATGTTCTCACGCCGGGGCAGGATGTGTTAGTGCGCATTTTGCAGGTGGACATCGCCCGCCAGCGTCTCGGTCTGAGTCTCAGGCATACAGAATAAGCCATGTCATCCAAATCCCGTAAATCCACACAAACACCTCCCCAGGCCGGTCGTCCCGATTTTCCCCCCGCAGAAGACTGGATCGATCGCCTGGCCCGTTTCCAGGCTCATTTTGGGCGCTTCGCGTGGGATGTGGCCGGCGTCCTGTTGCTGGCATTTGCGTTGATGATCTTTCTGGGGTGGTTGGGTATTTCCAGCGGCAGGTTGCTATCGCTTGCGGTTGATTTGCTCAAACGCTGGTTTGGCTGGGGAAGTACATTAATCATCCTTGCAACCTGTGCAGGAGGCCTGCTGGCCTTCCGTCGCAGTCGCGGAGCGCTGAATTTAAACTGGGGTCAGGTCATCGCCATCGAAATTGCCGCCTTCCTGACCCTGGCAGTGCTTTCGGTGGTGGGCGGCAATTCCCTACCGCAGGCTGAGTCTGGCTGGTGGGGTGGAAGAGTTGGCTGGGGGCTGGCGACGCTGCTGACGAGGTATATTGGGTCGTTCTGGGGGGGTGTGCTTGTTTTTCTGTTATGGGGACTGGCCGTCATGACTGGTTTGGATCTTTGGGGACGGCTTGAGGCTTACCTGCTCAAGCTGGCTGGTGAGCCGTTCGAGACGGACCTGCAACCGGCCGCGCCGCAGGATGCTGTTGTCTCCTCCTCAGCGGGATCATCCTCCACGTTTCAGCAGCGGGGCAAAAAAAATGGAGGACGCTTGCCGCCCGAGTTCTGTAAAGCCTTTAAAGTTACCGACCGGCAGGATGATCACCCATCCGAACCACCCCCGCGCGGCGAACGCTTGCCGCCCTTGAACCTGCTGGTCAGTGAGCAAAGCGCCCGTCCGGATGAGCGCAACATCAATCTTACCGCCGGCCTGATCGAAAAAACCCTGGCCGATTTTGGCATCCCGGCACGCGTGATTGGATTCCGGGTCGGGCCAACGGTGACCCAGTTTGCCATCGAGCCGGGCTTCTTTGAAAAAGGCGACCCGGAGAATGGCGACCCGAACCGGCAGAAGGTGCGCGTGGCTCAGATTGCCAATCTCGCGCGCGACCTGGCTCTGGCCCTCTCGGCTGAACGTTTGCGCATCGAAGCGCCGGTGCCGGGACGTTCGTATGTCGGAATTGAAGTGCCCAATTTACATTCCGCTGTCGTACGGCTGCGTCCGATTTTGGAGGCTGAGGCGTTCTACAAGGTTGGATCGCCGCTCGCCATTGCCTTGGGGCGGGATGTTTCCGGGCAGCCGGTGGTCGCAGACCTGGCCAAGATGCCGCATCTGCTCATTGCCGGGACGACCGGTTCCGGCAAGTCGGTGTGCATCTCTGCCATCACCGCCTGTCTGGCGATGAATAACACGCCTGAAGACTTGCGCCTGATCATGATCGACTCCAAGATGGTTGAGTTGATCCGGTTTAATGGGTTATCCCACCTGTACGGCAAAGTGGAGAGCGATATCCAGCGCATTTTGGGCGTATTACGCTGGATCGTGGTCGAGATGGAGCACCGCTATAAATTGCTCGAAGCGGCCAAGGCGCGCGATATCGAAGCCTATAACCGCAAACTTCAGCACCGCAAGGATACGCCTCCGCTGCCGCGCATCGTGGTCTTGATTGACGAGCTGGCGGATTTGATGATGTCTGCACCCGACCAGACGGAGCACAACCTTGTCCGCCTGGCGCAGTTGGCACGCGCCACCGGCATTCATCTGGTCGTGGCCACCCAACGTCCCAGCACGGACGTGGTCACCGGCTTGATCAAGGCCAATTTCCCGGCGCGTATTTCTTTCGCCGTGGCCTCGCAGGTCGATTCGCGTGTCATCCTGGATATGTCCGGCGCGGATACCTTGCTGGGACGCGGCGATATGCTTTTCCTAAATCCAGAAGCAGGCATTCCAGTGCGCGCCCAAGGCGTCATGGTCACCGATCAGGAAGTCGAACGCATGATTGCTTTTTGGCAGAAAATGAACCCAGTGCAAGACATGCGTCCCCCGTGGGAAGCTCTCTTGAGCCAGGCGGAAGGCGATGGCGATGAAGTACTGATCGAGCAAGCCATCGTTGTCCTCAAGCAGGAGCAGCGCGCCAGCGCCTCGATGCTCCAGCGCCGCTTGCGCATCGGCTATCCGCGCGCCGCCCGTCTGTTGGACCAATTGGAGGATATGGGGGTCGTCGGCCCTTCACTGGGCGGCGGACGCGAGCGCGAGGTGCTGATCGAGTCAGACGAAGAAAATGGCGAGGATGCGGCTTAGAGCCTATCCGGATAACAGGCTCCCGGCGGCGTCCCCGCCGCCGAGGACGGCGGCTTGAGCAGAGTTGTCACTACTACTGTTTTGGCGGTTTTATCAGTCGGTGTGGTATCATTGCCAAGATTTTTATCTAAAATGTAACTGTTCAGCCATTGCTGTCAACGAATGGCGAAACGAATAAACGAATTGACCGCTATTGTATCGTCATTCGTTTATTCGTTGGATATTCGTTGACAGAACTGCGCAGTCACCAAAATATTATAGAAAGGGTTGATGCATTGGAACAATCCATAGAAAAGAAGCAAATGACGTTCAGCGATTACCTGCGGGTGTGGTTTAAATGGCTGCTTGACCCCCTGGCTGTTTTTTTCAATCGCCTTGGCATTCATCCCAATGTGATGACCCTTCTGGGTTTATTTGGGACAACCATCGGGGCGCTTTTGATCGCCAAAGGTTATTTGACCTGGGGGGGTATTTTCATCCTGATCACAGTACCCTTCGACGCGCTGGACGGCACGATGGCGCGCCTGCGTGGAGAAGCCAGCAATTGGGGCGCGTTCGTCGACTCGGTCACCGACCGTTACTCCGAGTTGCTCGTCTATGCCGGTCTATTGTTATACTATCTGAACCAGGGGGATAAATTTGCCTGCGCTCTGGTCTACCTGGCTGCGGCTGGTACAGTGTTGGTTTCTTATACAAAAGCCAAGGCCGATTCGCTAAACTTCGACGCCAACGTCGGCCTGCTGACCCGCGCTGAACGTTATCTGGTGCTTGCCCCCATGCTGATTCTGAATAAGCCGATCATTGCCTTGTGGATCCTGGCGATCCTGGCTAACTTCACTGCTTTGCAACGCATTATGCGGGTACGGCATCAAGCTCACCACCCCCAAACCAAAGGAGAATAAAATGCCCGACGGATTTGATATCCACTTGCCATTCCTGAGTCAGCCTTTTCACATTTATTTCTATGGGATCATCATCATGTTGGGGGTACAGGCGGCGGCCTTAATGACCCAAGCCGAAGCCAAACGCCGTCGCCTTAACCCAGAGGTCGTTTTGGACATGCTCTTTTGGGTGGTGATCGCCGGTATCGTTGGGGCGCGCATCTGGCATATCCTTACCCCGCCGCCTTCGATGGTCGAGCAGGGTCTTACCACCCAGTATTACCTTACCCATCCATTGGATATGCTGGACATTCGCCAGGGCGGGTTGGGTATTCCGGGTGCAGTCATCGGCGGCGCGTTGGCCATGTGGATTTATCTGCGCAACAAGAAGATGAGCTTCGCGGTTTGGGCGGATATAGCCGCACCGGGACTGGCGCTGGCCCAGGCGTTGGGTCGCTGGGGAAATTTCTTCAACCAGGAACTTTATGGCGCGCCGACCGACCTGCCCTGGAAAATCTACATTGATCCGCTGCACCGTGTCCCGGGTTTTGAAAATTACGAATACTTCCACCCTCTCTTTTTATATGAGTCGCTCTGGAACCTGGCAACGATGTTCCTCCTGCTCTGGCTGGGACGCCGCTTCGTTGATCGTATCAAACCAGGGGATATATTCCTGACCTATCTTATCGCCTATCCAATCGGGCGTTTCCTGCTCGACTTTCTGCGTCTGGATGCCGCACAGGTGGGTGGTATCAATGCCAACCAGACATTTGTGGCCGTCGTTGCCCTGATGGCTGCCGGGTTGTTATTCTGGGAACACCGCCCTTCCCGCGCATAAGCCCATCGCGCTGCCTCCCGATAGGCCTACGGCAGCCGCAACCAATGTAGGACAAGATGCCATCTTGTCCTACAATTTGCGCGATCTCCGTCCCGGGCAGGTTTTGGCTTTGCTCGGCCAGAATGGCGCCGGCAAGACGACCACTGTCCGCCTGCTGACCTCGGTGCTTGCGCCAACTCGCGGCCGGGGGCGCATCGCTGGATATGATATCCGCACCCAAGCCGATAAAGTGCGTGCAGTTGTGGGCGTGCTGACCGAGCAGCACGGCCTGTACCTGCGCATGACCGCCGTGGAGTACCTGGATTTTTTTGCGTTGATTTAGTAAAGAAGATTTCATGCCAAAACTGATTATTCTGGGCTGCTCAAACGCCATCCCGGACGCTCAACATGAAAACACACACATGGTTATGGTGGGGGAAAAGCGCACGCTGCTGATTGACTGTGCCAGTAACCCCATCCTGCGTTTGCAGCAAGCCGGCGTGGAATTCAATAACCTGACGGATCTGATCTTGACCCATTTTCACCCCGACCACGTATCCGGTGTGCCGCTATTGTTGATGGATATGTGGCTGATGGGTCGTCGCGGTCCTTTGAAGGTATACGGCTTGGATCACACCCTTGACCGGATTGAAAATATGATGGGGCTATATGCCTGGTCAGAGTGGCCGGATTTCTTCCCCGTAGTTTTTCATCGTTTACCGGCGGATGAGCGAACGACGGTGTTGGAATGCGCGGAGTTCCATGTTATTGCTTCGCCGGTGCGGCACCACATCCCTGCAATTGGCTTACGGATTGAGTTGAAGCAGCAGGATAAGGTGGTAGCCTATTCGTGCGATACCGAACCCTGTGCGCAGGTCGTTCGACTGGCCAAAGGCGCGGATGTGCTCATCCACGAGGCGGCCGGTGGGGTAAACGGACATTCATCCGCGGCCGAAGCTGCGGAAATTGCCACTCAGGCCGAAGTCGAAGCGCTGTATCTGATCCATTATCCGACTGGAAAATATGCCTCCGGCTATCTGGTCGCAGAGGCAAAGCAACGTTTTGAGGGGCGGGTCATACTGGCCGAAGATTTCATGACGCTGGATTTTGAGTAAATATGTAAAAAAACCCGTTTTCTGCAAGAAAACGGGTTTTCTAAAGCGTGTATTGTCGCCTTTACCAGCCGGAAATGAATGGCTCCCACTCGCCGTTCTCGCTTAGATGCCGCCCGAAGATGTAAAATGCGCTCGCAGGCGGTTCAACCGGTCGGTGCAGGAGTGACATGTGGGCTTCATTCAACCGGCGGCCACCTTTGCGGTGATTGCAGTACGGACAGGCCGCGACCACATTCGTCCAGCTATGTTCGCCACCCAGGTGCTTGGGAAGCACGTGGTCAACGGTCAGGTCGGAGGAGTGACGTCCACAATATTGGCAGGTATACTTATCCCGGCGGAAGACCTCGCGGCGGGTCAGTTTGACCTGTAAGCGTGGACGATGGATCATATGCTCCAGGCGAATGACCGAAGGACGTGGAATCAGTTCGGAAACAGTGTGGATGAAGCCGCGCCCATTGACAACCATTGCGGCCTTTCCAGTAAGGATCAGTCCGATGGCCCGTCGTGTGGGGCAAATATTGATTGGCTCGAAGTTGGTGTTTAAGACCAGAACCGGCGCCTGCATAAGGCCTCCACAATGGCTGGTATTATAGCACAATGGGAAGGAGAGTGAAGAATCATGCGTATCATGATAACCGGCGGAACGGGGATGATCGGCCGCAGGTTGATCCGCTCGCTGCTTGCGGACGGCAACCAGGTTTGGGTGTTGACGCGTAATCCGTTGACGGCGCGACTGCCCGAGGGCGTGCTGGCGCTCAAATGGGATGGGCGTTCCACTTCCGGCTGGGGTGAGCTTGCCAGCCGCATGGACGGGATCGTCAACCTAGCTGGTGAGAACATCGGCGCCGATCGCTGGACGGCTGCTCGCAAGCAGCGCATCCTGGATAGCCGCGTGCAGGCCGGTAAGGCGGTGACCGAGGCCATCCTGCACGCCTCGCCGCGTCCCAAAGTGCTGGTGCAGGCCTCGGCAATTGGCTATTATGGGCCGCGTGACTCCCAGCCGGTGAGTGAAGAATCTGCACCGTATCCACTCTCGAATGCAGATTTTGGGCGGACTATTGCTAAAATGATGCGGCGTCCTTATTGGCTGCCAGCGCCGGCCTTTGCCTTGCGTCTGCTGCTCGGAGAGATGAGTACCCTGGTGTTGGATGGTGCGTTTGTGCGTCCCACGCGATTGTTGGAACTGGGTTTTCGTTTCCGTTTCGAACAAGCCGAAGAGGCCTTGAGCGATTTATTCCTTTGAGAGATCGGATTTTGCTGTATAATTGTGGCATGGCAATCAACAGCAAAGCCAATTCTTATTATCCCCATCCATAGCTACCGCTGCGGATGGTCGTCGGATGCGTCTGCCGCAGCGGGCGCGTTTTTGTTTCGAGAGTGGAGATTAGAAATCAGAGATTAGAGAATAAAATTTAGTCGCGCTTCCTTTCTCTACTCCCTACTCTCTTCTCTCTACTCTCTGCTTACTACTCTCTCACCCCGGAGTCACCTATGCCAAGAGCACCCATTGACGAACAAGTAGCCCTGCTCATGCAGGGCGCCGAATATGGCGATGAAGAATTAACAAAAGCCATGGCCAACGAACTACGCCAGCGGCTGATCGAGACCCAAAAAGAGGGCCGCCCGCTGCGCGTCTATTGCGGTTACGATCCGCGCACCTCCGACCTGCATCTTGGGCATACCATCACCATGCGGAAGCTGCGCCAGTTCCAAGATCTGGGTCATGAAGTGACCTTTCTAATCGGCACCGGCACAAGCATGGTCGGCGACCCCTCGGATAAGGATCAACTGCGCGCCGTGCTTTCAAAAGAGGAGACCGAACACAATGCCCGAACCTACGCGGGACAGGCTTACCGCATCCTCGACAGCGAAAAGACAATCATCCGTTTCAACCATGAATGGCTGCTCGATTTGAAACTGGCCGACCTGATCAAGCTGGCTTCGGCTTTTACTATCCAGCAATTTATCCAGCGTGAGAACTTTAAGTTACGCTGGGAAAAAGGCGATCCGGTTTATCTGCACGAGACATTCTATGCCCTCATGCAGGGTTATGACGCCGTCGCCATGAACACCGATGTACAAGTGGGCGGCAGCGACCAGCTCTTCAACATTATCACCGCCGGGCGTAAGTTACAGGAAGCCTATGGCCAGCGTCCACAGATCGGCATAATCATGGCCATCCTGCCCGGCACGGATGGCGTGGTGCGCATGTCCAAGTCGTTGGGTAATCACATTCCCATCCTGGCTGAGCCTGGCGATATGTACGGCAAGGTAATGAGCCTGCCGGATAGCGCCATGCTGATTTACTTTAAACTCGTCACGCGCTACACGCCGTCGCAGGTCAAGGCAGTTGAAGATGTGCTGGCCCAGGGCACGCGCCATCCGCGTGACGTGAAGATGGAACTGGCGCGCGAGATCGTCAGCATCTTTCATTCGGAACAAGCGGCTGCTGAGGCCGAGGAACAATTCAAGCGCGTGTTCCAGTCGCGCCAGGCTCCGGAAGAGATGCCTGAATACGCCCTCCGGACTGGTCAGACGGTGCTGGATGTGTTAATTGCTACCGGTCTGGTTATTAGCAAGAGTGAGGCGCGCCGGATGGTTGACCAGAAAGGCGTACGCCTGGATGGCGAGGTGCTCTCCGATGCCCAGGCCGTTTTCCCGCATGTTGGGATATTGCAGGTGGGGAAGAGGAAATTCGTGCGAGTTTTGTTCCTGCCGAGTAGATGTTGCTAATTCTCTTTCGTTTCCCGCAAATGAGGGAACAGCAACACATCGCGAATGGAATGTTTGTCCGTCAGCAGCATCGCCAGCCGATCCACGCCCATGCCAAAGCCGCCGTTGGGCGGCATGCCGTAGCGCATGGCGCGCAGGTAATCATCGTCCATTGGGTGTTTTTCTTCGTCTTCAGCGGCGTAGTCACGGCCCATCTCTAGGAAACGGGATTCCTGGTCGAGCGGATCGTTGAGTTCGGTGAAGGCGTTGCACAGTTCGAATCCGGCCACGTAGGCCTCGAAGCGTTCCACGGTCAACGGGTCGCCGGGCTTGGACTTGGCCAGCGGGGAAATATCACGCGGATAATTGTACAGGAAGGTGGGTTGGATCAGGGTCGGTTCCAGGAACTCGCTGAGCATGAAGTCGATCAGCTTGCCGCGTGTCGCCCGCGGGTCGGGCATCTTACCGGTCTTTTTGAGGGCCTCGAAAAGCGACTCGGCGGTCGGATGGGCGGCGATGTCAATACCGGTGGTTTCTTTCAACCCCTGGCGCATTTCCAGCCTGCGCCAGGGAGGGGTGAAGTCCAGCTCGTGACCCTGGTAGGTGACTCTGAGCGTACCCAGCACTTTCTCCGCCACGTAGGCGACCATCTGCTCGGTTAATTCCATCACCTGCAGGTAGTCGGCGTAGGCCCAGTAGAATTCCAATTGAGTGAACTCAGGATTATGTTTGTACGAGACGCCCTCGTTGCGAAAATCACGGCCCATCTCGTAGACGCGCTCCAGGTTTCCGACCAGCAGACGTTTTAGATATAGCTCAAACGAAATGCGCAGGTAGAGATCCTGTTTGAGCTGGTTGTGATGGGTGACGAACGGCTTGGCCGCCGCGCCGCCATAGATGGGTTGCAAGATGGGCGTCTCGACCTCCAGAAATCCACGCTCATCCAGGAATTGGCGCAAGGCGCGGATTATGGCTGCCCGCCTGCGAAAGACCTGACGCACCTCGGGGTTAACGGCCAGATCGGCGTAACGCTGGCGGGCGCGCAGTTCCGGGTCCTCGAGCGCGGCATGGCGGATGACCTGTCCATCAGAGGTGGCTTCGTCCTTGGCGGCCGGCAGGGGTGAGACGGCCTTGGACAGCATCCTGAAATCCTGGACGTGCAGGGTTACCTCGCCGGTGCGGGTGCGGAATATAAAGCCGGCAGCCTGGATGAAATCGCCCAGGTCGAAGGTTCGGTTAAATAGCTCGAGCTTGTCTTCACCGATGTCGTTGGCGCGCAGGAAAAGCTGGATGCGTCCATCGCCGTCTTCGATGTGGGCGAAGGTAACCTTGCCCATCGGGCGGACGGCGCGCAATCGCCCGGCCAGCGTGGCTTTCATCTCGGCCGGTGCAGCCTGGCCGGCTTCCTTCTCGGCTTTTTCAAAGGAGGCAATAGCCTGGGTGCTGGTGTGCGTCCGTTCGGCGCGGTGGGGAAATGGTTCGATGCCCGCCGCGCGCAGGGCTTCGATTTTTGCCAGCCTGATCTTTTCAAGGGAGGTGTACTCTGCCATGTGGAAACCTTTCTGACTGTATTTTACAACAAAAACCCCACGCTTTCCAAATAGGGTGCGCAGGGCTTGTACGTGTGCCGAATAGGCCTTCGGCTGGCCCCAGGCTTATTCGAGCTTGATGATGCGAATTTTATACGTTCCGCCGGGTGCTTCTACCTGAACTTCGTCGCCGGCGCGGTGATTCAAAATGGCTTTGCCAATGGGTGATTCATTGGAAATACGTCCGGCGCGCGGGTCGGCTTCTGCCGCGCCGACAATGGTGTATTTCTCCGGTTTCGAGCCGTCTTCCTGGATGGTCACGGTGGATCCGATCTGGATGACATCGGTTTTCTCTTTGCCGGTCTCCTCGATAACGCGTGCCGAAGCCAGGATGATTTCGAGCTCCTGGATGCGGCCCTCCACAAAGGCCTGCTCGTTCTTGGCCGCCTCGTACTCGGCGTTCTCGATCAACTCGCCGCCATCCATGGCTTCGTGCAGACGGTTGGCGACTTCTTGGCGTTTGGCCGTGCGCAGGTATTCGAGTTCATTCTGAAGTTTCTGAAAACCTTCACGCGTTAGAAAGGTGGTTGGCATGATCCATTCCTGGGATAAAATATGAGGCATCTCTGAAACAGAGATGCGCCCGGTTTGTAGGTCTTCCTACCCGTTGATAAATATAACATGTTTCAATACCAAAAGCAAGATGCGGACGGAAGATTAAGCTACCCGCCAAAGCCGTATGCCAGCACTGCTTTGCCAATAGGACAGGATCATCGCCTGCATCTTTTCCATATTCTCGAACAACATACTTATTTGTGAGCCGTAGGCCGCGATGCCCTCTTGCCAGGCGCACAAGCCAGCCTCCGAAACGGGATGCACCTCGGCATGCATCCCGCTCGTGAGCGTATCCAACACTGAGGCATCGTTGAGCAGGTAGGGGGTGTCGGCATAATAATACAAGGGGTGTCCCAGTTCCTCGGCTGCGGCGCGCGTCAGACGATGGTCCGCATGCCCACCGATAGTCAACGGGCAGACGAGGGTATCCTCTGATTTAAGGCTCGCGGCCAGGAAAGCGCGCCCTGTCTCGACCAGCGGCCGGTCAACGGGATGGATTTCACCCATCAGGTTATCTGGATTGTAGAGCCAAGTGCCGTCTTTTGCCGAACGGTAAATGCAATCCGGGATGGGAAGATGGCGATATCTGGCGCCGACGGCGCGGCAGGCGGCCATGTCTTCCTGGCGGCGAAGGGCGGGCGTATCCGCGCCGCTGCCCCATTCGGCGTGCAGCACTTCGGCGAATGGTGAAAGCGGCCCATCCGACGGGTCTCCAGTGCAGATCGTCCAGATCTCGACCTGCGTCCCAGCCTGCGTCTGTTCCCAGATCAAACCGCCGCAGGAGAGGATGGCGTCATCAAGGTGTGGGGAGAGATATATCCAGCGCATGGAGGTGTTATTATATTGCAGATTGCAGATTTCGGATTGCAGATTGTTGATTATGGGCGAGGAATTGGTAGAATGGGGTAAATTGACTGGAGGAGAGACATATGTTGCCATTGGCGGCGCGCTGGCGCTGAATGCCCGTCCCGGCGAAGCGCCTGTTCTGTACGGCTTGCCCGCCGCTGACCTGGCTGGCGGGATGCTGGCGGCGATCGCCATATCCCACGCCAATTCGACCGCACCATCGGCAGCCAGATTGCGGCTGTTTTCGGGCAGAAATCGCGGGCTGAATGGCTGTCAGCTTTTGCCGGGACGGACGGCTGCATGGAGGCGGTCAATACCTTCGAGGAGATGCTGACTCATCCACAGGTCCGGGCGCGGGGTTAAGTGCGCGAGGAAAACGGCGAACCAATTGGCATGAATTAGCCGTTCGTGTTCGCGTGGCGCCAGTCCGCGCCCGCGCCGAGGCTGAGAGAGCATACAGGATCAGCTCTGGAAAATATCGGGTTGAGCGAAGAAGAAATCCAAGAACTGGCGGAGCGAGGCATGATTGGGCTGTGATATAATGACGGTATGACTGTATGACCTAGGAGGTAGAAATGTATACTGCTGTGCGTATTCAAGAAAAAGGACAGGTGACCATCCCGACCGATATCCGCAGAAAGCTCAATCTCAAGCGGGGTGATATGGTGACATTTGTAGAAACTGAGTGCGGAATTGTCATCAAATCGCTGGATGAAGCGGCCGATGAATTGCTGATCGCGCTGGGGAAAAAATTGGAGCAAAGGGGCATTTCGCTCGATAAAGCAATGAAACGCGGTATGCAAAAAGGTGGGGACGCGGCCGTGGCTGAATTTGGCTTGAGCGAAGGAGAAAAAGAGGCTTTATACCAGGCCGTGTCACTGCGCGCACAATCGGCGGTGAAAGCCATTCGAGAGAATGCGCGCAAGTATGGCACAGATAAACTGACAGATGAAGATATCGAGACCGAAATTCAGGCAGTCCGGGCGGGAAATCCATGAAACTGATCGTCCTTGCCGTTGCAGCCGGCGCGGACGCGCTTGTCACCGGTATTAGGCCTCTTCGCCGCCCTCGATTATCTCCCTCGCCAGTTTCTGCAATATTTCGACTTCCCCCTCCTCGGTGTGGCTGGCGCGCCAGTATTGATCGAGCAGTTCCAGCGGGCCGAGGCTGCTGGCCGTCTGGTCGGCCGGCAGGCGGATGCGGGCTTCGACTTGCGGCCGCTTGACCAGGTGGAATTCGAAGGCCTGCGCGGTGTGTTCGCGCAGGGACAGTTCGTCAATCAACGTATCCCACTCGCGCGGATATTCTATTGTCAGGCGCACGATCGCGCCAGCCAGTTTCTTCTGGCCGGGCAGGGCGGACTTCAGTGTTTTGGTTACGTCTTCAGCTGAATCCAACTGCACATGGCAATCAATGAATGGCCGGATGCCGGTCAGTGGCTGCCATTCGACCTCAGCCTTGCCGCGTTCGACATTTGCAATCACAAAATATTTGTCATCCGCCGCCTCACCGAAATCCACCCGTTCGATGGAGCCGGGGTAAACGACTGGCGGGTGGCTATTCTCGTTGAGATTCTGCCTCTTGTGGATGTGACCCAGGGCGACATAATCCAGTTTGGGATTCTTGACCAGCGAGCCAGAGAGAACGAGATCCGCGCCGAGCATGACGGTGCGTTCACTGCCATACTTTGCACCCTGGACTGAGGCATGGGCGGTCAGGATGATAGGCAATTCCGGGTCGGCTTCGTCCAGCCAGCGGTTGACCAGCTCTGTGATTCGAGATTTGATATTCGAGAAGACTTCAGAAGGGTCTGCCGCGCTCATGTCCAATGATGCCAGCAGGCCGGAGCGCGAGATCCAGGGTATCGCAATGACCTGTACCGGCAGGCCGAGTTCGTCTGCGCTGAGGAAGCAGGGATGGGTGAGCACGCGCACGTGCGGCACTTCCAGTGTATCGAATTCCTGAATGGCGTGGGCGCGGCCCAGGGCGGGGGAGAGGTCGTGGTTGCCGACCAGCAACAGGGTCGGGATGTTGGCGCGGGAAAGGCGCATGATGCGCCGTCCCCACTCGCGCTGGAAGGTCGGGGCCGGGGCGCGGTCCTTGTAAGCGTCGCCGGCGAAGATGACCAAATCCACTTTCTTGTCAATCGCCGCGTCCACAATTGTATCCAGCGACTTGAGAAAATCCAGCACGCGCAGCGGCAGGCCGCTTTGCGGGTCGTGGCGGCCGTAGTTGGCCATGTCAATGTGCGCGTCGGCGAAATGGAGTAGTCTCATAGTTGGATGGTCGGATAGTCAGATAGTCGGATAGTCGTTTGGTTGAATCGTCTTGAGGTTCTATAGTCGTGTTAGCGAGCTATATGACCATGAGACTATTAGACCACAAGACTACGTGACTAACTCAAGGCTGAATACCTAGATTTTGCATTGCCGCGATGACCGGTGCAAAACCAGGGTGGATTTTCAGCGCGTCGCGGTAATCCTCGATCGCGCCGGGAGTATCGCCAATCATGTACTTTGCCATCCCGCGCCAGTAAAGGTTCTCTTCCAGCACCGGTTCGCTGATCGTCTCGTTGAGGGTTGTATTCGCCAGGTTGATCACATCCTGATAGCGTCCGGTGTAGTAGTATGCCCAATAGGGCCAGGTTTGATACCACACGATCCGGTACGGGCGCAAATCCCCAGTCAAGTTGGCGTACAGGCGGAAAGCCTGGTCGTAGGCGAGTGCGGCGTCAAAGTATTCGTAGAGTTGAACATGGCTGCTGCCGGCGTTGAACCAGGCAAAGAATTGCTGGTTACCGATCAGGGTCTGGGCTTCTTGCTGCGCAATTTGCAGAGCGTACTTCACTGCCCAGGTCTCATCGGCGTACAGGCCGAGGGCCGCCAGGACATCCGCCTGGCGGTCACTGGGGTAGACAACCATGAAGAGATAGTTAAACGAACGCCAGCCCTCCACGTATTCGCTGTATTTGACCTGACGATCCTTGCCAGGTTGCAGGTAAGTATCCTGCGTGATAAAGACGCCTTGCGTGTCGTCGTAGCCGGTGGTGAATAGATAATGGCCGAGCCAACCGTACTTGCCGGTATGGTCATAGGTGTAGTAGCCTTTTTCTATCACTGGTGGAAAACCGGCCGCGATCAGTCGTTTGATCACATTTATGTCGCCCCCCATGCGGATAAGTATGCTCAGACCCGGGACATTATCCCTAATGTAATCTCTGAACTCATACGGCATCACGTTCTTGTCTTTGTCGTTCGGCTTGACAGCCTGGCCGATCACATCCCGGTTGCCCTCCCAGCCCCAGAAGGTGAGCGCCATCGAGAAATTGGCCGGGCCGCAGTAATTCCAGCGGTTGTGCTGGTCTTCGTATTTGACGCCGGGCAGGATGACATATTCTGGCAGCCGCGTCGGCGTGACGGTTGGCGTGGGGGTGGGGATGTGAGGCGGGAGAGGCGTCTCCGTTGGCGTGGGGGTTTCCAGGACGCGCAAGGTGGCGGTCACGATCGCGTCAACCTGCGATTGCTGGGTTGGTAGGAAGAGGGCCTGCTCGGGCGGGTTAATGAGATACTTGATGCGCGTGCGCACGTCGTCAACCCGCCAGGCCAGGCTGGAATGGACGGGGGGAATATAGTAAACGGCTACGCTGATAACGATAAAGACAGCCAGGCCGATCAGGATTCGTGCCGAGTAGGTGCTGCGCATAAGACGTTTTTGCATAGGGTGATTATATCAAAACGGCGGCCATCCGCGTCACATGCGGACGACCGCCCGTTCACTCTTCACTCATCACGCATCACTCTTCACGCATCCCGTACTTCCCCATCAATCACATCCCCCTCACCGCTCGGCGGAGGCGTTTGAGCACCCGAGTCCTGCGGTCCGCTTCCGGACGGCGTCTGCTGGCCCTGGGCATACATCTGCTGGCTGAGGGCGTAGAAGGCGTTTTGCAATTCCTCGCTCAACTTCTTGATCCGGTTCAGGTCATCGCCTTGCATGGCTTGCTTGAGTTCGCTAACCTTGCTCTCGATGTTCGAGCGCTCGTTGGCCGGGACTTTGTCGCCCAGCTCGCGCAGCGCCTTCTCGGTCTGGTAAACCAGGCTGTCGGCGTTATTGCGGGCTTCGATGGCCTCGCGGCGTTTCTTGTCCTCCGCCTCGTAACGCCTGGCCTCTTCCACTTTGCGGGCGATATCGTCCTTGCTCAGGTTGGTCGAGGCCGTGACGGTTATCTTCTGCTCTTTGCTGGTGGCCTTGTCTTTCGCCGTGACGTTCAGGATGCCGTTGGCGTCAATGTCGAAGGTCACCTCGATCTGCGGGATGCCACGCGGCGCGGGCGGGATGCCGTCCAACCGGAAGCGGCCGAGGGACATGTTATCGGCGGCCATCGGGCGCTCGCCTTGCAAAATGTGGATGTCCACGGCGGTCTGGCCATCGGCGGCAGTGGAGTACACTTCGGTTTTGCGCACCGGGATGGTGGTGTTGCGTTCGATCATGGTGGTCATCACACTGCCCAGCGTTTCGACGCCCAGCGAAAGCGGGGTCACATCGAGCAGGAGGATGTCCTTTACCTCGCCGCCCAACACACCGGCCTGGATGGCCGCTCCGATCGCCACGACCTCGTCCGGGTTGACGCCCTTGTTTGGCTCCTTGCCGTCGGTCAGCTTGCGCACCAGCTCCTGGACCATCGGCATGCGCGTCGCCCCGCCGACCAGCACCACCTCGTTGAGATTGGTCGCTGTCAGGTTGGCATCTTTCAAGGCTGACTCGAACGGCTTGCGGCAGCGGTTGAGCAGGTCTTCGGTCATCTGCTCGAACCTGGCGCGGGTTAGTTTGAGTTGCATGTGCTTGGGGCCGGAAGCATCCGCGGTGATGTAGGGCAGGTTGATCTCGGTCTCCATCATGCTGGAAAGCTCGATCTTGGCTTTCTCGGCTGCCTCACGCAGGCGCTGGAGGGCCTGGCGGTCCTGGCGCAGATCAATGCCCTGATCCTTCTTGAACTCATCCGCCGCCCAATTGACGACGCGCTGATCCCAGTCGTCGCCGCCCAGGTGGGTATCGCCATTAGTGGACTTGACTTCGATCACGCCTTCGCCTACATCCAGAATGGATACGTCGAACGTACCGCCGCCCAGGTCGAAGACCAGGATGGTCTCGTTCTTTTTCTTGTCCAGCCCATAGGCCAAAGCTGAAGCGGTCGGCTCGTTGATGATGCGCATGACTTCAAGGCCGGCGATGCGGCCAGCGTCTTTGGTGGCCTGGCGCTGGCTGTCGTTGAAATAGGCCGGAACCGTGATGACGGCCTGTGTCACCGTCTGGCCGAGGTACGCCTCCGCGTCTGATTTTAATTTCGCCAGCACCATGGCCGAGATTTCCTGCGGGCTGTACTCGCGGTTGGTTACCGGGATTTTGACGCGGGCTTCGCTCGATGGCCCGGCCACGACCGCGTAGGGCACCATCTTGCGCTCAGTTTCCACCTCTTCATAGCGGCGGCCCATGAAGCGCTTGATGGAGTAGATTGTGTTTTCCGAGTTGATCACGGCCTGGCGTTTAGCGGTCTGCCCGACCATACGTTCGCTGTTCTTGTTGAACGCCACGACTGACGGGCACAGCCGCCCACCCTCCGCGGTGGTGATGACCGTCGCCTGGCCGCCTTCCATTACGGCAACAACGCTGTTGGTCGTCCCCAAGTCAATTCCGATGATTTTTCCCATAATAATGCTCCTGTTATTAGTGTCTTGTTAGACTCAGTTGATCACAGTTTCCTCGCCGAGGCGGCTCCCATGCCCCCGAATCGCAGGCGTGGGAGCCTGCTCCAATGAAAATTTGTGATTTTCCGAGATTAGCCTTTTAGGCGTTCACAATGACAATAGCATACTCGATAGATGCAAGAAAAACGTTAACGTCGTGTCAATAAATTAAAAGAGGCTTCGGAAATGAAAGACTTCAGAAGCCTCGAATGGAATCATGTGTTTTTTTTACGGCTCGCTGATGGTCACCCAATCCCATTCTACGATGATGGGCAACACGTTAAAGGACGCGGTGCCAATGCCCGCCTGTCCGTCGCGGAAGGCGAACCTCTTCTCAGTGATCGTGCGTGCCTCCACGCCGTTGATGTACAGCGCCAGCGTATTTCCTGAGCAGAAGGCCGTGTACTCGTTCACATCCTTGCCGGAGCGGATAGCCGTTGACCCACCGCTATAAAGCTCTTGATAACCCTGGGTTAATTCGTCGTAGGCAAGAATCCAATACAGGCCGTTATTGGCGACGTTGAACTCGTACCAGCCGTATTTCTCGTCGTAGCGGCAGATCAGACTGACATTATTTTTGTTGAAGCCACGGTTCTTGACGCGTGCGTCAATGCGTACGTCAGTGTAAATGTAGGGGTCGTAAAGGAAATAAACCCACAAGTCTTCACCCTCCAGGTCGAAAAGCAATATGCCATTCCCACTCTCCAGGGTCATTTTATTCTCATCGCCGCTCATCAAGAAGTACGACCAGTCTGGGATCAAACCATCGAAATCCTCGGTGAAGTAAGCCGGCGCCTCGGCTGGGGCTTCGGTCGGGGCCTCGGTAGGCGGCTCGGTAGGCTGGATCTGGACAGGCAGCGGCTCGGTAGGCTGGATCTGGATAGGAGGCGGCTGGGTGGGTGTCGTTGTTGGAGTGGTGCCGCAGGCCAGTCCGACCAATAAGATCACACCGGCCAATGCCAAAAATGGAAGAAATATGCGAGATTTCAAGAGATTCTCCTCTCTTTCAACTCTCTTTGTAGTAGTTTTGGTATGCTAATAATATGAGTATAGCATGAGATTCAAAAAATGCAACCCAAAAACGCGCCGATTTTTCGGCGCGTTTTTGTTAGGTGGAGATGGCGGGAATCAAATTTCTCGTGAGGCTGTGATTAAAAGACTTCGACCAGCGGTATAATCACTGGTCAAAGTCTTGTGGAGATGGCGGGAATCGACGCTTGGTCCCGGGCTTTCGCACCGGCGCTGACTATCTCTTGAAGTGGCTTATGCCATTTCTCCGGCGTATTGTAGGGAGATTAGATTATGGTTGACGTTGAGACCTTTTTCTCCTTACCCTAGTACTCCATATTACGGTTGTAATTTAGGAGCCTATGAGTCGATGCAGGGCTTATCCCTTTCGGGTTCACCCCTCAGGGTTAGCATCGGCATAGGCCGGTGAGCTTTCCCTGATTAAGCCGGATTTTTCCCTGCATGTCGCCATGCAGGGGGGCTCATTTGGTTGTTAAAGAACCCGCGTCCGAAAGACTCGACCCTCGGAAATCTACGAGCGTAGCCGGTTGAAGCGTGTCACCGCAGGTCTCACAGCCGGCCAAGATGACCTGTGGCCAGTCGCCCAGGCCCGAAGGCCCTCTTTCGCACATTTAGCGACATCCTGTGCGGCACACCGCCTTTATGACGCCCGACCCTGCCACCGGGCGGAGAACGGGGCAGGCGGACGCGGCCTCGCTTCTAGGGAGACCGGCTGCTCATACCATCGCCTTAGGCGGCGAGGGGCATAGCAGCATAGGAAGTGCGGTTGGCACTTGATTTTTTGCGCTGGTTTAACGAGTTCGGCGCCTCTCGGCTCGTATTCCGGGACCAGCCTCTTCCGTCGAAGCCTGTCATCCCCGGATAGAGGGGATATTCCCCAGTGCTTTGATTATAGCACAAACAGTCATGATATACTCACTCTGAAACTTCTGAAACCCGGCGGGGTTGTTTTAGTAAACCCCTCCGGTAAGGTGAAATGTGCCGGAGTATATAGAGAGTAAAATATTGGCGCGTGCCTCCCAGGGCGATCAAGAGGCTTTCGGCCTCCTGTACGAACATTACGTTGAGCGTATCTTCAACTACGTTTATTATCGTACTGGCAACGTGCACGATGCTGAAGACTTGACAGCCCGCGTTTTTTACCGCGCCATGCACCACATCCACAATTACCGCGACCGGGGCGTGCCATTTTCGGCCTGGTTGTATCGCATCGCCCACAACCTGGTCGCCAACTGGCATCGTGACCGCAGCCGCCGCCAGGAGATCCCGCTCGACGATACGCCAACTCTGCACTTTAAGGGAGATCCACCGGAAGTAACCATGATGTTGACCGAGGAGCGGGAGGCGCTGCTCAAACTTATCCGCTGCCTGCCGTCTGAACGCCAGCACCTTTTGATCCTAAAATTTGTCGAGCAAATGTCCAACGCAGAGATCGGCCAGATCATGGGTCGCAGTGAGGGCGCGGTGAAAAGCCTTTATCACCGCACATTGTTAGTCCTAAGGGATGAGGTTGGTGGAATTGATTTATTGGAAGGAGGATAAAATGTTACGTAATTCGGGATTCAATCCTGACCGACCTCTCGATCTCGGTGGCTGCCAATCTCGGACCTGGCACGGTCGGCCTGGTTGTTTATCCGGTGGGAGAGTGACGATATGGAAGTGACACGACGATTGATGGAGGCCTCAAAAGATAAGCTCGCCTCGTTGGAAAACCGGCTGGCAGGCATCTTGAAACCCATCCAGCCGCGCCAGGAATTCGTGCGCGGCCTGCGGACAAAAATCCAGATTACCACCCAGCCGGTCATCGTGCGCAGGTTTACCCGGCGGCAATTCTTGTTCCTGCTCATCGCCGGCATTATCTCCACCACCGTGTTGCTGGCGATGGGTGTGCGCGCTTTGTTTTCTTTGCTGACCGCCCTAGGAATTATTCAGCAGGCTGACCGCCAGCTCAGGAATCAAAGAAAGATTGCCTCCCATCGACCTTGACCAGGGTCAATTCAAGATTATCCCATCGTATATTAAGCGACAGTCACTTGAACCAACTCAAGTGACTGTCGCTTTTTCTAGCGTGATTTCATGGCTCCCATGCCCGGCGGCGTGGGAGCCGCCTCTGCGGCCTTATCTAACAGTACTGCCTCTAGAGGCAGTTTGAACGCTTCAGTGACGCGCAAGGTCAAATGACGCGCGGCCTGTTGCAGCCCCGGGGCGAGGCCGGGCAACTCTGCCAGGGCGCACAATAAAAGAGTTATAATCAGGCAGAACTTCGGTAAATTAAAGAGGTGAAACCATGAGGTCGAGATCGAAAATTTTCGTAGTACTCGCCGTTGCGTTCTTGGCGTTGACAGCCTGTAGCTTGGGGGCGCAAACTCCGCCCGCAACCAATGTGCCGCCGCCGCAGGAAGCCTCGATCAAGAATGAGCCATACGAGATCAAAGGCTCGTTCGATTATACCAACAGCATAATTACCGATTACTACGTGGAGCATGCCGTCGCGTTGGTGGACATGTACGGCTTCGTCACCCGCGACCGGGAGTGGGAGATTCCAGTCACCTCGCAGACACTGGGTTTCCTGGTAATTGACAAGGAGAAGATGCATGGCCAGTATACTCTGGGACTGCCGGCCAAGCCGACCGGTGCCTTCGCCGATGTGGATAATAATGGCAAGACCGACAGCGGCGTGCAGATTTTTGCGGTCTCCTATTGGCCGAACCTGACCGGCGGCCCATACTCGGAGGGCGACGACAGATCTTATGGTTGGCCGAGTTATCTGGCTTCCGTCAAGACCGATACTGAGAATGAAGATGAGGTTATCGGCGGCAAACTCGTCGTCTGGGCGGCGGATCACCAGCAATCCTTCCCGATCGGTTTCGGCGAGGACGGCCAGCTTTTCACCGCTGACGATCCAGTCGCTCCGCTCCCAGCCGGCTACACCATAGTTGACCTGGACAAGGAGCCGTTCACCTTTACCCAAGAACCTGAACCTGAGTTAACGCTCTACGAGCCGCAAGATGTTGCCCTCAAAGATTTCTCGAATCTTTCCTACACCCAAGCCTTCGATAAAATATTTGATTTCGTGCGCATGAACTACGCCTTTAACGGTATTCAGGGAAAGCAGCCTGACTGGGATGCGCTCTACAAGGAAATTCAGCCGCGTGTGAAGCAAGCCGAGTCCAATAAAGACCCGCAAGCCTTCTATCTCGCCATACGCGATTATACCTGGGCCTTCAAGGATGGTCATGTTGGTGCAAGTGGCGGGGATATCGAGGATGAGATCTTTTCGAAAGATGTTTCTGGCGGCTACGGCTTCGCCATCCGTGAATTGGAGGATGGGCGCGTGATCGTTGTCTACGTTTTGGACGGTGGCCCGGCGGCGGAAGCTGGCATGGCGGTTGGCGCGACGGTTGCCGAGTTCAACAGCCAGCCGATCAGTGATGCCATTGCGGCAGTGAAACCCTGGTCGCTGCCACATTCAACCGAATCCGGCTTGCGTTATCAGCAGGCTCGCTATCTGCTGCGGGCCTGGCCAGGCAGCGAAGCGACAGTAACTTTTGCCAACCCCGGCGGCCTATCTCAAACTGCAACCCTGAAGGCCATCGCCGAGCGCGCCTCATTCCGCCGCACGTCGGTCTATTTCGGCGTGGATAGCAACCCGATGTTGCCGGTGGAATTCAAGATTTTGGATTCGGGCGCTGGTTATATCCAGATCAACTCGAACTACGACGACCTGAATCTGATCATCCGCCTGTTCCAGCGCGCCCTGGAAACCTTCAAGGCCAACGAAGTACCGGGCATCATCATAGACATGCGCTATAACTCGGGCGGCGCCAATCTCGGCCTGGCGGGCTTCCTGACGGATCAGGAAATCCCGATGGGTCAGCTCGAGTATTACAGCGAAAAAACTCAAAAGTTCGAGCCGGAGGGCATGCGCGACAAGGTACTGCCCAATCTTGAGCAGTATCGTTTCGATAAGATGGTTCTGCTGATCGGCCCGGCTTGTTACAGCGCCTGCGAACTGGAGTCGTATGGCTTCAGCCAGGTACCGGATATGATCGTGGTCGGCATGTATCCGACCGCTGGCGTGGAAGCTGA
Organism: Chloroflexus sp.; assembly: GCA_020723995.1. Classification (GTDB taxonomy): domain Bacteria; phylum Chloroflexota; class Anaerolineae; order Anaerolineales; family Villigracilaceae; genus CG2-30-58-95. The sequence continues at coordinate 27,782 of DYHT01000017.1, forward strand.
GGTGGCGCGCGGCCAGTTCGTATTGCCGGAAGGCATTTCTTTGCAGGTTCCCACCGGCCGCTTCACTCTTCCGGATGGCAGCCTCTTCTTGGAAGGTCAGGGTGTTCAGCCCACCCTGCGCGTACCGATCAATGAGACGACGGTCCTTTCTACGGATGATATTGTTTTGCAAATCGGCGAGAAAGCCATCCTGCAACCGCTGGGCGCGGGCATCACCCCGTCGGCTGCGCCCAAGTTGATGTCAAAAAGCGAAACCCAGTCTGCCCTGAGTAGAGACGTAAAGCTCTTGGACGAAAAGGCTCGCGAGCAATATAGCACCGAAGACCTGCTCGAGATGGATACCGCCTTTCCATACACCATAGCGCTATCCGAATCTACGCCCTTGATCTGGGCTTGGGGTTGGTGCGCCGTGGATCAGGCGACACTTGACGATAATCTGAGCAAGATGAAAGTCGCGTTCACGCTGAACGGCCAGGAAATTGCCATAGATAGTTTTCTGAAACTGGATTACGACTCCTCAGATGGGCAGAAATGCCGTGTTTACCTGCTTGGCCTGACGGATTGGCAAGGCGGTGAGAATCACGCCATTACGATCGTCACGATTACCGCCCCGCTCAACGATGGCCAGTACGACTTCCCGGCCGGCCAGCAGATCTACGATTACGCGGTGTACGTCAAGCCGTAAGCGAGTCTGATCTCTGTGAGCTATACGAGACCTGACAGCCATCTGTCAGGTCTTTTACTTTCGCAGATTTTTATAGTATCATTGTAACCGGTTACATAAGGAGGACGAAATGAGATACTCAATGTCCTTTTTCATGTTTTTCTGCTCATTTTTTTCATCGCCGCATGTAATTCGTCCGCGACGCTGGCCATTGCCCCTTCGCCCACGCCCCTGCCAACCCCGACGACAGTTCCGACCCCCGTCCCTGGCGCGCTTTATGTTGACCCGAATCTGAATCTCGGGCCAATCAGCCCGCTGGTCTATGGCACGAATCACGGCCCGTGGGTGGCTGTCCCGTTTGGGATGATGCCGGCCGCCGAGCAGGCCGGGGTCGCGGTGGTGCGTTTCCCCGGCGGCGCGTGGGGTGATAATAACAATTTGAAGTCTTACCAGATTGACCAGTTCATTACCTTATGCGATCAACTCGGCGTAATCCCCAGCATCAGCGTGCGCCTGAAGAAAGGCACGCCCTCGTCACGCTCCAGATCATCGAACTGCTGCGCAAAAACTTCGGCGTCAACATCAACCTGGGCGCCAGCAATGTCTCGTTTGGCCTGCCGGATTGCTTGAGTATCAATCAAGCCTTCCTGGCGCTGGCCATCCAGATGGGGCGACTTGCTCGATCACCGACCCGGTCAAGCTTGGCACGACGGTCAAGGCCGCCGACTTGCTGCTTGGCCGTGATGATTACGCCATGAAATTTATCAAGTACTTCCGAGCAGCCGAGGCGCTACGGGCGAAGGAGAACGCTTAACTCAGCTTACGCACGCCATACTTCATGACGTTGCCGCGCGAATTGGACGAGGCGGCCATGATGGACGGAGCAAGTCCGCTGCGCATTCTGTGGTCGGTTATTCTACCCCAATCCTACCCGGTGCTTATGGCCGTGACCGTATTTCACATCATGTGGGCCTGGAACGACTATTTTGGGCCGCTCATCTACCTATCTACCAATCGCGATCTGTGGCCGATCTCCGTGGCGATTTCTACTTTCAGCGGTATCTATGGATCAAGGCCGCAGCTTATCCAGGCTTCCGCGCTGCTGGCGTTGATTCTACCGTTGATCCTGTTTTTCCTCGCCCAGCGTTTCTTTGTCCAGGGCATCGTCATCACCGGCGTTGAAAAGTAAGGATGTCAAAATGAAAGTAGCAGTGATTGGCGGCGGCTCGACTTACACGCCGGAACTGGTCAGCGGTTTTCTCGCCCGCGTGGAACAATTCCCGCTCAGCGCACTCTGGCTGATGGATATTGATGCCGCGCGGCTCGACATCGTCGGCGGGTTTGCCCAGCGCATCGTGGAACACAAAAGCTCGCCTTTCAAGGTGGTTTTGACTACCGACCAGCGCGCAGCCGTCAAGGATGCGTCCTACGTCACCACCCAGCTACGCGTTGGCCAGATGGAAGCGCGGCGCAAGGACGAATACCTCGGTCAGCGTCACGGCCTGATCGGCCAAGAAACCACCGGCGTGGGTGGTATGGCCAAAGCCCTGCGCACCATTCCGGTTATTCTCGAGATCGCCGAGGATATGCGCCAATTGGCGCAGCCCGGCGCGTTGCTGGCCAACTTCACCAACCCGGCCGGGTTGGTCACGCAGGCGCTGGTCAAATATGCGCCATACGTACCATCAGTTGGCGTCTGCAACGTCTCGATCACCACGAAAATGATGCTCATGGGCAGGCTCGAGCAGGCGACGGGCGAAAGTATTGACCCGGCGCGCACCGACCTCAAGACCCTCGGCTTGAACCACCTTTCCTGGCACCGTGGCCTGATTGTGGACGGCAAAGACATCTGGCCACAGGTCATCGCAGGTTACATTGCCGCGCTCAAAGCCGAGCAGCATCCTGAATGGGATGCCCGTATGGTGGAAATCATGGGCATGATCCCGAACTATTACCTGCAATATTATTATTACACTGCCAAAAAATTGGGTGGTCTCCCTGTTGAGCGCAGTCACGGGCCCCGGCTTTGAACCGCGAAGCAACAAAGACTGCGAAGGCTTATTTCAGGTTCTTCTTGGCGTTCTTTCCCGAAGGACACCGGGACGGTGCGCACCTTCGCGGTAAATCTCTGACGCCGTTTTTGGAAACTGCAACGAAGAGGGAGACCATCAATTCGCACCAGCACTTGTAAAACCAGTTGACAGGGGGAGTAAAAACCACTATAATATATTTTGAAAGCGCTCCCAATGATTGAAGCAATAGCATCCTCTGTTTGTCGTTGAGTTTTTTTATGAGTGATTGGGAGCGCTCCCACAAGAGACTTGATGACGCTAACCCTTGAGAATATAGCTCGGCTTAGTGGGGTTTCCCGGTCAACCGTATCGCGTGTGATTAATAATCACCCCAACGTGCGAGATGAAGTACGTGAACGCGTCATGAAAATTATTCAAGAAACCGGTTATCAACCGAATCTTACTGCACGCAGTTTGGCGGCAGGGCGCACACGTGTTATTGGATTAGTTATTCCGGCAGGCGTTTCTACGATTTTTACTGATCCTTATTTTCCCCTATTAATCCAAGGTATTTCGGCAGCATGCAATGTGCATGATTATTCAGTCATGCTCTGGCTGGCCGAGCCCGAATACGAGCGCCGCACCATCCGGCAAATCCTGCATGGCGGGTTGTTGGATGGAGTGGTTGTTGCTTCGACCCTGATGGACGATCCAATCGTAAACTCGCTGCACGAAAGTCAGATGCCGTTCATCCTAATTGGCCGCCATCCCACTCTGGACGTGAATTACGTAGATGTGGACAATTTCCAAGCGGGACGCGATGCCACCCAACACCTGCTTCGACTCGGTCGAAAGGGGGTTGCAACCGTTACCGGACCTCAAAACATGATCGCCGGTTCAGACCGTTATCAAGGCTACCTCCGCGCTCTGCAAGACCGCAACCAACCTTTCCACCCTGAACTGGTCACGGAAGGCGACTTTACCGAAGAAGGTGGTTACCAGGCCATGTTGCAGCTCATCCCTACCAAGCCAGATGCCGTCTTCGTTGCCAGCGATACGATGGCGATAGGGGCACTGCGTGCTCTACGCGAAGCCGAGTTGCTTGTCCCGGATGATATTGCCCTGGTCAGCCACGATGATATGCCAATTGCTTCGAAGGTCAATCCACCGCTGACGACTATCCGCCAGCAACCCCAGCATTTAGGTTCCGTGGCAGTCAACACCTTGATCAACGTTATCCAACATCCTGGATCAGCCAGCCGGCATGTCACCCTGGCAACAGAGCTTGTAATCCGTTCATCCTGTGGTGCAATAAGTGAATGAGTGAGGAGGTGATTATCTAAATACCTATTCAGAACACATCATCTTGTTCCATCCAATGTTTGGTACAGCAGATTGCTGACCATCTAAATATACATCTTCAAAAGGAGAAGAAGAACCATGCGTAAACTAATGTATGTCCTGTCCGTGCTTGTGGTCTTAGGCTTGACACTCACAGCCTGCGGACCGAAAGCGACCCCGACGGAAGCCCCTACCAGTGCTCCCACAGCGACTGCAGTCCCACCTACCGCTAAGCCTGCGGAAAAAGTGAAAATCCGCTGGTTTGTTGGTCTGGGCGCCGGCTCCGATGAGCCCACCTTTGCTCCCCAGCAAGCCGTCGTAGACGAGTTCAACGCCTCGCAGGATAAGATCGAATTGATCCTCGAGATCGTTGATAACGCAGTCGCCTATGACATCTTGGCCACCCAGATCGCTGCCGGCAACGACCCTGATATCGTCGGCCCGGTCGGTATCCGCGGCCGCGACAGCTTCAAGGGTGCCTGGCTCGACCTGCAGCCATTGATCGAGAAAAACAACTACGACTTGAGCGACTTCGATCCGGCTTTGGTCGAGTTCTACCACGTCAAAGAGGAAGGGCAATTGGGCATTCCGTTCGCCATTTTCCCGTCCTTCGTGATCTACAACAAAGATCTGTTTGACGAGGCTGGCTTGCCTTATCCTCCGAGCAAGTATGGTGAGCCGTATGTTGACGAGAATGGCGTTATGCACGAGTGGAACATGGACACCCTTCGTGGGCTCGCCATGAAGCTTACCGTTGACGCCAATGGCAACGACGCCACCAGCCCTGACTTCGACCCTGAAAAAATTGTCCAGTTCGGCTGGATGAACCAGTGGACCGACCCGCGTGGTATCGGCACTTTCTTCGGGTCTGGCTCGTTGGTGGATGAGACAGGCAATGCCCAGATCCCCGCGAACTGGGTCGCCGCCTGGAAATGGACCTACGACGGCTGGTGGAAAGACTACTTCATCCCGAATGGCCCCTACGGTGGTGCTGACTTCTTGCAGGGTCCCGGTGGCCCCTTCTCGTCTGGCAACTTGGCTATGATCCACATACACACGTGGTACGTGGCTGCCTGGGCGCTGGGTGATATTCCCTTCAGTTGGAACTTGGCTGCCACGCCTTCCTACAAGGGTGTCGTTACATCGAAGATGCATGCAGATACTTTCGGCATCCTGAAGGGCAGCAAGCACCCGGAAGAAGCATTTGAAGTGCTGACCTACCTGCTCAGCGTCGAAACCTCGGCCAAACTGCTCCCCATCTATGGTGGTATGCCCGCTCGCCTGTCGATGCAGGGAGGTTACCTCACCACCTACGGTGAGAGCACCTTCCCCGGCATGGATATCAACTGGGACGTTGTTACTGCCAGCGTAGCTTACGCTGACAACCCCAACCACGAAAGCTGGATGCCCAGCTTCCAGGAGACTACCGACCGCTACAACGAGTTCTGGAACTTCCTGGCCAACACCCCTGGCGCTGACGTAGATGCCGAGATTGTCAAGCTGAAGGCAGATCTTCAGAAAATCTTTGATGCAGCCAAATAGTAATAAGTAGTGGTCAATTTCTGAAGTTTTCCGACTATAATCGTGGTCACCCAATCTTTGAA
>DYHT01000070.1 GCA_020723995.1 Chloroflexus sp.
AGATTTGACGAGGAGATTCTTCGCTGGCGCTCAGAATGACAGATTTGACGAGGAGATTCTTCGCTGGCGCTCAGAATGACAGATTTGACGAGGAGATTCTTCGCTGGCGCTCAGAATGACAGATTTGACGAGGAGATTCTTCGCTGGCGCTCAGAATGACAGATTTGACGAGGAGGCCCTTCGCTGGCGCTCAGGGCTTGCCCTGCCTGCGCCGGTGCCGCCCTGGCCTGGCCGCCAGCCTTGCCCTCCCGCAAGGACACACCTGCACTCCCCGGCACTTGCGTCCGGGGCAAGTGTGCAGCAGGTGCAAGTGTCGGGACGTTGTGGCGGGCTAGGCCAGGGGACAGGCAGGCACAGGTGAACGAAGTGAAGGGGTGACAACCGACTTTTTGGACAGCCACCCGGTTGAAAGCAAATTGGCTGCGCAACCGGACGACCTTTTTGATACAATTCAGCCTTGTGACTGAAGCTCCGATCGAGAAACGCCAATGCTGGCTGGATTTTCCCATCCATAGGATACGTTGGAATACCGAGACTCTCCTGACGATTATCATTCTCGTCCTGGCAGTCGTGACTCGTTTCTATGACCTGGGGGCACGCACCGCCAGCCACGACGAGGTCAACCACTTCGTCCCGTCTTATGATCTATCCCAGGGGCGCGGCTACCGTTATGACCCGTTGAGCCACGGACCGTTGCAATTCCATCTGATCGCCTTATCTTTTGCCTTGTTTGGGGATAGCGATTTCACGGCGCGCATCCCGGCAGCCGTTTTTAGCATCGCCACTATCGGCGTGGCGTTAATCGCTTTTCGGCGTTACATGGGGCGTGCCGGGGCGCTGGCGGCTGGAGCGATGTTCCTGATCTCACCCTACATGCTTTTCTATGGACGTTATGCGCGCAATGAGGCCTTCATCGTGCTGTGGGGCTTGTTGACCATTTACAGCATTTTGCGCTATCTTGAACGCGGCGAGCCGCGCACCCTGATCCTGTTCAGCCTGGTCAATGCGCTGCATTTCACCGATAAAGCCACTTCATACATATTCGCCGCCCAGCAATTGCTCTTTCTGGCCGTCTATTTCCTGTACCGGAGCACATGGCGGGAATGGCCGCGGCCGAAATACCGGCAGGTGTTTATACTGGCCTTGAGCGCCATGTTTGCGCTGCTGGCTGGTGCGGCTGGGCTTTATTTGACCGGGAAACCATTCGCGCCTGTTCCGCTGACGTTGGCCGCCGCCTTGGGTTTGGGCGCGCTGTTGGCGGGCATCTTTGCCGGGCTGGCGCTGGTGCGCGGGCTTGGTTGGCCGGGTATCAGGTCCGAGCGCGCCTTCGACCTGCTCATGCTGCTCGGCACGCTGGTCCTCCCTCTGCTAGCTGGCATCCCGATCAAGTTAGCCGGTTTCAATCCATTGGATTATTCCCCGGCCGGCATCTGGCGCTCGGCGATTTCCATCGGTGCGCTGATGGTACTCGCAGTGCTGCTGGGCTTGTGGTGGCAGCGGCGTGCATGGCCGCTGCTCGCCATCCTGTTCTATGGCATTTTGACTATCCTCTACACGACTTTCTTTACCAATCCCGAGGGCTTGGCGGGCGGTTTCATGGGGGCGCTGAGTTACTGGATGGGGCAGCAAGGAGTAGGCCGCGGCGGGCAGCCCTGGTTTTACTACGGCCTTTTCCAGGTACCCATGTACGAATTTTTGCCTGCCTTGGGAACGCTCGCGGCGGTCGTCATTGCCTTACGCAAACAACTGTGGCAGGCGCGACCCGGCCAGCCCTTTACACCGCTTCAGGCTGGCTCTTCGGCTGACCAGCCGGCGCCCACGTTGCTCCTAATCGTCTACTGGGCGGCTTGCAGCCTGGCCGCGTTCACGCTCGCCGGCGAGAAAATGCCGTGGCTGACGATCCACATCGCCCTGCCGCTGATCCTGGGGGCGGCCTGGGCGGTAGGCTGGCTGGTCGAGAGGACCGCATGGAGCAGCGCAACATGGAATTGGAAACAGGATTTGAGAGTGGTGGTTCTGGCCTGCATGGGCATCCTGGCCGTCTTAACATTGCGGGCTTCCTTCCGCGCCGCCTATATCAATTACGATTACCCCTTCGAGTACCTGGTGTACGCCCACGCCGCGCCCGACCCGAAAGTGCTGTTGGGAGAGATCGAAGAAATCTCCCAGCGCACGACCGGCGGGCTGGATATTGTCGTCGCGTATGACAACAACGTCCGCTACCCCTACTGGTGGTACCTGCGCCGCTATCCCAACCGGATTGACTTCGATGTCAACCCGACCAACGACCTGCGCCGGGCGGCTGTTATTGTGGTCAGTTCTGCGAATTATGACAAAATCGCCCCGCTGGTGCGCGACAATTACGTGGCCTTTGACTACAACCGCCTGTGGTGGCCGAACCAGGATTATTGGAGCCTCAAGTGGGACTGGATTGAGGGCGAACACCGCCGGGACCTGGGCGCGGCCGCGCCGCCGGTGAGCCTGGGTGACTACCTCCTGAGCGCCTGGGGACACCTCCGTCCCTTCTTTAGCGACCCGAATGTACGCAACGCAACCTGGCAGATCTGGTTCAACCGCGATTACCGCGCATACGCTGCACTGAAGAACAGTGATGCGTTTACGCTGACCAACTGGAACACCGTCGAGCGCATGCGGGCTTACATCCGCAAGGATATCGCTGCCCAGATATGGGATCACTTTCCATAATTGGTTGACTTTCCACTTAAATCATTCTACACTTACCTCATGCTCGCTCGTGTATATTCCTGTGCAGTGATCGGCCTCGAAGGCGTGGTCGTCGAAGTCGAGGTGGATACCGGACAAGGCTTACCCGGTATGACCATCGTCGGCCTGCCGGACGCGGCTGTGCAGGAGTCGCGTGAACGGGTGCAGGCGGCGGTCAAGAACGCCGGTATACCCTACCCGCGCAAGCGCATCGTGGTGAACCTGGCCCCGGCGGCGGTCCGAAAAGAGGGGCCGGCCTACGACCTGCCGATTGCCGTGGGGGTGCTCATCTATAGTGGTTTCCTGCCTCACGATGCAGTGGAGGGGACGATGTTCATCGGCGAGCTATCGTTGGATGGAAATGTGCGCCACGCGCGCGGCGTGCTGCCGATGGCTGCCACCGCCCGCCAGGCTGGCTTCAAGCGCATCGTCGTCCCCGATGTGGACGCGCCCGAAGCCGCCCTTATCCCCGATCTGGAAGTCATCCCGGTGGCCTCGCTGGTCGCGCTCTACAATCACCTGAACGGCCGCAAACCCCTCGACCCATATCCTCCGGTCGAAGCGGAGGGGATACCGGTTGTCGCACAGACAGATTTTCGGGAAATCAAAGGCCAGGAACATGTCAAACGCGCGCTCGAAGTGGCCGCGGCCGGAAATCATAACCTGATCATGATCGGCCCGCCCGGCGCCGGCAAGACCCTGCTGGCGCGGGCGCTGCCGGCCATTCTGCCGAGGATGAGCATTGACGAGGCGCTGGATGTGACCCGCATTTACTCGGTGGCCGACCAGTTGCCGTCGGATATGCCCATGATCCGCCACCGCCCATTCCGCTCGCCGCACCACACCATCAGCCACGCCGGGTTGGTGGGTGGCGGGAACTGGCCGCATCCGGGCGAAATTTCACTGGCCCATCGCGGCGTGTTATTCTTGGATGAATTTCCAGAATTTGGGATGCGAGTGCTGGAAGTGCTGCGCCAGCCGATTGAAGATAAGATCGTCACCATCAGCCGGGCGCAAGGCTCGCTGACCTTCCCGGCCAATTTCATGCTCGTGGCCGCCATGAATCCCTGTCCATGTGGCTATTTCAATGACTCGGTCAAACCCTGCACCTGTTCTTCGATGGTGGTGACCAAATACCAGAAGCGCATCTCCGGGCCGCTGCTGGATCGGATAGACATCCATGTTGAAGTGCCGCGCGTCGAGTATGAGAAACTGAGCAGCGAGCGGCTGGGTGAGCCATCCGTTGCGGTGCGCGAACGGGTCGAGGCGGCGCGTGAACGCCAACGCCAACGATTTTTGATTCAGCGAGTCGGCGAGTCAGCGAGTCAGCGAACCAGCGAGTCAGCGAGTCAACGAGCCAGCGAGTCGGCAAATACTGTCACATCCAACGCCGACATGCGCCCGGCGGAGGTGCGCAAGTACTGCGTCCTGGACGATACCGGGCGGGCATTGATGCAGACGGCCATGAACCAGTTGCAGTTATCGGCGCGGGGGTATCATCGCGTGCTCAAATTGGCGCGCACGATCGCTGATTTAGCGGGGTCGGAGAGTATTGCCCCGGCCCATCTGGCTGAGGCGCTGCAATACAGGCCACGGCTGAATATAATATGAACTGCTGATCAGATGAGACATTCGTGGATGGTAGGAAAAACATGTTCTATGCGCAGCACCTACTCGGTCATTTCATTACCGGCGCGCTCGATCTTTTCTTGTGGGGCGGCGAACTCATTGGCGAGGAGAACCTGCCCAACGAAGGCCCGGCAGTTTTCATCGCCAATCACCTCGGGCCGACCGGCCTGATCGCGGTCGTGTGTTCGATTCCGCTGTTGAGAGCCTTCGGCTGCATTCCTGCTTATCTAGGAGGCCAGGAACGGCTGTATGATACATTGGATATGAGCCTGTCTCTGCTCCTGGATGGGAAGTGCCTGCTGGTGTTCCCCGAGTATGCCATATTGGGTTCGGATTCGCTCACCCAGATGTACCCCTTCCAGAAGACTGTATTCAGGCTGGGAGAGATGTTTTACGAATGTACTGGAAAGCGTTTGAGGTTTTATCCTGTGGCTGTGCACGCATCCGGCAAAGTCATGGTCTGGAAGGCCATCGCTTACAATCCGATTCCAACTTATCGTTTTTTTCACTTGACACTCTCTTTCAACCGTGATAATCTTGCGCTCATTAATGTCAGGCATCGTTTGGATTTTCAGCGGGCCGGGCGTCAAAATTTTTCTGTAGGAGAAAGAAAGGAAAGAAAGATGGAAGATCGTTATATTGGCACAGTCAAGTGGTTCAATACCACCAAGGGTTATGGTTTCATCGGTCGCGAAGATGGCGAGGATGTGTTTGTCCACTTCTCGGTTGTGCAGATGGATGGCTACAAGCGCCTGGAGGAGAATCAGAAGGTTGAGTTCTCCATCGAGCAGGGACCCAAGGGCCTGCAAGCCGCCAACGTGGTGCCGGTCGGATAATTCGCACAACGGTCACAAATCCTTCACAGGGCTACACAGACTTGGCCCTGTGATTTGTTTTAAAATACCTCCCTTTTTCGCTTGACTTTGTCTTGATTTATAGTATTACCGTCTGACATTTGTATGGAGTGCGCAAATTATGCGGCGCTCTGAAAGGCGGCTGGGAAATCGGAATGGACGGGCTTTGATTCTGGATTCTGTCCGCACGGAACATGACACGGGCGGAACGGAGGATCTATGAGCAGAGGTAGAAGTTCTATTTCAAAGGCGCGCTCGTATAAGGAAATTGGCGAGTTTTGGGATACCCACGACCTTGCTGACTATTGGGAACAGACACAACCAGTCGAATTTGAGGTGGACATTCAGTCTGAGGTGACATATTATCCATTGGACACTGCTTTGTCGGCTTATGTTCGCTCTGTGGCTATGCAACGAGGCGTATCGCCAGAAACGCTTCTAAACTTGTGGGTGCAAGAGAAACTTCAAGAGGCATCGGCTTGATTACATGGAGCTCTTGTGCGGCAACCGGCAAGGGCTGCAAACACACGCCTTGCGACCCCCCGCCGCTCTGCCGATGAGTGTTGCGTGAACCCGACCGTTGTCCCCGCTCTCGACCACAGGCGGTGGGTGGCGCAAGGCTACGGCATTTGGCGACATTCCGCTTGGGGCCGAGCGATACTCTCACTGACTATTTCCTGCGTAAGTCCCAACGAATTGAAAGGTGGTAGCATGAGCACTTCACACGAAGACAAACTTCGCCATATCGTCCAACACGCCTGCGCCAACGCGCCGGCAGTAAAAGCCATCTTCGATGAAGCCAAACTCACACCTGACGACATCCAAACCCTGGCCAACCTGGACAAGATCCCGGTTACCAGCAAAGACCGGCTGGCCGAACTTCAGCAGTCCGATCCGCCCTTTGGCGGCTTCCTGGCTGTGCCACCTGGCACTCTGCAGCACATTTTTCTCTCGCCAGGCCCACTCTACGAACCCCATGCCGGCGAGAGCGCAGTCATGGACACCATCCGCGAGATTTTCAGCATTGCCGGTTTTGCCGCCGGTGACGTGGTCATCAATACCTTTGGCTATCATCTCATCCCCACCGGTCTGACTGTTGACCAGGTCCTGCGGGAAATGGGCGCAACCGTCATCCCCGCCGGTGTGGGCAACCCCGACCTGCAGATCAAGATGATGCTCGATCTAAAGGTGACAAGCTATTTAGGCACCCCCTCCTGGCTGATGGCTCTGATCAAGAAAACCGAAGAGATGGGCCTGGACTTCCGGCAGGGATTCACCCTGCGCAAGGCGCTCGTCTCCGCCGAGCCGCTGCCGCCGCCCATGCGCCAGGCTTTTGTGGATAAATATGGCCTGAAGGTCACCAATGCCTATGGGACGGCCGAACTGGGTTTTCTGGCCTATAACACGGAAGGCGGCCTGCTCATGCCCCTGCTCGAGACCTCCATTAATTCAGGTTGTCAATCCTGAGACGGGAGGGTCGGTCGGCCCCGGGGAGGTCGGCGAGGTGGTGGTCACCACCTTTAACGAGACCTATCCCTTGATCCGACTTGGCACGGGCGACCTGGCGGTAAACGTGGACCCTGCCGCTTCGGCTCCGCTCAGCGCAGGCCCCGGCCAAAGCCGCCAGGGAGAACGAGCCATCATCCTCGTTGGACGCGTGGGCGATGCGGTGAAAGTGCGCGGTATGTTCGTCCATCCCAACCAGTTGCGTTTTGCGATTGGGCAGGCGCCCGGCGTGGTGCGCTATCAGGCTGTGGTGACGCGTTCCGACCTTGTTTTGGATGAGCAGTATCTCCCGGTAGGATAAAACAGCGCCACACGCTCGGGGCAAGAGCGCGTGGCGCTTAGCGCTATAGAGCGCAAGAGGTATTATTTGACAACTGACCAATGCCGACCTGAGCGCCTTTTACGTGGAAAGTCCAATAAATTTACTTTCCCAGTCTCTTCTTAAACGCCGCGGTCAGCGCGGGGACAATCTGGAACAAATCCCCCACCGCGCCGTAGCGCGCTAGTTTGAAGACCGGCGCTTCAGCGTCCTTGTTGATGGCGACAATCAGTTTGCTGGTGCGCATGCCGGCCAGGTGTTGGATGGCGCCCGAAATGCCGCAGGCGATATATAGATCAGGCGAGACGACCTTGCCAGTCTGCCCGACTTGATAGGCGTAGGGGACGTAACCGGCGTCCACCGCCGCGCGCGAGGCGCCCACGGCTGCTCCCAGCACTGAGGCCAGATCCATGATCAGGGCGAAGCCCTGCTGCGCTTTCCAGACTTCGGCCTGCTTTTCATCCAGACCTGCGGGTGGCGTGAGCGCCGGGTTATTGGAGACGCCGCGCCCGCCAGAGATAATGACACCCGCATCCGTCAGGCTGACGCCGCCTTCGGCGGTAGTGTAGCCCTTCACTGTAGTGGGGAAGTCGCCGCTTGCCGCAGCAATCTTGGTGATAGTGCCAGACTTTCCGGCTTGCTGGGCTGGCTTGGGGAAGGCGCGCCCGCGCAGGGTGATAATTTGCGGCTTGGCCGAGCAGGTCTCTTTGGTGAGCAGTTTTCCGGCGTAAATCGGACGCGTGACGGTGATTTTGTCGCCGGAGACTTCCAGCGCGATGACATCCACGTTCACGCCGGTTTTCAAGTCCATGGCGGCCATGGCGGCTATTTCGCGGCCGCGCGTCGTGGTCGGGAACAGGATCAGGTCCGAGGTCCGGGAAGCGGCGAGGCTGCTCAGGGTGGCGGCAAAGGCCTCGGCGCGATAGTCGTCCAGGGCCGCGTCATCCGCCAGCAGGACTTCATCCGCGCCATACTCAATCGCGGCTTTTGCCAGCGATTCAACGCCGGAGCCAAAAACCAGTGCTGTAACCGGGCCGAGCGTCTTGCCGACGCCGAGGGCTTCCCAGGAAGCCGGCAGGGCATTGCCCTTGAAATGGTCAATGTAAACAAAGGTGTTCATAGGACTTTCTCCGCCAGGATTTTATCGGCCAGCGCTTTGGCGATCTCTTCGGGACTGTCGCCGGTGACAATATCACATTTGACCTCGCGGCTGGGCGGGTTCATGATTTCCGGCCAGGCGATGACCGCCGCGGGCGCGGGGATGGAGAGTTCAGCCAGCGTCCAGGCCGGGATCTCGGCGCGCGAGGCCTTGCGGATGCCCATGAAGGAGGGGTAGCGCGGCTCGCCGAAATCCTTGACCAGGCTGAAGACGGCTGGCAGTTTGGCCGTGACGATTTGCCGCCCTTCCTCGATGGCGCGCTCGACGCGTACGCTGCTGCCGTCCACTTCGATGACCGCGGCCAGCGTGAGCGCCGGCCAACCGAGCAGGCGGGCGCTCTGCGCCGGGACAAGGCCGGCATCGCCGTCAATCGCCTGGCGGCCAAAGAAGGCCATGTCCACGCCGCCGATTTTCTGGATAGCGGCGGACAGCACCTGCGCGGTGGCCTGAGTGTCGAGATTGGCGAGAGCCGGATCGTTGATGAGAATGGCGTCATCCGCGCCCATGGCCAAGGCGTGCTTGAGGGCGTCTTTGCTGCCCTCGCCGCTGATGGTGATGGCAGTCACCGTGCCGCCCAGCGCTTCCTTCTGCTGGAGCGCGGCTTCCACCGCGTACTCGTCCCACGGGTTGATGACCAGCAGCGCATCGCCCCACGAGACTTTGCCGTTCTCGACGACCACTTTGGCCGCCGAGTCGGGCACTTGTTTGACACACACTACGATTTTCAAAGTATTCCTCCTTTTGGGGTTTACGAATTCTATTCATCTGCCTCTGCGACTTGACGCAGAGCGAGGAAAGCCTCTTTGAGAGACTGGCTTACCGCACTGTCAGGTTCGTTGAGTACAAGTTCTTGATAAAAATTCAAAAACTCAGTGCGTGAACGATGGAAGAAATGCAGGAAATGCCTGAGCTGGACTTTGTCCATTTTTGATTGATCAAGGCGTGTAAAAAGCGGCATTTTTC
>DYHT01000018.1 GCA_020723995.1 Chloroflexus sp.
CAGCTTACCTCTCCTTCAACCGCTTTTGTTGCACTTACAAGTTGAATCCAAGTTTGGATATAATTTGGATTCCGGCAGCTTGCTGCCGGTCTGCAGGAGCAGGCTCCTGCATTTCAGGAATTTGGAATCCGCCAGCTTGCTGGCGAGAAATTGTTATATACTTATGTCATGGAAGAAATTTTCAAAGTATATCCGCACAACCCACCGCACCTGTTTCGTTCTAATGCGGTTTATATGGTTACTGGGGCTATTTTACACAAACACCATCTTCTCATGGACGATTCTAGAAAAAACTTGTTCTGCCAGACGTTGTTCGAACGCGCTGAATTGCATGGTTGGCAGCCTGAAGCCTGGGCGGTTCTTGGAAATCACTATCATTTTGTTGCACAAGCGCCTGAACGAGCAAGTACGCTGGCGCTGTTGATAAAGCAAATCCATTCGATAACGGCTAGGTCGTTAAATCAATTAGACGGCACGCCAGGCAGGCAGGTTTGGTATAACTATTGGGATTCTTGCATTACTTATGAAACTTCTTACTTCGCCAGGCTGCATTACGTACACTTAAATCCGGTCAAACATGGGATCGTGGACAAGGCAGAGAATTACCCTTTTTGCAGTTACAGATGGTTTCTGGAGCAAGGGGGTAAAGAATTCCAGAAACAAGTAATGGTTCAACCGATTGACCGCGTAAACATTTTAGATGATTTCTAAAGAACTATGGACTCCATCTTGCTGGTCGAGTTGCGGAAGCAAGCTTTCGCAGTCCAAAGCTTTGACTCGCGCTGGTCGAGTTGCGGAAGCAAGCTTCCGCAGTCCAAAGCTTTGGCTCGCGCTGGTCGAGTTGCGGAAGCAAGCTTCCGCATTCCAAAATCACTGGATAATGAATGTCGCCAGCGTTACTTTGCCGGGCTGCACTTCAACCCATCGTTCGTATAAAACACCCAGCCACAGGTAACTGATACGGTAATTACCGGCGGGTAAATCGCTCAGAGCGAAGTTTTCTTGCCACTGATCGTCCCCGCGGACAGGCTGTTTTTCAGAAGCATAGGTTTCTACCGTATATGCGGCGGCTTGCGGCGCGTTGAGATCAGGGAAGTATTGGATGTTGAGACTGGTATAGTAGATTGGATTTCCTTGGCTGTCTACGAAGCGCCCGGCAATCAGGCCGTAGGGATTGCCATCCTCTCCACTCAAGGGTCTCAGCCAGAGAACAGGGTTGCGGTTGGAAGCATAATTGTTCTCTCCTAGGCGCACTTCAAAGTGCAGGTGGCTGCCTATCGCCGCGCCGCTCGCTCCGACTTCACCGATCTTCTCGCCAACTGCTACTGTCTGACCGGCCGAAACGTCTATTTTCGAGAGATGCGCGTAGAGCGTGAAAACGGGCGGCGCGATGCTATCAAAATGATGTTCGATGACAATCAGGTTGCCGTAAAAATTCGGCCAGGGACTGAGCAAGGTCTGCTTATCGTCGCCGGCATATACCACCGCCCCTTCCGCGGCGGCAAGTACGGGCGTGCCGGAGGCGTTGTAAAACTCCACTCCGTGATGCGGCTGGCGCGTGCCGGTCTGCGTGCTGCCATAGCGGTAGGTTGGGTCAACGGTATCTGTGTCGGGCAAGGCAATGGGGCGCTGGAACAGGAAGTGGCCGGATTCTATGCAGAAAGTTAATCTGGGATCGCAAGGTGGAGCAGGGGTGTTGGTGAGCGGAGGGGAGGGGGTGTGGCTGAGCAAAGGGGCCGGGCTGCTGGTGAGCAGGGGTGCAGGGGAGAAATGGAGAGTGGGAGACCCTTCGATTACACTCAGGGCAGGCGCGGTGAGAGAGGTGTCCGTTATTGCACCGCAGGCCGCCAGGGACAATCTCAAGGTGATTAACGCGCCCACGCGCCAACGTATTTTCATGCCAGCGATAATCCGCCGCGTTCTTTCAGGGATTTTTGAACATCTTTTTCGAGTTTAGCGGCGCGGGCTTCCAGCGTGTGCAACTGGGTCAGAAGTTTATCGCCCGCGGCTTTGTCGTGCAAACTGGCGACGTTGATGCGTACGTTGTAACCGGCCGCGCTCAATGCGGCGCGCGCCATGGCTGCGGCAGAGGCCGCATCGGTGATAGCGTTGAGATTACCCAGCGCCACGCTACGCTCAGCCAGCGCCATGACCATCACGGCTTTTTGCGCCACCGAAAGCGGCACCTGCGCAGCCGTAAGGGTGGCGGCTTCGATGGCTTTGTTTCGGTCTGTTTCCTGCGCTGGCGTGTCTTTTGCCAGTTTGAAGGCAGCCATGACGCCCTCGAAGGCGGCGGAATCCTCGTCTACGGCGACGGTCAGGTCGGCGCGTAATTTCTCGGCCTGGTTTAGGATTTCGGTCATCTGCGCCTCGACTGCGGCATATTTATTCTTGCCAATCGTCAGCTTCGCCACCATGGCCACCAGCCCGGCAGCCATCGCCCCGGCGTAAGCCGCGGCCGAGCCGCCGCCGGGCGTGGGCGCACTGGAGGCCAGCGCATCGAGGAAGGTTGCAGGTTGAAGATTGAAAGTTGAACCTTCAACTTTCAACATTGAACCTTGAACCGCTTCATACAGGCGTTGTTCGAGAATCTGTTCGGGTTTGAAACCGTCCAATTGCAGATACCAGGCGGCCGCCTCCATCAGCGCTTCCTGCGGAATAAGTCCCACCAGTTCGCTATGATGGATGCCGACCCCATAACGGGCGGCTTCGTGGCGGATCATTTCCACCACGTGGGCAATCGCCGACTGGTGGTAATTGGTCAGGTTCATCGAGACCTGCGCCCGGCCTTCCACCAACATGCCGAGTGCTTTGACGCACGGCAGCCCGCCGGAGGATTGGCGGATGGCTTTGGCGATGGCTTTGGCAATGGCAACGTCGTCCGTGTCGAGATAGACGTTGAAGGCGACCAGCGGATGGCGCGCCCCGATGACGGTCGCCCCGGCCGGGCCGAGGCGCGCCGGACCGTAGTCCGGTTTGCGCTCTGTGTTGGTCTTGATCTCTGCCTTCAGCCCCTCATACTGCCCGCGGCGGATGTCCTCCAGATTTTGCCGTTCGGGGCGCATGGCGGCCTCCTCGTAGAGATAGACCGGGATTTTCAGTTCCTTGCCGACGCGCTTGCCCAGGCGGAGTGCTATGCTGACGCAATCTGACATGCTGACATCCGTGATCGGCACGAACGGCACCACATCCGTCGCGCCGATGCGCGGGTGCGAGCCGCTGTGTTTGCGCAGGTCAATCAACTCGGCGGCCTTTTGGATACCGCGAAAGGCGGCCTCTTCGACAGCCCCCGGCGCGCCGACAAAAGTGACCACCGTGCGGTTATGGTCGTTATCCGAGTGGCGGTCGAGCAGGGTCACGCCGGGGATGGCCGTGATGGCCTGGAGAATAGCTTCCACCACTTTGGGGCGGCGCGCTTCGGAGAAGTTGGGGATACATTCGACGAGGGGGTTGGGCATAGTGGAGACCTTGGGAATTTCTAAACACGAAAGGCACGAAGGGAAAGGATGATTGGCGTAAGAATGCCCCTATTATACCCGAATGGGAAAAATGAAACCCGGCCTGGTGGCCGGTGGAGGAGGGAACGGCTGGCGTTACCTGCTGGCGGGTGTGGGCTCGGCTTGAGAGCAGGATTCCGTTTGGGCGTGGAAAATGCCTGTAAGTTGCGGCGAATCCCGCCAGTCAGGTGCACCCGGAGAAGATGGGCGGGCCATCATTTTGAACGAGAGAAACAGGGGTGCGCGATTCCGATGGGGGAAGTATACTCCGAAATGGCAGGTGCGCAAGCCGAACGTAGCATTGGCGATGCGCCGAAGAGGCGACTCCCGTGGTGCACCGTGGTTTCCGGTCGAATTGATTTAAAAATTGGCGGCGCGCGTATTGTGGCCGTTCCTGCGAGAGTGTGGGATCGGCAGTTGGAAGATACAAAGCGACCCCGTTGAGAAAGCTAATCCCCGCGAGTGACCGGGCCTGCCGAAGGTGCGGGAGTTCTTCCCGCCCAAAATCATACCTAAAAGGAGTCAGAAGGAAATGAGCAGGAAAGGTCAACGCACGAAGGGGCTGGAAGAGGCGCATCCGTTTGCCGGGATGAGCCGGGTGAACCCGAACGCGGCGGGGGTGGACATCGGCGCAGCGGAGATCGTGGTGTGTGTGGCAGGGGACGAGAGCACGCAGATCGTGAAAGGGTTCGGGAACTACACGGTGGACTTGCAAGCGATTGGTAAGTGGTTGAAGGAATACCACGTCGAGAGCGTGGCGATGGAAAGCACTGGGGTGTATTGGATTCTGTTGTTCGAGGAACTGGAGCGACAGGGTTTCGAGTGCCTGTTGGTCAGCTCGCGCTCGCTGCGGCGGGTGTCGGGGAAGAAAAGCGACATCCAGGATGCGCAGTGGATCCAGACGCTGCACAGTTACGGGCTGCTGGAAGGTTCGTTCCCGACCGCAGGGCGATTTGGTGACCTTGCGGACGTTGCTGCGGCATCGCGGCCAATTGGTGGATCACCGCTCGCCGCACGTCCAGCACATGCAGAAGGCGCTGCTGCAAATGAACGTGCAGCTCTCGCAGGCGGTGACGGATGTGACGGGACAGACCGGGCAGGCGATTCTGCGCGCCATCGCGGCGGGGGAGCGCGACCCGCAGAAATTGGCGGCATTGCGGGATCGGAACTGCAAGAAGGGTGAGGCGGAGATTGCCAAAGCCTTGGCCGGGACATGGCGGGAGGAATACCTCTTCATGCTCAAGCAATCGCTGGAGTTGTACGATTTCTACACGCGGCAGATCGAAGCCTGCGATGCGGAGATCGCGCGGATGTATGAGTTGACGCGGCCCGATTGGGAGGCGGGGGAGTTGCAGCCGCTTTCGCAGCGCAAGCGCAGCTCGCACAGCAAGAATGCGCCGCCGAACCAGGAGGAGGTGCGGGCGCACCTGAAGCGGATCAGCGGGGTGGACTTGAGCGTGGTGGACGGGTTTGGGGTGTCGGTGGCGCAAATGGTGATCATGGAGTGCGAGACGGATATGAGCAAGTTTCCGAGCGAGAAGCATTTCAGTTCCTGGCTGCCGAAGGTGGCGCCGAAGCACGAGATTTCGGGGGGTAGGGTGTTGAAGAACAAAACCCTGAAGACGAAGAACCACGCCGGGCAAGCCTTTCGGATGGCGGCGCAATCGGTGAAGAAATCGGACTGCGTCTTTGGCGCGTTGTATCGGCGGTTGCGCGGCAGGCTGGATAAGGCGCAGGCCACGGTGGCCACGGCGCACATGATTGCGCGGCTGGTTTATCGCATGTTGAAATACAAAGTGGAATACGAGACGATCAACGTGGAAGAATACGAGGCAAAGTACAAGGAACAACAGATCAAATACATGAGGAAGAAAGCCGCCAAGCTTGGCTTCCAACTCGTCCCGGTGTAAGCTGGCGCGGGACGAATCAAAAAAAGGCGTTCTCTTGTGAGAACGCCCGCTTTGCGTTTAATCGTCCGTGCGATTTTGACAAATTATTCGCCTCGCACATGGCATTCGGCGCGAATTTGCATGAAACGCGTCGCCTGGTGATGCCCTCAGGGATGCCCGCGAAGATCTTGTTTCTGAGAAACGCTGTGTTAGGCGGCGTTGCCATCTTCTTATTTGATCGTTGTATCATGTAACGTAAAATCGACGTGATAGAGTTTGACTTCGACGTTGTTTGTCATTTTAAGCGCATAAGCCATTTTAGAGTCAATGTCTTTGCAAATGATCAGTCCTTTGACTCTTTCACCGCCTTTACACAAATTTTCTTGCACCCATCCCATGTATCGCAAAGTTTGTCCAACAACTTTATCTGACTCACGCCCCTTCTTAAGTTCAATTACAGTGAAATTGCCCGTTTTCGACTCTTGGGCAAGAATGTCAATTGTTCCAACGTCCGTGGCATATTGTTGACCAATAACATTTTCTTCGGGGTCTCGATACAAAACAAGTTCGTTTCGGAAAATGGCAGTGAAATTGGAAACAATGAAATCTTCCAGATATTTTTCAAGAACGAACTCTGCCTTGTTCTCTATGTCTTCTTCTGGCTGACTCACGATTACAGGATGTTCTCCGACCAACTCTTGATATTGAGGGGCGGAAATTTCATAGATGGTTTGCATTCCAAAAATAATGCGGTCGAATTCCTTATCTCTGGGAGTATCATGCCAATCTATATCGACGTGATTGGGGTAATAATAATCTGAGCCAGCAACCTTTAGATTTTTCTCACGGTCAAAATATGCTGATTTTGTGACAGCGCCAACACCCGCTATCTTCTTTCTACCTTTGCGAGCAATCACTATATCGCCCTCTTTGATACTGTGGTAGAAGTCCCAAAGCATATTAAAACTTCGGGTATTGCCATACTGTCGTTCAATCGCGTTTCTTAATTCGCCTTCATCGTAGGCGGAAATATCACCCAACTCACGCCATCCAACCGAGATAACATTATGCGTTAGATCGAATTGCCACACCTTTTCCCAAATATCACGGATGGTCGAATCAAATGGAGCAATAACCCAATATCGTATTGTCATTATTTTTCTCCGCAAAGGTTATAAATATTAACCGCCTAACTAGGTGTTCAGCCGCCGTTTGGCGGCTAAACAGCTTATGGGCGGCGAAAGATTAATGCCGCGGGTTCTGCCTGGCGGCTTTTACCTCACTGCAAGTCCCAGGAAATACGGCCAGATCACCAGGGCCAAAATCGCCTTCCACCAGATCAGCTTGGCGAAGGCAATCGTGAACATCCAGCCGATGGACCAGACCACCCCTACCATGCTGCCAGTGCCAGCGTGAACGTACTTGGGTTTTTCCTGGGGTTTCTCTTCGGTCGCCATAATAGCCTCCTAATGTTGTTGGAATAATTGTAGCATATTTTGATGGTGGCTCTTTAGGAGTTGCCGTGATTCAGTACACCCCCGAACTGCGGGGGTACACGGATGCCCCAGGTTTACCCTTCGGGTACGATGTCACGGATTCCCACGGAAAAAAGCCTTAAAAATCCGTGTTTTTCCGTGTCCGTCCGCGTAATCTGTGTCCAAAAGACTAATCTCCGTATGCTTGATCGCGCTTCTTCCGCCGCGCCAACTCGCTGGCGTATCTCACGCCAAGCTTATCCTTGTGTTCGCTTGTCCAATCGGTGAGACGGGTTGTTCCGGCGGGCGGGAAGTCGGCTAAATCAAATTCTCAGGCCACACCTGCATACCTGCTTTTTCCCCGGCCTTCCACAGGTCACGGTCGAAGGTTGACAGCGTGATTGGCGCGTCCAGGGTTTCCTGCCAGATGAGAGCCGCCGCAAAATGCACGGCGTCATAGCTGCGCAGGCCGCCAATGAACCTGGCCTCCCCCCGGTTCCTCAAGCATTTTCAGACAAAAATCACGCCATAGCCGTTATGGGCTGCAATTCCACGTAGGCAAAGGGTATCTGCTTGGTGGGCGACGCCTGGAAATGAGATAGCTTCAAGAACTGACTGACTGGCTTGGAGGTGATCAGGTGGAGTACCAGTTCCCGTAGGTCTGTTGGTACTTCATCGAGCTTGGTTAAGGGATAACTACGCGGCCCATATTCAGTGTGTTCCGTCAGAGTGAAGCAGCATCAAACTGATCGCCCGGCGGGTCTGCTGATTGAGCCGCAATACGATATCATCGGTTAGTTCAACACCAGTCGCAGGTTCATTCTCGCCGAAAAAGAACTCCAGAATGTCTGCCTCTTGGTCATAGACGAGACGCACCGATGTTCCATCACTCGCTGTTGTCTCTGTTCTGTACAGATTGAGTTCACTCATTTGCTCACCTTCTTGGCCGGATATACTTGGCCCATCCGGTCACTACAAAGTTGTTGGGAACATACTGACCACTTTCATCAAGACGCATTTTGAAAACAACGATGACCACCAAGTGATTGTTCTCAGGCAACAACTCATCGAACTGCTTGTAATACCGATACTCGTTTGGAATCAATGGGTCTTGCTGACGGTGTCCGGTACGCAGTGTTTCGAGAAACTGGTCAAAGTATGGTTCCAGTTCAGGACGGGATTCTAAAATGTGCCGCCATCATTCTTCCGTGAAGTAGATGATGTTACTGTAGCGATCGTGAACTGTCCATTTGCTCATTGAGGTTTCCGTTTTAGAGTTGCAATCTGTCATGCTCGTTGGACACAACTGTAAACGCGATATTTTACACGACCGACGAGGTAACGCCGCTGCCGCCCAAATATCGTTTCACCAAGATGCTGGTGTTCACATATACGATCATTGCCGGTCCTCCACGACCAGGTCGGAAACCTGGCGCTCGCCCCGGTTGACAGCCGCCGGACGGTATGGCTTCATCTTTTGTCCATTCCATTCGGCAATGCCCGCGCTTACCATTGCTTGCAGGCGGTCTTCGAGCAAGGGCTTGAGCTGGATGATCTGCCCGATGGCCCTCCCCTGTTCTGTGACGATAATGGTCTGACCGGATTTCACGCGGCGCATATATTCGCTCAGCCGGTTTTTGAGTTCGCGCGTGCCAACATGCATTTCATTCATAATCATCTCTTGATTGTGGTTGCATTATAGCAGATGTGGCGCAATTTACAACTTATCGTAAGCCTGATCTCGGTTCTTTCGCCGCGCCAACTCGCTGGCGTAATGTTTGCCCAACGTGTCCTTATGTTCCCGCGTCCAATCGGTAAGTCTAGTTTTACCAGCGGGAGGCGAATCGGTGCAGAGCAGGTCGGCCATCAGCCCCTTGACTTCCGGCCAGGTGATCAGCACGTCGCTGACCAGCTTGCCGATGACCCATCCCGCCGCGTATCCCAGCGCGGGCGGCACGGAAATGATTGGGCGTTTGACACCGATGATCCCGCCGATAGTTTTCGCCAGATCGCGGTAAGTGAAGGTTTCTGGCCCTGTGGCGTCTATGATGACATTCTCGCGTCTCTTGCCTTGTTCCACGGCCAGCGCGGCCAGGTCGTCCACGTAGATGGGCTGGAGGCGGTACTGCCCGTCGCCGAACACGCCGAAGACCGGCAGATGGCGCAGCGTCCAGGCGATGTTGTTGATCAGGATGTCTTCCTTGCCGAAGATGACCGTCGGGCGTAGGATGGCGCAGGACAGGCCGGATTCGATCAGCGCCTTTTCGAGCCGCGCCTTCCCGCTGAAATATTCCAGCGGCGAATCTGCGCTCGGATTGGTGATGCTGACATGGACGACGCGCTGGACGCCCGCTTTTTTAGCCGCCTCGAAAAGCGCCAGCGTGTTTTTCACGGCGTCGGCGTGCTTGAAGAACGAGTAATGGTTGCGTACTTCGCAACCATAATTGAACCGCACCCAGTAGGTGTTGTAAAGCACGTCCGCGCCGCGCAGCGACTCGACCAGTTCATCCGGGCGGTCGAAGTCGAATGGACGCACCTCGACCTTCCCACCAAAGGGATTGGCGCGCTGCACCGAATTAGTCAGCGTGCGCACGCGGCGGCTTTCGGCGAGCAGGCGCGTGGCAATGTATTTGCCGGAATAACCGAACGCGCCGGTGACGACGTGAAGTTCCTGTGTCATACTACTCAATCAAAACTTTCGCCAGCGCGACCGCGCCCAGCACGCCGGAGCGATGGCCCAGGCCTGGCGGAACAATGTACTCGTCCATTCTCTCCATGATGACCGGCGAGGGGATATAACCGTTGAGCAATTCCTGCACTTTATGCCGAATGGCGGGAAACAACTGTTTTCGCTGCATCACGCCGCCGCCCAGCACGATCCGCTGCGGGGAGAGGATGCAGATGACGCTGGTCAAAGCCGATGCAATGTAAGCTGCTTCCAGTTCCCAAGCCGGATGCTCGTCCGTCAGCTTATCAGCGGACTGCCCCCAGCGTTGACTGATGGCTGGGCCGCAGGCCAGTCCCTCGAAACAATCGCCGTGAAATGGACAATTACCTGCATACGGGTCAACCGTCCAGTCGTGCGGGATGCGGAAGTGACCGGCTTCGGGGTGGACGAGGCCGTGTACCAGCCGCCGATTGGCGATGATGCCCGCGCCGATGCCGGTGCCGATCGTGAAATAGACCAGTGAATCGAGGCGACGGTTTTCCGGCCTCCAGTAGTATTCGCCAAAGGCAGCCGCGCCCACGTCCAGCTCACAGGCGATGGGAATATCGAATGCGCGCCGAAATTGCTCGCATATGTTAGCTCCCGTCCAGCCGGGTTTGGGAGTGGCGGTGATGTGACCGTAAGTGGGCGAGGCCGGATTCAGGTCGAGCGGCCCGAAAGGCGCCAGGCCAATCGCGGCGATGGCATGACGTTTGAAGAACGTGATGGCTTTGGCGATGGTCTCTTCGGGCGTGGTGGTCGGGAAACGCGTCTCGTCAATAATTTCATCCGGCCCGTATGCGACCACGCAGGCGAATTTCGTCCCACCGCCTTCCAGTCCGCCGTAGATGTTCTTTTGGCTCATTTCAACATTCTGCCTGTTTCTTGGCGGCTGGCAGGCTAAACCGGAATGTCGCGCCGCGGCCGACTTCCGATTGGACCGTGATGCTGCCTCCCGCCGCGGCGATGATCTGCCTGACAATCGCCAGTCCCAGCCCGGTGCCTGGCACGTCGAGCGCTTTGGCGTTTGCGGCGCGGAAGAACTCGGTAAAGAGGCGTGGCTGGTCTTCCAGCGGGATGCCGATGCCGGTATCGCTGACCTCGCCGATGACCTGTTCATTATCACAGCGCAAGCTGATCGTCACCGCGCCGCCAGCGGGCGTGTATTTGATGGCGTTGGCGATTAAATTCGTCCAGACGCTCTTGAAATGCTCCGGCGCGCCCATCACCGGCGGCAGGTCGGGGGTGATGTTCAGATCAAAGCGCAGGTTTTTTTGCTCCGCCTGTGTGCGGAGATTATCCATAACGGCGACCAACAGTCCCTCCAAATGAACGGGGGTGGTTTTGAGTGGTTTTGCCAATACCTGCAACTGGCCCAGTTCCAGCAAATCGGCGATTAAATCCATTTCTTCCTGCGCCCGCGCCATGCACTTGCCGATGATTTCGGGTTGATTCTCCGGCGGTACGTAACCATCCAGGATCAACTGCAAATAATTCTGAATGGCCGCCACCGGCGCCTGCATTTCGTGCGTCACCAGGCGGATGAACTGGCGCTTGGCTTTATCCAGTTCTTCGAGACGGGCTTTTTCCTCCGTCAGGCGGCGCGCCTCGGCCTCGATGGCCTGCAGCCGCCGCGCTTCCAGCGAGAGCCGCCGCCGTTCCAGCCCCTGGCTGACGGCCAGGGTCAGATCATCCACCGAGAAGGGTTTGGTGAGAAAATCATACGCGCCCTGCTTGATGGCCTGCACGGCCAACTCGACGGTTGCGTAGCCGGTGATGATGATGCAAACGATCTCCGGGTCGTGCCGGTGGATCTCTGTAATCAGGTCAATACCGCTGACGCCGGGCATCATGATGTCGAGCAGGGTCAGGTCGTAGCCGCCGGATTGGATTTTTTGCATCCCCTCCGCGCCGCTGGTGGCGATATCCACGCTGAGTCCCTGCGGGGCCAGCGCCCGCCGGATACCTTCGCAGATGCCGATTTCATCGTCAATGACAAGGATTTTGGCGTTGTGCATGGGATCACCCGATAAGTCCCTCAATAGTATTCTGGGAAGGCGCGGCGGCGATTTCCGGCGCAGGCAGTTGGATTGGCAAAGTAACCGTGAAGGTGGTGCCTTTGCCGATCTGACTCTGCGCGTTGACCTGGCCGCGGTGCATCTTGATAATGCCGTAGGTGATTGCCAGCCCCAGGCCGGTGCCTTTGCCGACCGGCTTGGTGGTAAAGAACGGCGTGAACAACTTAGCCAGGTTTTCGGGCGGGATGCCGACGCCGGTATCCTGGATTTCGACCGTGATCATACCCCTGGGGCCGGGGCGCGTGCAGACGGTCAATCTCCCGCCCTCCGGCATGGCCTCGACCGCGTTGATCATCAGGTTGCGAAATACCTGGCGTAGTTGGGCCGCGTCGGCTTCGATCATCGGCAGGCGTGGGTCCAGTTCGGTGACAACGGCGATGCTCACCGTTTTGATGTACCTGGGCGACAGTTCGCTTAACTCACGCAGGATTTCGTTGACATCGGTCGGTTGCGCCATTACCTGCTGATGGCGGGCAAAGTTGAGCAGGTCGGCCACGATGCGCTTGCAGCGTTTGGTCTCGCTGACAATCATTTTCAGGTCGGCGCGGCGCGGGTCGTCTTCGGCGCACTCGGTGGTCATAGATTCTGAATAGAGCAGGATTGTCCCCAGCGGATTATTCAGTTCGTGCGCCACACCAGCCGCCAGTTGGCCGAGCGAGGCCAGTTTTTCCTTATGCAGAAGTTGATCCTGTGTGGTTTGCAGCGTGTCGAGCATGGTGTTGAAGGATTTCTCCAACAGCCCCACTTCGCCGCCGGCGCGCACCGATACACGCGCAGCCAGATCGCCCTGTGTGACCGATTGGCTGGCCTGCACCAGTTCGCGCAGTTCCTTAAGGGGACGGGTAATATAGCGCGCGACGGGCGTTGCCAGCATAAAAGTCATCAGAATTGTTGCCGCTGCCACCAGTGCAATGCGCTGGTTGAAGGTCGTCAGCAGCCGCAAGAACAACGCCTGGCGGGCACCAGCATACAGTATCCCCACCACCTGGCCGGTGTGATCGCGGATCGGTTCGTAGCGGGTGAGGTAATTTTCGTTGATGACGAAAGCCGGGCCGATGTACTCGCGTCCGTCTCGTAAAACGACCTGCCCGACATCCTCGGCGATACGCGTGCCTGTTGCCCGTTTCCCATCCGCCGTCATCACGTTGGTTGAAACGCGCAGATCGCCCAGGAAGATGGTGGCGGAGTCAACCTGGGCTGCGGTCTTGATTTGATCCACCAGGGTGAAGTCGTTGTTGAACATGTGAAAGGCCATTGCAATGCCGATCGTCTGGCCTTCGGCGTCGAGAATTGGCGCGACGCTGACCAGCGCCAGCGCCGCCGAGCCTTCGCGCGGGTCAAACGGGTGAGGCGCGGCCCTGGGCGTGTCAATCAATAGGATGCGCGCCTGTTCTGCCAGCCCGACCTGTTCCAAAAATTCGACCGGGATGACTTCAGTGGCGGCGATTTGTTTTCGTTCGAAAAGGCTTTGCCGGAGGATTGGGAAATCAGCCCAGTTGCTGCCCGCGCTCACCGGCGACCGGGTTGCGCCGGTCTTGACCTGATAACCGGTCAATATTTTCCCGTCCGCGTCGAGGATGGCGATAAAGTGATTCCCCGCTGACAGACCGTGCATCCTGTTGGATAATTCGGCGCGCATGGTCTGCAATGCGCTCTCATCGCCGGATCTGGCCGCAGCGATATTCTCGATCACTGCGGGCGATAGCGCCAGTTGACCGGCGACGCCGGAAATTTCATCCAGCCTGGTGCTGTAAAAGGTCTCGGCCAGGCGGATATCCCGCGCCACCCGTTCATCCATCGCCTTGGAAAGGTAACTATTTATTGTGTCTGAGATGACCCATGTGCCGAGGCCGATGGCAACGGCAGCCACCAACGTGAATGAAATCACCAGCGCGCCCTGGAACGGCGCGGGGCAGAGGTTTTTGAAAAACCGGATAACAGCGCGCATTTCTCAGCCTCCTTTCGTTAAGGGCTGTTTGAAAGCTTTCCACGAAGGACACGAAGGGCGCGAAGCCACGTAGGGCGGGTTTTCACGTAGCACCCCCGATGGGGGCTTACCCGCCGTTTATGGGACAGGTATAGAAACCGACCCTACTTTGGCAGCAGTTTGTTGACTTGTTTGATCAAATCCGCCGGTTTGATTGGCTTGCTCATAAAGGCGCGGATGTGGATGTATTCGTCAGTGGGGAACAATTCGGCGTAATCGGTGTTGGCGATGGATGTGACCATGATGATGGGAATGTCGCGCACGGCTGGGTCGTCGTGCATCTCCTGGCTCATCGAAAGGCCGTCCAGCACGGTATCCATGATGACGTCGAGAACGATGATGTCCGGTTTGTCTTCCCGGGCGCGCTGAAAACCTTCATTGCCGCTTGCCGCGCTGATGATGGCGTGGCCTTCTGCTTCCAGCACCATGCGGGTGGCGTTGACGAAATCCGGGTCGTCGTCCACGACGAGTATTTTAGCCATGTTGTCCTTCTCCTGGTTTTCCTGTCATCCGACAAGATGTAGGGCGGCTTTCCATAGCCGCCAATTATGGCTGTCATTCGACAAGATGTAGGGCGGCTTTCCATAGCCGCCAATTATGGCTTTCGGCGGGTAAGCAACCCGTCCTACTCCTGTCATATTTTCACAGAACAGCGTTTGTTTTGAATATGATACTCGAATTCGGCGCGAAAATGATTAATGGCCGAGCGGGCTGGGTTGACCAACATTGCGCCCATCGGGCAAAAGGTGATGCCGTCAATGCCGTCGGCCAATTCCAGGGCGCGGTCAATGTCATCCATCGTTCCCTGGCCGCGTTCGATGCGGTCGAGCGTTTCGTACAGTCGCTGCGAACCGATGCGGCAGGGCGTGCAGCGCCCGCAGGTTTCGTGGGCGAAGAATTTGGTCAGGCGGCGGGCGGTCTCGACCATGCATGTGGTTTCGTCCAGCACGACGATCGCACCGGTGCCAAGTTCGCTACCGGCCGCTTTGAGCGTTTCGTAGGCCATCGGCACGTCAATCTGGTCGGCGGTCAACATTGGCGTGGAGGCCCCGCCGGGGATGACAGCCTTGAGTTCCCGCCCGCCGCGTATACCGCCGGAGTGTTCGTAAATAATTTCGCGCAGCGTGATGCCCAGCGGTAGTTCATAATTGCCGGGGCGGTTGACGTGCCCGCTGACCGAAAAGATTTTTGGACCTCTGCTCTCCGCCGTGCCGATGCCCGCGAACCATTCCGGCCCGCGCAGGATGATGTGCGGGATGCAGGCCAGCGTCTCGATATTGTGGACAAGGGTCGGCAGGCCGAAGAGGCCGATCTGGGCCGGGTAGGGTGGCTTGAGGCGCGGGTTGCCGCGCTTGCCTTCCAGCGATTCGAGCATGGCCGTCTCTTCGCCGCAGATGTACGCCCCCGCGCCGCGGTGGACGGACATATCCAGGTTAAAACCTGTGCCGAGGATGTTTTCTCCCAAAAAACCATGCTCGTATGCATCCGCGATGGCCTTGATCCAGCGTTTGACGCCCAGGAAAAACTCGCCGCGAATGTAAACGTAAGCGCGGCTCGCGCCGACAGCGTAGGCGGCGATGATGACGCCCTCGATGACCTGGTGCGGATCGCGCTCGACAATTTCGCGGTCTTTGAAGGTGCCGGGTTCGCCCTCGTCGGTGTTGACGGCGACGAATTTCTGCGCTGCGTCTTTGGGTATGAAACCCCACTTGACGCCGGCCGGGAAGCCCGCCCCGCCGCGCCCGCGCAGGCCGGAGCGCTTGACCATGTCAATCAACTCGTCCGCTGTTTTGGTCAGCGCCAGTTTTACCGCCGCGTAGCCGCCATGCGCTAGGTAGGTGGCGATTTTCTCCGAATCCGGGCGGTGGATGTTGCGCGTGAGTACAGGCTCGAACGATTGCGGATTGCGGATTGTGGACCCGTCCTGAGCGTAGCCGAAGGATTGCGGGTTTGTATTCATCCGCCACGCTCCACGTTTGGCAATTGGGTCAACTCTTTGAGCAGCGCATCAATTTTCTCCGGCGTCATCTGTCCGTATAGTTCGTCGTTGACTTTGATAGCCGGGGCGAGGTCGCAGGCGGCCAGGCATTGGACGACTTCCAGCGTGATTTTGCCGTCGGGCGTGGTCTCGCCTGGTTTGATCTTCAGCCTTTTGACAATGAAGTCAATCATCGGTTCAGCCCCGCCGACCAGATAACACGATAATCCCTCGCAGACCTGAATGCGGTACTTGCCCTGTGGCTCCAGTTCGAACAGAGTGTAAAAACTGGCCGTTGAGCGCACTTGGCCTTCCGTCAGGTTCAACCGGTCAGCCACGCGCCGGATGGCCTCCGGACTCAGCCAACCGTACTGCTCCTGGGCGATATACAGCGCCGCCAATAGCATGGCTCTGGATTTCGGATTTTCGATTGCTGATTGCGGATTACGCATGGCGGATAGCAGATAGCTGATGGCTGATAGCAGATGTCAGATAGCTGATGGCTGATAGCAGATGGCAGATGGCGTAAAGCCCATTCTACTCGACTACCCGACCATCAGACTACCAGACTATTCGACTACTTAACTACCTCAACCTTCACCGCGCACACTTTGAACTCCGGTATTTTGGAAACCGGATCCAGCGCGGCGATGGTCAGTTCGTTGACTGAGGCTTCCGGGAAGTGGAAGTTGGCGTACACCATACTGGGCGGGACGCGGTTGGTGACCATTGCCTCGGCCTCGATGCTGCCACGCCGCGAGGCGACGCGTACGCGCTGGCTGCCAGCCTGCCCTGCCTGCGCCAGTGCCGCAGGCACAGGTGAGCCTGTCGAAGGGTCAAGTCCAAGCCTGGCGGCGTCGTCTTCGTTGATCTCGATCAGCGGCTTGGGATAGATTTCCAACAGGCCCTGCGAGCGGCGCGACATCTGCCCGCCGTGCCAGTGGTACAGCACGCGCCCGGTGCTCAACACCATCGGATATTCGTCGTCGGGCAATTCGGCCGGCGGGATGTGTTCGATGGGTGTGAACTTGCCCAGCCCGCGTGTGAATTTGCCAACGTGCAGAATGGGCGTTCCGGGATGCTCGGCGTTGGGGCAAGGCCATTGCAGCGTCTCGCCCCTTTCCAGCCGGGCATTGGTAATGCCGCCGTAGGACGGTGCCAGCGCGTTGATCTCGGTCAGGATGTCGCTCGTATTTTTGTAATCCCAGCTGGCGTATGCGCCTTCTGCCAACTGCCTTCCGCCTTCTGCCAGCATCCGCTTGGCAAGTTCAGCCGTAATCCACCAATCTTCACGCGCTTCGCCCGGTGGCTCAACCGCTTTGCGCACCATCTGAATGCGGCGCTCGGTGTTGGTGAAGGTGCCGCTCTTCTCGGCAAACGAGACGCCGGGTAAAAGTACGTCGGCGTAAGCCGAGGTCTCGGAGGGGAAGATTTCCTGCAAAACGATAAAATCGCACGCTTCCAGACACTTCCGAACGTGATTAGTATCCGCTTCGCTCATCACCGGGTCTTCGCCCAGGATGTACAGGGAGTGGGTCTTACCAGTGAGAATGCCCGGTATCATTTCTGTCACAGTCATGCCAACTTTATCGGAAAGGATGAAGGATGAAGGATGAAGGATGAAATCTTCAGCCTCCTGTTCTCCGCTTTCATCCTTCCGCCTTCCGCCTTCATCCTTCACAAGTTCCCATGCTTTCGCGAACTTGGCAACCGCCTCCGGATTGGTCACGGATTGATAACCAGGGAATACATTCGGCAGCCCGCCCATATCGCACGCGCCCTGGACGTTATTCTGCCCGCGCAGCGGGTTCACGCCGCCGCCGGAAATGCCCATATTGCCCAGCAGCATTTGCAGGTTGGCGAGATCCATCACGTTGCGCACGCCGGTAATGTGCTGGGTGATGCCCATTGCCCACAGCACGGCCATCGGCTTGCTTTTTGCCATCAGTTCGGCGGCGCGCTGCAAATCTTCCACCGGCACGCCGGTGATTTCGGCGACCTTCTCCGGCGGATATTGTTCAAGGACCGCCTTGAATTCTTCAAAACCTTCGCTGCGCGTGGTAATGAATTCCTTATCCTCCCAGCCATTGGCAAGGATGATGTGCATCAACCCGTTGAGCAGGGCGATGTCGCTGCCGGGTTTGTGCCGCAGGTGCAGCGTGGCGAAATCGGTGAGCGCGATGCGGCGCGGGTCGGCCACGATGAGAATCGCCCCGCGCTGTTTGACCGCCTGGCGCAGGCGATAACCAATCACCGGATGTTGCTCGGTGGTGTTCGAGCCAATGACAAAATAGGCTTTGGCTTGCTCGGCAATGTCGTCAATCGAGTTGGACATGGCGCCCGAACCGAAGGAAGTGGCCAGACCGGCCACAGTGCTGGAGTGTCAGAGGCGGGCGCAGTGGTCTATGTTATTCGTGCCGATCACCTGGCGGGCGAACTTGTTCATCAGGTAATTTTCTTCGTTGGTGCATTTGGCGGATGTCAACACACCAATGCTGTCGGGACCGTGGGTGTCGCGCTTTGTGCGGAGTTTTTCCGCTACGATGTTCAACGCCGTATCCCAGTCGGTCTCGACCCAATCCCAGAAATTAGAGACTAGAGAGTCGAGATTAGTCCCGCCTTTACTATTCTCTATTCTCGATTCTCTATTCTCTGGCTTCTTAACGCCTTCGAGTAGATAGCGGCGCACTCTCGGTGTAAGCACGCGGTCGGGATGATGAACGTAATCGTACCCAAAGCGTCCCTTGACGCACGTCCAGCCGTGATTGGCCGGGCCGTTTGCGCCCTCCACGCGGATGATCTGGTTGTCCCTGATGTGCAGCGACAGTTTGCAGCCCACGCCGCAGTAGGAGCAGATAGTATCCACTTTCTCGACCTGCCAGGGCCGCCCCTTGCCGATGGACATCTTTGGCCAGAGCGCGCCCGTCGGGCAGACGGCCACGCACGAGCCGCAAAATTCGCACGAACTGTCCTGCATCCGTCCATCCGCGCCGAAACCGATGTAGGCGTTGAAGCCGCGATAGAAGACGCTGATGGCCTCCACGCCGTTGATGTGGCTGCATGCCCGCACGCAGCGGCGGCACAGGATGCACTTGTTGCGCTCCACCTGGATGAACGGGTTGGATGCATCCAGCGGGTAATTATGCTGCTTGCCCTGGTAGCGGCTGTCTTTGACGCCGTACTCGTAGGCCAGGTCTTGCAGCGTGCAGTCGCCGGTGGCTTCGCAGGTCATGCAGTCGAGCGGGTGGTCGGAGATGAGCAGTTCCAGCGTAAATTTGCGCGAGTCCATGACGCGCGGCGAGTGGGTGGAAATGACCAGCCCCTCAGTGGCCGGGAAGGTGCAGGCCGGCTGCAGGCCGCGCTGCTTTTCGATTTCTACCAGGCAGATGCGGCAGGCGCCATCCGGCGGCAGGGCCGGGTGTTCGCACAGCACCGGAATGTGGATTCCGACTGCCCGCGCCGCCTGCAAAACGGTCTGGCCGGTTTCGGCCTGGATTTTTTGTCCGTTGATGGTCAGGTTTACGGTCATGCTGGAATCTCCTTTTTTTTCAAAGGGATGACTTCGATCGCGCCCAGGTTGCAGACACGGTAACACTCGCCGCACTGGATGCACTTGAGATGGTCAATCACGTGCGGCTTTTTCTTTTCGCCGCTGATTGCGCCATCCGGGCAGGCTTTCAGGCACAACCCGCAGCCGGGGCAATTGGCTTCGATGATCTCGTAAGAAAACAGTCCTTTGCAGACGCCGGCCGGGCAGAATTCATCCTGGATGTGCGCCTCGTATTCCTGGCGGAAAAAGCGCAGCGACGACATGACCGGTCCCGGCGTCAGTTGTCCCAAGGCGCATAGCGAGCCTTCTTTCATGTTACGCGATATGTACTCGATTCCGTCCAGGTCTTCCGGAGTTCCCCGGCCCTCGCTGATGCACGTCAGCGTTTCCAACATACGCTGCCCGCCGATGCGGCACGGCACGCATTTGCCGCACGATTCGGCCGAGGCGAAGGTCAGGAAATACTTGGCGAACTCGACCATGCAGGTATCCTGATCCACCACGATCATGCCGCCGGATCCCATGGTCGCGTCGGCCTCGGTCAGCGAGTCGAAGTCCACCGGTGTATCCAGCGCGCTGGCCGGCAGGCAGCCGCCCAGCGGGCCGCCAGTTTGCACGGCTTTGAAATGCTTGTTTCTGGGCGTCCCGCCGCCGACATCGTAGATGATTTCGCGCAGCGTGATGCCCATCGGCACCTCGATCAGGCCGGTGTTTTTGATTTTGCCGGTCAGCGCAAAAACCGCCGTGCCGGGCGAGCCGGATGTGCCGATGCGGCTGAACCAATCCGCGCCGTTCAGGATGATTTGCGGCGTCATGCCGTAACTCTTGACGTTATTGACGTTGGATGGCTTGCCCCACAACCCCGAAACGGCCGGGAACGGCGGCCGCGGGCGCGGCTCGCCGCGTTTGCCCTCGATGGAGGCGATCAGCGCCGTCTCCTCGCCGCAGACGAACGCGCCGGCACCTTCCTTGATGTGCAGTTCAAATGAAAAACCGCTTCCCAGAATATTCTCGCCCAGCAGGCCGTGTACATGCGCCTGGGCGATGGCTTTCTTCAAACGGGCAATCGCCAGCGGATATTCGGCGCGGCAGTAAATGTAACCTTCCTGCGCGCCGATGGCGTACGCCGCGATGGTCATGCCCTCGATGACCGAATGTGGGTCGCCCTCCAGGACGGAGCGGTCCATGAACGCGCCCGGGTCGCCCTCGTCGGCGTTGCAGATGACATATTTGGGCGTGCCGCGCGCCCGGCGGCAGAATTCCCATTTGATGCCGGTCAGGAAGCCGGCCCCGCCGCGCCCGCGCAGGCCCGACTCTTTCATTTCATCCACAACCTCGTCGGGCGACATGCCGCTCAACGCCTTGCCGAGCGCCTGGTAGCCGTCTGCGGCGATATATTCGTCAATTGATTCGGGGTTAATCATGCCGCAGTTTTTCAGGGCAATGCGCACCTGCTTGCGGTAGAAGGGTAGTTCGGCGTAGGATGGCAAGCCCGGCTCGCCGACTTGCGTTTCTGGCGGCGCGCCGTCCGCCGGTAACTGTCCCATCGCCCACTTGGGAATTATCTGTCCGTTCATCAAATGTTCTTCGATCAGGCGGGGGATCATATCCGGCTTGACGTTGGCGTAGGTCACACGCGGCCGGCCGGGCAGTTGAATATCCACCAGCGGCTCTTTCACGCACATACCGATGCAGCCAACGCCCAGCACTTCGGCCTCAATCTGGCGGGCGGATAGTTCCTGGCGGATGGCCTGGGCCACTTCCCCCGCGCCGGCGGCCAGCCCGCAGGTGCCTGTGCCGACATAAATGGTGGGGCACGCGGTTCGGCGCGCTTCTCTGGCCTGTTGCGTGGTTGCGTGCAAGCGGGCCAGGTCTGCGACGTTTTTCAATTCAGGCATGACAGGTTTCCTCTCGCGCCTTTTATTCGAGCTGCCGCAGCGCATCCACCAGGTGCTGCGTTTCGGTCTGACCGTACACTTTATCGTCCACGGTGGCGATGGGCGCCAGCCCGCACGAGCCGAGACAATAAACGATTTCGAGCGAATACTTGTAATCCGGGTCGCTGTTGCCGGGGGCGAGGTTCAGCGCCTCTTCGAGTCCATCCACGATTTTCGGCGCGCCGCGCACGTGGCAGGCCGTGCCATCGCAGACCTTGATCAGATGCCGCCCGCGCCGCTTCAAATGGAACTGGGCATAGAAGGTCGCCACACCGTACAAGCGGCTGAGCGGGATGCCCGCCTTCTTGGAAATGGCCTGCAATATCTCTTTGGGCAGGTAGCCATAAATATCTTGTGCGCGCTGCAAAATGGGGATGACGGCGTCTTTCCGTCCCTTGAATTCATCCAGGATCTTATCGAGCGGTGCAAAGTCAAGCGCCGATGCGGTCATACATGCTCCTTCAATGGCGGCCTTTTTTAAAAGTGTATCCCTGCGTTGGATGAGCGTCAAATACCAAATGTCACTTTGGGCGATGATGGTTGTAAACAAAATGGGGGGCGTGATAAGTGACTCATCTCTCATCACTTATCACTTTTTACTAATCTCTCCTCATGCGCGTACACATTAAACCTGTCCCGCCGCGCATATCCGATTAACGTAATGCCCAGGCTTTCCGCCATTTGAATGGACAGCGAACTCGGTGCTGTTCGCGAAATAACTGCCGCCGTTCCGAGACGCGCCGCCTTTTGCAACATCTCCGAACTGATGCGCCCGGTTGTGAGCAGGATACGCTGTTCCGGCCAGATATTTTGCAGCAAACACAGCCCGGCTATCTTATCCAGCGTATTGTGGCGGCCAATGTCTTCTGCCGTGATGATGATCTTATCACCATCGCTCAAGGACGAGGTATGCACACCGCCGGTCTCGCGGTAAAGTTGCTGCGAAGAAAGCAGCATATCGGACAGGCGGCAAACCTGCTCCGGCGCCAGCCTCAGCCCGCCGCCTTCTGCCTCCCGCCTTCCGCCTTCACCCTTCATCCCTCTGCCTTCCGTTGCCGCCGTCACCCCTCCCGTACAGCCCGAAGTCCGCCGCCAGTGTTTTGGCTGCTCGGCGTCGTGCGTCAGCCACACGTCCACGTTATCGCCATGTTCGCAGAGACGCACATCGGCTACTTCGTCGCGTCTCGAAATCACGCCTTCATTGTAGAGAAAGCCGACTGCCAGCGCTTCGAGTTGCACCGGCGTACACATGAAGGTCAGCCAGGTTTCGGTGTTGACCGTCAGCGCGACGGACGACTCGTGCACGACGCCGGTCCCGATTTGCTTTGAAATGCCGTTTTCGTAACGATAAACGTGGATGTGATTGTTTGTTGCCAAGTTCTTTACCTGTAATTGCTCGGAATTGTGGGCTGATTGCAGCAATTATAACCCTGCCTTCAAAGGATATGCTAAAATTCCGCTATGATTCTTCGCAGACACTGGACAATTGGACTTGTTTTTGCCGCTGTGACGGCGCTCAACGCAAGCCTGGCGGCCTGCGTGCGCCCCGCCCCGGATTCTCCCGCCTGGAATCCTCCCGCTGCGGACTCGGCCGCGGACCGGCCTCCTGTTTCGATGAGCACAGCCACCGCCACAGCTTCGTTCCGTCTGCCCTCCACGCGAGTTCCCGGCGCGCCCATCTTGACCCCCACACCGGATGCGCCTCGTTTTTTGCCTACCCCGCGCAGCGGCCCGGAGACCTACGTCGTTCAGGCCGGGGATACGCTCGGCGCCATCAGCCTGCGATATGGCGTCAGCCTGGAAGCCATGATGCAGGCCAATGGCCTGAACAATCCCAATCTCCTGAGTGTAGGCCAGGAGTTAAAAATCCCTGTCCCCACCCCCCAAGCGACCGGCCCATCGTTCAAGATCATCCCCGATTCTGAGCTGGTCTACGCCCCGATGAGCATCCTGTTGGATCTGGAGACTTTTATCCGCAGCAAAGGCGGCTACCTGGTGAGCTACGAGCAGGATGTGGATGGCGAAACCCTGAACGCAGCCCAGATCATCCGCCGGGTGGCCCAGAACTACTCTGTCAATCCACGGCTACTGTTGGTAGTATTGGAATATCGTTCCGGCTGGCTGACAAATCCTAATCCCAATCCATCCACGCTGGATGCGCCGCTCGGTTTCAACAGTCACTTGCATATTGGTTTATATCGCCAGTTGACCTGGGCCGCCAACGCCCTCAACCAGGGCTACTATCGCTGGCGGGCAGGGGCGGTATCCGAATGGGTTTTGGCCGATGGCTCGGTTGTCCCGGTAGACCCGTCCATCAACGCCGGGACGGCCGGGGTACAGAACCTGTTTGCCCAATTGGACGCTTACCCGGCCTGGCTGCGAGATGTCTCGCCGAATGGCTTGTTTGCGGCCTATTCCCGGCTTTTTGGCTTTCCATTTGATCTGGCTATTGAGCCGCTCGTGCCGCCAGATTTGATCCAGCCGCGCATGCAATTGCCGTTTGGGAGTGGTGAAATTTGGGCTTTCACCGGCGGGCCGCATGGCGGTTGGGATGGCGGCTCAGCCTGGGCCGGGCTGGATTTTGCCCCGCCGGGCGAGGCGCAGGGTTGTGTTGCTTCCGATGCCTGGGTCATAGCGGTGGCAGATGGGCTGATACTCCGTGCCCATAACGGCGCGGTCGTTCAGGATTTAGATGGCGATGGTTACGAACAGACCGGCTGGACGGTGCTTTATATGCACATCGAAAGCCGCCAGCGTGTGCGCGCCGGCGCGTACCTGCGCGCTGGAGAGCGCATCGGGCATGCCTCTTGCGAGGGCGGCTTGTCGAATGGCACGCACGTGCATATTGCCCGCCGCTTCAACGGCGAGTGGATCCCAGCCGATGGCGCAGTGCCGTTTGTACTTGATGGCTGGCTCTCATCCGGCACAGGCGTGGAATACGATGGCTATCTGACGCGCAACGGAGTCACCGTCGAAGCCTTCAACGGCAATAATCCCATCAATCAGATTCAACGTTAGTTCCTTCTCACGCCCCTCCCGCACCCTCCCCCATTCCTGTAGTGCGGAATGGGGGAGGGACGGGGTGGGGGCTGCGGTATAATCTTCCCCGATGAAGCCTGCCTCTTTTCCAGCACGCAAAGCCGCCGTTTTGTTGCTCCTTGCCGCTCTGCTCTCCGCCTGCGGCCCGCTGTGGGGGACGACTGAACCGACCCTTACTGCGACGCCGACTCGGGCGGTTTTCTGGACGGCTGACCCGCCGACACCCATCCCAACCTGGACGCCTCAGCCGACCTTCACGCCGTCTTTGACACCGCTTCCCCCGACTACAACGCCGACCCCATTCTCGTCCACACCCCAACCGCCGATCCTGTACTACGCCCAATCGGGCGACAGCCTGCCGGTCGTTGCGGCGCACTTCGGCGTGGACATTTCCGTGATCTCCTCGCCGGCGATGTTGCCAGAGACAGGGCTGCTGGACCCGGATACACCCCTCATCATCCCCAACCGCCTGGGCGAGACCACGCCTTCCATCCGAATTATTCCGGATAGAGAGGTGGTCTATTCTCCTTCGGCGATGGATTTCGATACTGATGCCTATGTTTCAGGGGCAAAAGGCTATTTGAGTACCTATAAACAATGGTTGAGCAGCACCGGTTGGACGACCGGCGCTCATGCCGTCAAAAAAATCGCCATCGAGAACTCGATCAATCCACGCCTGCTGCTGGCCCTGATCGAGTACCAAAGTGGCTGGGTCAACGGCCTGCCTTCGAACCTGGCCCAGGGTGATTATCCCCTCGGCTACATTGACACTTATTATCGGGGTCTCTTCCGCCAGATGATGTGGGCGGTGCAGGAGCTATCGAACGGATACTACGGCTGGCGCGGCGGCACGTTGACCACCTTGACCTTCTCGGATGGCACGACAGTGCGCCTCTCGCCGGAGCTGAATGCCGGTTCGGTCGCGATCCATTACTTCTTTTCTAAAACCATGAACTATACAGAATGGGCGCAGGCCATAGATCCCAACGTCGGATTCCCGGCGCTGTATGCGCGCATGTTTGGCGATCCCTGGTCGCGCGCCCTGGCTGTCGAGCCGATTTTCCCGCCCGGGCTGACCCAGCCGCGGCTGATTTTACCCTTTGAGGTGCGACAGATCTGGAGCTTTAGCGGTGGGCCGCATTCGGCCTGGATACAACAGTTATCTTCCAGCAACGGGTTGCCTCCGGCCTGGGAATTACAGGGTGCCCTGGCCGCGTTGGATTTTGCCCCGGGCGCAGATCAAAGCGGTTGCGTACCTTCCAACCGTTGGATCGTGGCTTCCGCCTCCGGGCGGGTCGTGCGCTCGGGGAATGGGGTGGTCGTCCTGGACTTGGACGGCGACGGCCATGAACAGACCGGCTGGGTTTTGCTCTACCTGCATGTCGCTACAAAAAACCGCGTTCCCCTCGGCGATTGGTTGAATATTGGCGATTGGATCGGCCATCCTTCTTGCGAGGGGGGCATTGCAACTGGCACGCACCTGCACTTCGCCCGTAAATATAACGGCGAGTGGGTGCTGGCCGATGGGCCGCTCCCATTTACCCTCAGTGGCTGGGTGGCGCACGCCGGAAAGAAGCCCTACGAGGGTACATTGACGAAGGGTGATAAGACCGTCATTGCCAGGCCCGACGGTTCGTTTGAGACCCAAATCAGCCGTTTACCGGATGAATAATTTCCCATTGCGTGGTTTGCTGTTTTTCGTTATCGCCTCCCTGATCCTGTCGGCCTGTATGCCCCAGGCAGCGGGTGCGGACCTGGTACCTGTCACCGCGACACCGACGCTGGTCGCCGGGCCTTCACCGACTCCGCTGCCGGCGCGCCCGGCCTATAATCCGGGTGAATTGGTGGACTATGCAGCCCAAATGGGAGATACATTGCCTGCATTGGCAGCCCATTTCAATACCACAGTAGACCAGATCCGCCAGGCCAACCC
This sequence comes from Chloroflexus sp., assembly GCA_020723995.1. Classification (GTDB taxonomy): domain Bacteria; phylum Chloroflexota; class Anaerolineae; order Anaerolineales; family Villigracilaceae; genus CG2-30-58-95. The sequence goes on from DYHT01000018.1 coordinate 26,071, forward strand.
CCAAATCCCGGCCGACGCGACCACCATGCCGCCTGGGATGCCGATGAAGATACCCATCTACTATCTGTCATTGTGGGGCAGCCCGTTAAAAATAATTCCAGATAATCTATTCGTGAACGGCCCGTCGGCGGTCGGGTTCGATAGCTCGGCTTTTGTGGCCGGACAAACGGGTTGGTTGAAGGACTTCAGCGACTACGTGGGAGGCGACTGGCGTAGCGGCGCGCAGATCGTGGATTATGTCGCCATGAATTTCAGCGTCAGCCCGCGCCTGCTGCTGGCTATTTTGGAATATCAAACCGGCGCGCTCTCCCAGGCTGAACCGCCTGATATGTCCTATCTGCTTGGCTACCGCAGTTATTCGCATCGTGGCCTCTACCTGCAACTGGTCTGGGCCGCGAATACACTCAATAACGGTTATTACGGTTGGCGGACTGGGCGGCTGACCTCCTTCGAACATAGCGACGGCAGCCTCGAACGTCCGGATCCCTGGCAGAATCCCGGGACGGTCGGCATCCAATATTATTTCTCGCGCTTATATTTGAAAGAAGACTACACGCGCGCCATAGGAAGCGAGGGCCTGGCGCTTACCTTTCGAAATCTTTTTGGCGATCCATGGGCAATGGAAGTCCCCCACATTCCGGTCAGCCTGAAGCAGCCGGCATTCACGTTCCCCTTTCCGGCGGGTGATTCATGGACCTACACTGGCGGCCCGCACACCGGCTGGGGGACGGGGGAACCCTTGGCGGCCATTGACTTCGCCCCCCCGGCTTCGGTCGGCGGTTGTATCCCAACGGATAAATGGGCTACGGCCATAGCCGACGGGGTGGTCGTGCGCTCCGAGACTGGCATAGTAGTCCTCGACCTGGATGACGATCGCGATGAACGTACCGGCTGGGTCATCTTTCATCTGCATGTCGGCAGCGAGGGCCGCGTACCGCTCGGCACACGAATGAAATCGGGCGACCCGGTTGGGCATCCCTCCTGCGAGGGCGGGCGGACCACCGGCACGCACATCCACATCGCCCGTAAATATAACGGCGAATGGATACCGGCCGAAGGGCCGTTGGCCTTTAACCTGGAAGGTTGGATCGCTCATAACGGTGATAGGGCCTACGCAGGCACATTGACGCGTAATGGGAAAACAATTATTGCCTGTGATTGTTCTAATCTGGAAAGTCAGGTCACGGCGGGAAAATAGAGCCGCGCAGGAACGGGCAACTACCTGTCTCTGCGCGTGATTGCCAAAATCTCAGTCGGCATCCAGAATCTTATATGCCAGTTTTATTTCCACCACTTTGCCCAGCATGGCCTGCGCTGGGCAATATTTGGTCTTGGATAGTTCCAGGGCGCGTTCCACCGCCGCTAGGTCAATCTTGCGGCCTGTGAGGATATACTCGATATTCACCTGCGTGAAGACGTGCGGATGTTCCTGCGCCTGCTCTGCATGGACTTTTACCTCGAAGGTGGTCACATCTTGTCGTTTTTTTTGCAGAATGGAAATCACGTCCATCGCCGTACAGCCGGCCAGGCTGACGGCCATCAGTTCCATCGGGCGAAAGCCGTAATTCGCGCCGCCCACTTCCAAAGCCGCACCCAGCGGCACGCTAACGCCGCTATCCGCTGTACCTGTGAAAGTCAATCCCTGCTGCCAGGTTACTTTTGCGTTCATTTTTCGTTCTCCACGAGTGGGGTTACATATTTTTCCAGCATTTCCGGGCTGATCGCTCCGCTCCATGCCAGGCGAATGATACCTTCCCGGTCAACTACGTATGAGCTGGGGAGGTTGTAATTCTTGAAAGATTCAAGGGCCAATCCATGCGGGTCAAGCCAGATCGGGAAAGTGAGCTGGTATTGCCTGACGAAAGCCGCCACCTCGCTGGCAGGCTCGCCAGCTTCGATGCCGAGGATGAGGAAGCCCTGGGTGGCGTGGGACGCATCCTTCACGACGAAGGGGAGCTGCATGTCGTTCATCTTGGGTTTAGATGCAATCAGGCTAGAATAGTTGCTTAGTGCTGTAGATAATCTTCCAGTTTCAAGCTGTGGAAGAGGCGCTCGCGCACATCGCGAGGCACATCTGCTGGCTCGGAGGTGATCGCATGATAGAGATAGATGGTCTTACGCAGCGTATCCACCACGATACTGCAATTCTGGCAATCAGAGAGGTGCCGCTGGATTTCATTGCACAACTCCTCGCTGAGCGTGCCATCCACATATTCAGAGAGCGAGTCCAATAAAGATTTGCAATGCGCTGATTGTGTCATTTCTTTTCAATCCGATCACCAATGCGTTCGCTGTAATAACTGCTGAGTTGCTCGCGCAGGTTCAGGCGGGCGCGCAACAGACGGGTTTTCACCGCGGTCTGGCTCAAGTCAAGCACCTGTCTGGTCTCTTCAATGGATAGATCCTCGAGGTCGCGCAGGATGAACACGATGCGCAGTTTCTCCGGCAGGCGCTGAATGGCCCGGTCAAGATGTCGCCTAGCTTCGACCGAAAGCAATTCATCCTCCGGCAGGCAGCACCAATCCACGAATTGGAGCGGGGAATACTCCCCACCTTCATCACCTTCCACACTTGTGTCCGTCATCGTCGTTTCAGGGCGTCGCTTGCGGATCATCATCAGGGCTTCATTGGCGGCGATACGATAAAGCCAGGTGGAGAGGCTGGAACGTTCCTCGAAGCTGCGGATGTGCTTGAACGCATTGAGGAAGGTATTTTGGAGTACATCCTCGGCGTCTTGTCCGTCGCCGAGCATTTTCATCGCCATCCGGTACATCGGCCCAGAGTAGGCATCCACAAGCCGGGTGAATTCATCTCGATTTCCAGACTTGAGGGCGTCAAGGGAGAGTTCTGGCGGGATTTTCTCACTCATTAGATGTCTTCCGAAATCAAAAGTTGCAGATATAGAGTATACCCGATGCCTATGACATATTGAGTTCAAATAAGGGACAAATGTCTTTTAATTTAGGATGTTCGCCACTTGAAAGGGTATGTATGTGAGCATAATATCCATGCAATGATAGTTGACAACCTGAAAGAATTCGCCTTCTTCGAAGGCTTGAGCTCGGCAGATATAAGACTGCTGATGCCTTATTTCAGCTCACAGTTCTACCCTGCCAGTACCATCGTCTTCGAGCAAGGAGATATCGCCGAATTTCTTTATCTCCTGGTGAAGGGCGAGGTGCTCATCCGCTACAAGCCGGATGACGGGCCGATGATGACCGTGACGCGGGTGCAGCCAGGCGGCGTTTTCGGCTGGTCGGCGGCCTTGGGTAATGTGGACTATACTTCCGGCGCGTTGTGCACGGCAGATTGTGAAGTTCTGCAAGTACGCGGCAAGGATTTGCGCGCCATATGTGATAAGTATCCTGCGGTCGGCAAAGTAATTCTCGACCGCCTGGCGAACGTGATCTCCGAGCGCTGGCAGAGCAGGCGGGCGCAGGTGACATCCTTGTTGGCGAGAGGTATACGCCAGCCGGTCGGCTTCCCGCAAGGGTTCAAGGAGGTTGGAAGAATGGCAGAAACGAAACTCCTTCCACAAGAAGCGCAGATGAAAGGTTTGATCGAACAACTGAGCGCGTATATCGAGCATTTCCATGGCGGATCGGTAGAATTTGTCGCTTTCAATGGGAAAGTCCTGAAGGTGAAGCTGGGGGGAGCTTGCCTGGGTTGTCCACTTTCACCCGCCACGCTACACGGCTGGGTGGAGGGGACCATGCGGCAGTTTTTCCCGGATATTGAGCGCGTCGAGGCGGTCTAATCTTTGAGAGACCCTAAAGGTTTCTAGAACCTTTAGGGTCTGGATCTTTATGTGGGGGGATGTTCGACATCGTTTCTCTTTTTGTGCTAAACTACATAGTGCACGGCTTATATGCCTCTTGTGTCGGTTGCTTTAGTTCGTGGAGGCCCCGATGAAAAGATTTACTGACCTTTCTCCCACATTCAGGTTCACCCTCGTCGGTGTCTTGATTGGGATGATCTTTCCCATTTTTGGCACAATCTTGCAAACCTTCCTTGACCAGGCCTCGCTCGACCTCGCGGCGATGCTCACAGCTCAGAGCAGCCATCCACTGTTATGGATCATTGACACGGTGCCTCTGTTCCTGGGATTGACCTTTGGATTTAATGGTGCGCGTGAAGAAAGCCTCATCCGCTTGAATGCCCAACTGGAGCAGACGGTCGCGGAGCGGACCTCGGAACTGGTCCGCACCAACGAGGAGCTTCAGCGTGAAGTGGAGGAGCGCCGCCAGACGGAGAAGCTCATCAGCCATGCGAAGAAAGAATGGGAAACAACCTTCGATGCCGTTGCAGACCCAATAATCCTGACGGACGACAAGGATCTGATCGTCCGCTGCAACAAAGCCCTGACGAGACAATTGGGCATGGCATACCAGGAAATTCTCGGCCAGCCTCTCACGCGGATGCTGTTCGGTTGCAGCGAAAGCGAAGCTGGCTGGAACAGGCAGAGCGGCGAAATGACCTTCCCCTGTCTGGAAGGTTGGTACGATATTGCTGTTTATCCTGGCGTGATAGATGGGCCCTCACCGCGCACACTATATATCCTTCACGATGTGACCGCTCGTAAACAAACCGAAGGCGAGGTATTGCGCCAAAAACAATACTTTGAAGCCCTGGTGCTTAACAGCCCAACCGCGATTGTAGTGTTGGATAATCGGGAGAAAGTCGTCTCCTGCAATCCGGTTTTTGAAAAATTATATGGTTATGCCAGTGATGAGATTGTGGGCGTAAATCTTGATGGCCTCATCACGACTGCGGAGACAGCCGATGAAGCCGCCAGATATACTGCGCAAGCCATGACAGGCTCTGTGCACGGCATCGGCCAACGTAAACGTAAGGATGGGACGTTGGTGGATGTCGAGATCTTCGGCGCGCCTGTGGTCGTGGAGGGGGAGAGGGTGGGCGCGTTGGGCATCTACCACGATATATCGGACCTGGTGCGCGCTCGCCGGGAGGCCGAGGAGGCCAGCCGCGCCAAGAGCGAATTCCTGGCGAACATGAGCCACGAGATCCGCACGCCGATGAACAGCGTAATCGGGATGCTGGAATTAGCGCTGGATACACCTCTCACCCCTGAACAGCGTGATTACCTCAACACCTCTCTCCAAAGCGCTGAAGCGCTGCTGACCCTCCTGAATGACATCCTGGATTTCTCGAAGATCGAGGCCAGGCGCCTTGATCTGGAAGTCATTGATTTCGATCTGCGCAACACGGTCGAGGACGTGGCTTACACCCTGGCCAAGCGCGCCCAGGATAAGGGTCTGGAAATGGCCTCCCTGATCCACTCAGATGTTTATTCCGATTTGCGCGGCGACCCTGGCCGGCTACGGCAGGCCCTGGTCAACCTGGTGGGAAATGCCATCAAATTCACCGAGCATGGTGAGATCGTCATCCATGCTGACCCCGTCTCCGATACCCCAACCCATGCAACGGTGCGCTTCTCGGTCCAGGATACTGGCATTGGCATTCCACCGGAGCGGCAGGCGGCCATCTTCGAGCGCTTCACCCAGGTGGACGGCTCGACCACGCGCCGCTACGGAGGCACGGGCCTCGGCCTGACCATTTCCAAGCAACTGGTGGAAGCAATGGGAGGCAAGATTGGCGTAGAAAGCGAGCCTGGGAAAGGGAGTACATTTTGGTTCGAGTTGACACTCGAGAAGCAATTGGAGGAGAAGGTCGAGCAGCCGCCAACGCCGGTGGATCTGCTCAACCTGAAAGTTCTTTGCATAGACGACAACGCCACCAGCCGCATGATCCTGACCAAGATCCTGGCAGGTTTCGGCTGCCAGGTTTCTACGGCCGAGAGCGGCCCCGAAGGGTTGGAGATGCTGCGCGCTGCGTACCGCGCCAAAGAACCTTATCAACTGATCTTACTGGATATGCAAATGCCGGGAATGGATGGCGAGCAGACGGCGCGGGCTATTAAAAGCGACCCGACCAGCCAGGAAATCAAGATCATCGTCCTGACCTCTATGGGCGAGCGCGGCGACGCCTCCCGTCTGGAAGCGCTGGGCTGCGCCGGCTACCTGCTTAAACCGGTCAAACGGCAATTGCTCTACGAGTCACTGGTGACTATTTTAGGGCAGCAGCCGCGCAAACCCGGCACCGGTCGTTTGATCACACGCCATACCCTCGCAGAGCAGAAACGCCAGGGTATGCGCATCCTGCTGGCCGAAGATAATGCCATCAACCAGAAACTGGCGATCATCTTGCTGCAGAAGGCTGGCTATTTAGTGGATGCCGTCGAGAATGGCGAACAAGTCCTCGAGAAGGTCCAGAAAGAACAGTACAACGCTGTGCTCATGGATGTGCAAATGCCTGTTATGGATGGCTTCGAAGCCACGCGCCGCATCCGGCAATCGGAGGCTGGCAAGGGAGGCCACATCCCGATCATTGCGATGACGGCTCACGCCTTGAAGGGAGACCGGGAACGGTGTATCGAAGCCGGTATGGACGATTACGTCTCCAAGCCGCTCCAGCCGCAGGCGTTGATTACTGCCATTGACCGCTGGGTGCGAACCAGGAAAGAAGAGGCTGAAGGCGCTGCCGAAACGCGGCGCGAGGTGGTCCTGTTTGGCGAAGCAGCCGCCTCCGCGCCGCGTTCGAATGGGCAGCCAACGGCCGGGGAAAAGACCGAGGATCTCCCGATGAACATCGAAACTGCTTTGCCGCTCTTTGGAAACGACCGTAAGTTTCTCATTGAGATGTGCCGGGAGTTCGTCAATCATCTCTCCACACGTATCGAGGTCATGAAAACCGCCTTGCAGACCGGCGATGTGACCAGCCTCAACCGCCATGCCCACAGCCTGAAAGGACTATCGGCCAATTTCAGCGCGAATCCCATCTCCTCCCTGGCAGCCGAGTTGGAGCAGCGGACCAGGCAAGGGGATGTGACGAACGCTGCCGCGCTGATTGATAAGATCAATACCGAATCCGGGAGACTCGTCGAGTATATCGGGGCGAATCTCCTGAATGAATAGAAAGCGTTACGCTTTCTGAATAAATAAAAGAGACCCGGTTCCGCTGAGAAACCGGGTCTCTTTGTTTGTTGTGTTCGATATTACTTGGCGCGGAAGTATTGCCAGATCAAGGCCGCGCCGCCCACGAAGAGCGCCGCAATCCAGACGTAATCCAGGCTGCCTTGGAAGGCGGTATTAATCAACGCGCCTAGTTTGACAATGTCACATTAAGTTGGCGCTGCTGCCTTGTGGCGACGGCGCA
>DYHT01000071.1 GCA_020723995.1 Chloroflexus sp.
AGTTTACACCTTAACTTGACCCGTTTCAGTGTCCAAATTTTGCCATCCACTTAAGGTTGCTCTATGCACACCAATCTCTTCTGCCATCTTGCTCTGACTCAAATCTATTCTCTTCAGAGCAGAAATCTGGTATCTTTGTTCCTGGGTAAGCTGAGTGTAGGTTCTCATAAGTGCTCCTTTGACTTGGCGGTCTTGGAGACTATGTTACCTCAGCTTACCTCTCCTTCAACCGCTTTTGTTGCACTTACAAGTTGAATCCAAGGAGTAAAGAACCGAGCACCAGTTTTTCAAATAACTTGCCATAAGCCGACTTTTCAGAACCGCGAATAGCAAGCGTTTGCGCTCCAATGGCATTCAAAAGATATGTCATCCAGAGCCAATTGACCTGTGCTTTTACATCATCGTTGAGGGTGAGTTCGCCTTGCAGTACACCTTTTTCTTGTTCTCGCGCCGCGATGACTTCTTGACAAATGTTGATGTAGCGGTCCCGATACTCACTAATTGCTTCAGGATTATCTCGCAAGACATTTTGAAATGCTTTGTCAGTCAAACCAAGAACCCATTGCGCCAGCCAGCGTTCAGTCTTCGATATCCTTTTCTTCAAGAGAATTACGGTCGCGATACTCGGCAGTTGGCTAATGAAATTATCTGAAATGGCAGAACCTTTCAGGAAAAGGTCAACGGTTGCAAGGTTTATTGCTGCAATTCGACGGCGAGTCAATGCTTCCGTTGAGTCGCGCAGATTTCGACCTGTCAGGATATCCAATACCACCCCCCTGACAACATCCATCCCGATCTGCTGGACAAGTTGACTTCCACTTGCGGAGAGCAAACCCAAGTCCGAAAAAGACATTAACTCGCTTAGGGTAGTGAAATTTTGCTTTTCCTTTGCCATATTACCCCTCAAAACAACATATTCTCCGCGTCAATAGGCGCGCAGTTGATCGCGTGAACATGCTTCACATCTTTTCCAAGCCATAGCTTTGCTTCTTCGCGGATGATGGAGATGTAATACGGATTTTGCTCTATCAATACAAAACGGCGGCCAAGTCTGACAGCCGCTTTGCCAACCGTGCCAATGCCTGCAAATGGGTCGAGAACTACGTCGCCCTTGAATGAGTAGTGAGAGATCACTTTTTCGGCCAGTTCTATAGGAAAAATTGCAGGGTGGTGCGGGTCGTGAGCTGGCTTAAATCGCCAAATATTAGTACGCTCGTAACCATCATCAATACGGGATTCTTCAACAAGTTTCTTGTTGGGATGGGCGCGGATATTCCAATCAATCAATTTTTCAGTGTGTTTCCGGTAAACCAAAACATATTCCGTCACTGGCACAGGCTTATATTGCAACGGATTGCGGTCAGCGGCAAAGCGCCTTCCGCGTCCGGTTGCCCAGCCCGCGCCTTCCGGCTTTTCCCAAATAATGTCGTCAATAAAATCAAAGCCTTCTTCAACAAACAGCCGATGCACGTCGAATGGTACGGCAATTCTTTGCGATGCCTCTGAACGGCTGGCGCGGCGAATCAATACAGGTGAAATATTGATTACAAAAAAACAACCCTCAGCCAGAACGCGATGTGCATTTTGAAAAACCTTGCGAAGTTTCAGGAGGTATTCTTTGTAGGTGATGTAGTCAGTGTATTCCGGGCGGGCATTGTAATAGGGCGGTGAAGTAAAGACTAGATTGACACTACCAGCGGGTAAATCCTGGAGAACTTGTTCGCAATCACCCTGTGCAATCGTATTTCTCAAAGATGACAATAGGTAAGTGCCATTTGAGTGTGATTTCCTTGTGTTTCCTTTTCTATCGTCATTTCGCCCTAGCAACCTCGCTTCGAGTATTTCTGGCGAAGTGGACTTATCTTCCAGAATAAGCGATGTGTAAGCGTCAATGACCACTTCACCGATTCTTTCCTGCGAGACTTTATTAACCAGAGGTACCCGCCAGACATGATAACGGTCGTCAATCTCGGGCAGGCCGAAGCCAACAACCTTATCGAGTTGAAAACGTTCCAGCCAAACCGATGCGACCTGTTTGGCCCCACGGACATCTAGAACGCTGTATTTTCTGAGTTCCGCAACTGTGTTTTTGATAACCATTGCTTTTTCCAAAGGTAAGTTCAGGCTTTGGTTTACTCTAACTCGGGTTTTTCAGGCTCCGTTCCCAATTCCAGCTCGACCGCGTCTTCCATGCGGATCTGGCCGCGCAGGAAGGCGCCCTCTTCGGTGGCAAAGGAGACGGTGACCACATCTCCCCAGATGCGTCCGGTGGAGCGGACCTCAACCTTCTGGGCGGTGATATTGCCGCGCACCGCGCCGGCCACGATGACGGTGTTGGCGCGCATATTTTCGCAGGTCACGCGCCCCGTCTCGCCGACCACCAACATGCCGCGCATAGCGACCTGTCCCTCGAAGGTGCCTTCGATGCGCACGCCGCCCGAGCCGCTGAGGCTGCCCTGCCAGATGACCCCCGCGCCGAGCACCGAGGTGATGCGCTCGACCGCTTGCACTGTAGTGGGCTGGGTCTGCTGTGTGTTGCGTTTGAACATCAAGTAGATACCCCGGCTGCCAGTTTAATTTCTACCGGCAGTATATTTTGAAGATTGAGGTGCGTTGACGCGCCAACGATCTCAATACCTATGATTTTATCGCCCTCGCCAATATCCAATACAATATCATCGGATACGCGGCGGTTGATGACAGGCTGTTTTCGCTCATCAAGACGCATATACAACACATCGGTTTTTACACTATATGTGATCTGCATTTCAATCCTTCCATTCTCCATAAAAGACATACACAGTCACTGTTACAATGCTTTCCTGCTCCTCTACGTAAATGGCCTCAACACGCTTTTGTTCGTAATACTTTCCAAGTCTTTCCTGTTTGAATGGATAAACTCTCGCCTTAGCCGAACGATTTCCACGCGCCGGGATTGAAAAACCGGCATGAATCACATCCTCAATTTCTGAGAGGCTCGCACCACGTTCCTCTGCGCGCTCAAGCGTGTGTGGCTCGATTAGAATTTTCATGAATCATCTAAAAAATAACAGGGCGCAAAAAACCTCGCGCCCTATTTTATCATCTTCTGCGGTTCCCCTCTCCTTTAGGAGAGGGGCATGAGTGAGGTCTGATTACTCTTTTTGTGGCGGTTCCGGCACGCCCATGATGTTATAGCCCGAATCCACGTACACAACTTCGCCGGTGGTCTTGGGGGACATATCCGAACACAGGAAGACCGCCGCGTTGCCCACGTCCTCGATGGTCACATTCTGGCGCAGCGGAGCCATCTCGGCGAAGGCACGGTACATATCCTTGAAGCCGCTCACTCCCGCCGCCGCCAGCGTGCGGATTGGCCCGGCGGAGATGGCATTGACACGCACTCCCTGCGGCCCGAAATCATAGGCCAGATAGCGAGTGGTCGCCTCCAGTGCAGCTTTTGCCACGCCCATGATGTTGTAATGCGGCACGACCTTCTCCGCGCCGTAATATGTCATGCACAACATCGCACCTCCCGGTCGGAGGATGGGCTGAAAAGCACGCGCCAGACCAATAAACGAGTACACGCTGATATCCAGCGCCATGCGGAAACCCTCGCGGCTGGTGGCATAGAACGGCCCGCCCAGTTCATCACGGTTGGCAAAGGCGATGGAATGAATCAAAATGTCAATTTGCCCGAATTCTCTGGCCGCTTTGTCGGCCACAGCCGCGATATCTTCGTCTTTTGTGACGTCACATTCTTCGACGAAGGTACATCCGACCTGCCCAGCCAGCGGCCGCACGCGCCGCTCCAGCGCCTCTCCCGCATAACTGATGCCGATTCTTGCTCCTTGCGCGTGCATGGCCTGCGTGATGCCCCAGGCAATCGAGCGTTCGTTGGCCAAGCCAAATACTAAAGCAGTTTTACCTTGTAAAAGATTCATGTTTCCTCCGGTGGCATAAGAGAGTAGAGAATAGAGAGCAGAGAGTAATGGCTTGGACTATTCTCTAATCTCTACTCTCGAATCTCTTTGGTGATATGGAACCGCCAAGGCATTGACTGCCACGGCTCCGGCACTGTATATAACCCCACACGCGCGCCAATCGTAACGGAGTCATCGAGGATCGGAAAACCCGGTTCAATCCATAGACCGGTAGCCGGGTCACACAAATCACCCCCGTTCAACGCCCCGTCAATGCCGAGGGCCTGGGTCAGCTTGGCTGGTCCGCCGGTATCCCGTCCGTTACGCCGCGCGGCGATGATTTCAACGCCTTCCACTGGCCAGATGGCGCGGATCAGGACTGCAGCGGGAAAACCTTCATCTTCGGTGACCGCGTTCAACATCCAGTGCATGCCGTAGGTGAAGTAAACATAGGCATGTCCCGGCGGGCCGAACATGACCGCGTTGCGCTTTGTTTTTCCCGCGTGCGCGTGACAGCCAAAATCCTCCTTGCCAATATAGGCTTCGGTTTCGGTGATAATGCCGGAAAGCCGCGCGCCGTCTAAAATCCGGACAAGTCGCGTCCCAAGCAATTCATGGGCGACGGTCAGGGTGGGACGATTGTAGAATGACCGGGGAAGGGGATTTTTCATGGAGATTTGCAGCCTCGGCCAGTTTTTCGTAGAGTCGCTTCAGATTTACCTGAGGACGACGGGCTCCTACTTTGAGCGGTATTAGACAAATTCGCATTATGTCGTTTTAAATCTAGGGTCACGCGCCAGTGTCAGGTGCAAGCCATCGGCGAGCGAAATGAACGGTTTGTAGTTGAGTTTCTGCCCGGCTAAAGACAAGTCAGCGCACATGCGCGCGACTCCGCCCTCGGTCTGGGGGTTATAGACCACGTTAGCCTGGCTGCCAGCGGCTTCCAAGACAAGCTTGACCAGGGCGCGCACGCTGGTTTCCGTATTGCTGCCTACGTTGATTACCAGGCCGTTGAGATTAGGCGCGGTGGCAGCGGCCAGCATGGCTGCGACGACATCCTCCACATAGACATAATCGCGCGTCTGCTGCCCCTCGCTATGGACGACCAAGGTGCCGCCGCGCAGAGCCTGGCGCAGAAAATACGGCACCACCGGCGGGTGTGAGGGTGGTAGATGCTGGCCCGGGCCATAGGCATTGAAGATGCGCAAACAAACGGTTTCGATTCCCCACAACGTCCCGATCGTGCGCACGTAGTATTCCGCGGCCAGCTTCGAGACGGCGTATGGCGAGCGCGGCCTGGGAGTAATGTTCTCTGTCAAAGGTTGGTTTTCCTGGTCGCCGTAGATCGCGCCGGAGGAAGCCAGGACAACACGCCGCACGCCGACATCCCGCATGGCTTCCATCAGGCTGACTGTTCCGCCGACGTTGACGGCATTGTACTCCCTCGGGTAAAGCAGCGATTCTTGTACAGAAACGCGCGCCGCCAGGTGATAGACACAGTCCACCTCCTGGAGCAAGGTCCACAGCTTGGGCCGGTCGTTAACGTCACCACGCGTGAAGTGGACGCCGGGTTCCAACGCCTGCGGGTCTCCAGTCGAGAGATCATCCAGGCCGCGTACCTGGTGCCCTTCACGGGCGAGTTGGTTGGCGAGGGAAGAGCCGAGGAATCCGGCTGCGCCGGTGATGAGGAAGTTCATATTATTTCTTTATCGCCTGTTTCGCAAACTCCGTGCCCTTGCGTAATGCCTCGAAATTCTTGGGCAGCAGGTGCTTGTGGCGGCCGGGCATGTGCGCCTCGAGCGCCGCCTCCAGGTCTTTGACAGTCATAATATCCAGGCATCCCAGCAGCGCGCCGGTGGCAACCATGTTTGCCAGGCGCTTGTCGCCGATTTCCTCGGCAATATCATTGGCGGGAATAAGGATCGTGGTAATGTCGTCCCGCTGCGCGGCGCGGTCCACCATCGAAGCATTGACGATCAATACGCCACCGGGCTTGATTAGCGGCTCGTACTTGTCGAGCGAAGGCAGGTTCATGACAATGGATGCGGGCGGATTCTCGACCAACGGCGAGCCGATTTCCTCATCGGCGATGACCACGATGCAGTTGGCCGTGCCACCGCGCATTTCGGGGCCATAGGAGGGCATCCACGTCACCTGCTTACCCTTGTCCATGGCCGCGTAAGCCAGAACCTGACCTATGAACATGACGCCCTGTCCGCCGAAACCGGCGATGATGATTTCTGTTTGCATTTTTATACTCCATTCCCCTGAAATTTAAAGTTTTATCGCCGCCACCGATGGCGATATCTTGTAATCACCGAGGGGAAAGGCCGGAATCATGTGCTGCTCCAGCCAGCCGAGCGACTCGACCGGCGTCACGCCCCAGCCTGTCGAGCAGGTGGAGAGCAATTCCACCATCGAAAAGCCGAGGCCGTGTAGCTGTACTTCAAACGCGGTGCGGATGGCCTTCTTGGCCAAGCGGATGTTCTTCGGGTCGTGCAGGCTGCGACGGACGACATAACCAGCGCCATCCAGCGTGGCGAGCATCTCGGCCATGCGGATTGGATAGCCCTGCAGTTCCACGTCGCGGCCGCTGGGCGAGGAGGTGGTCTTCATGCCGGGCAGGGTGGTGGGAGCCATCTGCCCACCGGTCATGCCGTAGATGGCGTTATTGATGAAAACCACGGTGATGTTCTCGCCGCGCGCCGCCGCATGGACAATTTCACCCATACCGATGGAGGCCAGGTCGCCGTCGCCCTGGTAGGTGAAGACGACGCGGTCGGGCAGGAGGCGCTTGATGCCGGTGGCCATGGCCGGGGCGCGTCCGTGCGCAGCCTCGACGAAGTCGGTGTCCATATAATTGTAAGCAAATACCGCGCAGCCGACCGGCGCTACGCCGATGGTCCTGTCGGTAATTTTCATTTCATCGAGCACTTCAGCGATCAGCCGGTGCGCCGTGCCGTGCGTACAACCGGGGCAATAGTGGGTCGGGGTATCGGTGAAGGCTGCCGGGCGGGAATAAACCAGATTTTCAAGTTGTACAATTGTAGCCATTTTCTACCTCTTGTTGCCCCTCTCTCATTTTGTCCCTTTTGGGATGCTTCGCGAGGAGAGGGGTTGGGGTGAGGGTGTTTATTTTTTTGGGGTGGTCATACGTGCCAGCCAGCGCTGGGTCGGATTACCATCCAGGCTGGGAGGCTGCTTGGCAATGCGCTGGATTTCGCCCAGGATTTCATTCGGGAAGGGGACGACGCCGCCCAGACGCCCGTAAAACTCGAGCGGGGCGCGATCGCCGACCGCCAGTTGGACATCCTTCAACATCTGACCGGCGTTCATCTCGACCACCAGTATACTCTTGACGCGCCCGGCCAGTTCTGCAACTTGTCTGGCTGGGAACGGGCTGACTGAAATCGGACGGAACAGGCCAACCTTGATGCCCTGGGAGCGGGCGGCTCGGACAGCTGAAAGCGCAACCCGGCCCGAGGTCCCGAAACCGATGACGGCGATTTCGGCGTCATCCAGATAATATTCCTTGAAGCGGATTTCGTTTTTCTGTATCTCTTCCCAGCGCTTCAACAATCGCAGGTTGACTTCTTCTTCGATGCTCACTTCGAGGTAGATGGAAGACAGGACTCGGCGTTTGCGGCCGATGGCGCCATTGGTAGCCCACGGGTAATCCTTGCGCACGACCGGGCGCATTTCGGGCAGTTCGACCGGCTCCATCATCTGGCCGATACTGCCATCAATCAGTATGACCGCGATATTGAGGTATTTCTCGGCCAGATCAAAGGCCAGCGGCACCAGGTCAACGGCTTCCTGAATAGACGCCGGGGCCAGCACGATGGGGTGATAGTCGCCGTGCCCGCCGCCGTGACAGATCTGGCTGTAATCGCCTTGCGATGGTGCGATGTTGCCCAGGCCGGGGCCGCCACGCATCACGTCAATCAGCACGACCGGCAGTTCCGTCCCGGCGATGTACGAAATGCCTTCCTGCATCAGGCTGATGCCCGGACTGGAGGAGGAAGTCATCACCCGCGCCCCGGTGCAGGCCGCGCCATAGACCATGTTGATGGCGCCCAGTTCACTCTCGGCCTGGACGAAGGCCCGCCCCACTTCGGGCATGCGCTGGGAAAGCCATTCCAGAATTTCATTTTGAGGGGTGATGGGATAGCCGAAATAGCCCTCAAGGCCGACACGGACAGCCGCCTCGGCTATTGCTTCGTTGCCTTTCCATAATTCTCGTGTCATATCTCTCTCCGGTGTTATCCACGAAGGTCACAAAGAAGCACGCATTATTTATTCTTACGTAAACTTCATGTTCTTCGTGGATTATTTTATGCCGTTGTAGGTGCGGCTTTCGTTATTTCCCGATAGACCGTGATGGCCGCATCCGGGCAGACGATGGCGCAAATTGCGCAGCCGGTGCAGCCATCTTTGGCGATGTGGGCAGGGTGGTAACCTTTGGACGTCAGGCGTTCCATATCGAGCGCCAGCACCTGCGGCGGGCAATCGTGAATGCAAAGTTCGCATCCCTTGCAGTACAGATCGTTGACTTCAATCCATCCTCTGGCAGGCATTGACCTGGTCTCCTTCTATGAGAAATGGGACAAACTTTACCTGAAATGGACGAGCATTCTAATTATGGCGTTTTCTGAAGTTCGCGGCTAGTGCCATGCGTCATTATACTGCTTGGATTCAACTTGTAAGTGCAACAAACTGTTCTAAGAATACCTCAACAGGTGTCTGAAAGTCAAGGCATTTTCTTGGACG
>DYHT01000072.1 GCA_020723995.1 Chloroflexus sp.
ACTTTATTCCTTGACTTTTTCGAAACCAGTTCCTTCAGACACGCTAAACATGTACTCTTTTGGATTAAATCTATGGCCAGTTCCACACCCACGCGCGGGCCGTCCTCCCCGGCCGTTTTCATCCGCTGGCGCGTCTCGTCTGGGATAGAAATACCCGGCACCTCGTGATGCAGGAAATTGGCATGTTTCAAGCTGACCAGGGGCAGGATGCCGACCAAGACGGGCCGATCCAATTGGCCGTGGAGGGCAGCATATTTTTCAAAGAACGCCGGGCCATCTTCGGGGCGATAGATGGGCTGGGTCAGGAAGAAATCCGCGCCGCTTTTGACCTTGCGATGCAGGTTTTTGATCTCGGTTTCGGGTTCGGGCAGGTTGAGATTTAAAGCCGCGCCGACGAAGAAGTTGGTCGGCTGGCCGATGGAAGTGCCTGAGTGATCCATGCCGACGTTGAAGCCCTGCTTGATGAGCTTGATCAGGCCGGAGGGTACCAGGTCGTAGTTGTCCATCGCTTCCGGGTAGTCGCCGATGGCGGTTGGGTCGCCCATGACGACAAAGACGTTATGAATGGCGAGGGCGTGTGCAGCCAGCAGGTCGCCTTGTACACGCAGCAGGTTGCGGCCACGCGTCGGGAAGTGCAATGTAGTTTCGATTCCGACCTGGTGCTGAACGATGTCGCACACGGCCCAGGCGGACATGCGCATGCGCGCCATGGGGCTGTCAGCCACGTTGATGATATCCGCGCCCGCCTCGGCCAGCAGGCTGGCCCCGGCGATGAGCTTGTGGGTGGAGAGGCCGCGCGGCGGGTCCATCTCGATGGCGATGACGAACTTGCCGGCGGCCAATTTTTGCGCCAGTTGGGAGGGCAACCCGGCGGCTTCCGAGATTTCCAAAGTTTCCAAGACTTCGGAAGTCTGAATCCACTGCGGCCCGCAGCCTTCAGGGAATTTGTCCAATGCGGCGCGCATGGCGGCGATGTGTTGGGGCGTCGTCCCGCAGCACCCGCCAACGAGGTTGGCTCCGGCTGCGCAGAAGGCGAGTGCATAATCGCCGAAGTATACAGCATCAGCCGGGTACATGATGCGGCCGCCGATCTGCTCCGGCCAACCGGCATTGGGCTTGACCCAGAACTTTGCGCCAGGCTCGGCCTGGCGCATTTGCTTTAACAAGCGCAACAATTGCGCCGGGCCGCCGGAGCAATTGACGCCGATCACCTCCGCGCCGCTCTCGGCCAGGGCATGAGCTACCTGGATGGGGTTATCGCCCAAAAGGGTGCGGTCGTCGCGGGTGAAAGTCATCGAGGCGATGACGGGCAATGAACACGCCTCGTGCGCCGCCTTGATCGCTTCTCGAATTTCGTACAAATCGCTCATCGTCTCGATGATAATCAAGTCCGCGCCGGCCTGTGCCAGAGCCGCAATTTGCTCGGCGAAAGCGGCGCGCGCCTGCTCAGGCTGGACTCGCCCGAAGGGCGCAATCCGCACGCCAAGCGGGCCAACATCACCGGCAATCAATATGTCCTTGAAAGAGGCGGCGATGCTGTGTTTGGCAAGTCCCACACCGGCCTGGTTGATTTCGGCCACTTTATCTTCGAGGCCGTGTTTTGCCAGTTTGTAGCAATTGGCTCCGAAAGTATTGGTCTGGATGATGTTTGCGCCCGCCTCGATATATTCGCGGTGGATCTCGGCCACCAGAGCCGGATTGGTGAGGTTGGGTTCGTCGAAGCACTGGTCAAAGCCCACGCCGCGCCCGTGGAGCATCGTGCCCATGGCGCCATCGGCGAGGATGGGGGAGGATTTGAGTAACGATAAAAATTTAGAGCCTGTCATTTCAAAGCCTTTTATCCACGCAGGTCACGAAGAAACACGAGGAAGATTTTAAAAACTTCGTGCTCTTCGTGTTCTTTGTGGATTATTTCATGAGTTGCTCCACGCGGCTCTTCCCGATGCTAAAGTACTTTGCCTGTGGGTGATGAAGAATGATCGCCGCGGTGGATTGCTCAGGCATAAGCTGGTAGGCCGAGGTCAGCGACATGCCCAATTCCTTCTCGGCCGGCAACAGGTCAAAGACCTTGCGATGGTCTTGCAGCTCAGGGATGGCGGGGTAGCCCCACGAGTAGCGCTTGCCCCGCCCTTCGAGGATGCCCAGCTCGCGGCGGATATGCCGGTGCAGGTACTCGGCGGTCGCCTCGGCAGTTTGCACAGCGAGACCGTGTAGGAGATAGGCCTCCGAGTAGTCACTCGCCGCCTGAAGACGGTCAAAGCGCTGCGTGGCTTCTTGTCCCACCGTAACCACCTGGAACGCGACCACATCCATCTGTCCCGACCCTGCAGGGGCAAAGTAGTCGGCCAGGCAGAGATGATCACCATCCGGCTGGCGGGGGAAGGAGAAGCGAGTCAACGGTTCTCCCCTCACCCCTAACCCCTCTCCCATAGGGAGAGGGGAAGGGGTGAGGGTTTCAGGGTTGTAGATGATCAAATTGTCGCTTTCGGATTGGCAAGGGAATAACCCATAAACACCCTGCGGTTTGAGCCAGCCGTCTTTCAGCGCCTCCTTCTTCATGCGTTCGAGGCGGGCGTCGAACTCGGTTTTGAGTTTATCCCATTCTGCGCCATGAGTGTTCTTTGCGCCCCACGACAGGCGATACAACTCGTTGATGTTGAGGTGCTGCAAGACCATTTCGAGCGGCATGTCTTTCACCACACGGAAACCCAATTTTCCGGGTAACTTAAGCGGGGCGGGGATAACGTTTGAACGTGTAAATGCTTGCACGTTGTCACGTTGAACGTTTACACGTCCCATTTCCATATTTGCCTCTGCGTAGATGCCTTCCAGCAGGGAGGGCCTTTTCTGCGCGTCGATCAGCGCTTCCATCGTTTCGAGACCTTCAAAAGCATCTTTGCAATAGAAAACGCCTGGCGCGTATGTTTCGCCGCTTTCCGTAAACAGAATGCGCCGCCCGAAACGGCGGTTGATGGCTGCCCCACCGACCAACACGGGAAACTTCAGCCCGCGGCGATGCAGTTCGTTGACGATGAGCGGCATTTGCTTGGAGGTGTTGACCAGCAGCGCGCTTAAGCCAATGGCGGTGGCGTTCACCTCCGCCGCCTTTGAGATGATGGTCTCGGCGGGCACCTGCTTGCCGAGGTCTATGACCGAGTAGCCGTTATTGGCCAGGATGGTCTTGACCAGATTCTTGCCAATGTCGTGCACGTCACCGTAGACGGTTGCCATCACGACCGTGCCTTTCGTAACACCTGCTTGTTTTTCCAGATAGGTTTCCAGGTGCGACACGGCTTTTTTCATCACCTCAGCCGATTGCAAGACGAACGGCAGGATCAACTCACCTGCGCCGAACTTGTCGCCGACCTCTTTCATGGCGGGCAGGAGCACAGTGTTGAGGATGTGAACGGCGATTTCGTGGCGGGATTTACCCTCACCCCTAACCCCTCCCCCGAAGGGGGAGGGGGACTCCCCTCTCCCCTCGGGAGAGGGGCCGGGGGTGAGGGAAGACAGGCGTTCACCCAACATTTCCCAAATTACATTCAAAACATCATTCGTCTTATTTAGAACATCGCTGTTCCAGAATCGGAGAACACGAATACCCTGTCCTCCCAAGATCTTTGTGCGTTCTTCATCGTATTTGACTTGCTCATCTTCAAGATGCTGACTGCCGTCGAGTTCAATCACAAGTTTGGCTTCGTGGCAATAGAAATCAAGGATATATCCAGCCATCGAGTGCTGGCGACGGAATTTAGCATCGTGGACGGCTCGATTACGGAGCAGTTGCCACATCAGTTTTTCGGCGTCAGTGGCATTTTTGCGCAACTCTCGGATGCGTTCTTTGAGTTCTTCAGGGAGACGAGGATTGTGTTTGATGGGCTTCTCATCCTCGCCATCATCCCCAGCCCTTCCCCCGAAGAGGGAAGGGAGTTCCCCTCTCCCTTCGGGAGAGGGGTTAGGGGTGAGGGCGCGGTTGATAATCTCATCAATATCCGTCTCCACCCCTTCCTTGTGGCGATGCAAGATGCGCCAGTGCAGGCGCTGTTCGGCGCTCATGCCACCGGTCGGATCGGCGACGGTGGAATCAACCGCGGCCGGGGTGACGTTCTCAAAATGTTCGATGAAGCGCTGCAGCGCATCCGGGCGGCGGTTGAGGATCAGGTCTTCAGCCAGCTCCCGCTCCCGGGCGGGGATTTCTACGTAGGGCGTGATTTGCGCCGTGTTGACAATCGCCATATCCAACCCGGTCTGCACGCAGTGATACAGCATGACCGAGTTCAGCACCGGGCGCGCGGCCGGGGCGAGGCCAAACGAGACATTCGAGACGCCCAGCGAGGTCAACACACCCGGCAGGTTCTGCTTGATGAGACGGATGCCTTCGATGGTATCCACAGCAGCGTTGACGAACTCGGTGTCGCCGGTGGCCAGCGTGAAGGTCAGAGCATCGAAGACCAGCGCTGCGGGGCGCAGACCGTGTTCGTCCACCGCCATGTCGTAGATGCGTCTGGCTACGTCCAGCTTGCGCTGGGCAGTCTTGGCCATGCCGCTTTCGTCAATGGTCAGGCACAGGACGGCGGCATTGTGGGTACTGGCAAGCGCAAAGACTTTTTCGGCTTTCGTCCGCCCGGCTTCAAGGTGGGTGGAGTTGAGCAGGCAGCGCCCGGGGGCGGACTTGAGGGCGATTTCCATCACGTCCGGTTCAGTCGTGTCAATCACCAGCGGGACATCCGCGCCCATTGCAAGTTTCTTGACCACCTTGCGCATCAACTCGCCCTCGTCCGGGCGCTCGGTCACGGCGACGGAGATATCCAGGGCATGCGCGCCGCCCGCCACTTGCTCTCGCGCCAGTTCAAGGATGGCATCGTAGTCTTCCTCCAGCAGCAGCTTTTTGAACTTGCGGCTGCCCTGGGCGTTGCAGCGTTCGCCGAGCAACAGCGGCGGCGGATCCTGGTGCATGGCTGTGGCCTGGATGGATGATGACAGGCGTGGAGTCGAGAAGAGCAGACGCGGCAGGTGTGGGCGTCCGTGCAGCTTTTCGACCAGCAGCTTGAGGTGCGCGGGTGTCGTCCCGCAACAGCCTCCCACCACGCTGACGTTGTGCTTCTCGACGAACTCGGTCAATGCCTCGGCGAAGGGTTCAGGCTCGAGTGGGTAAACCGCCTGCCCGTCCACGTTGAGGGGCAGACCGGCGTTGGGGATGCAAGAGACGGGCAGCGAGGACAGTTCACCAAGTAGGCGGATCGGCTCGCGCATGTGTTCGGGGCCGGTGGAACAATTGAGGCCGATGACATCAATGGGTAAGTCTTCCAGGATGGTCAAGGCGGTGGTGATGTCAGTGCCGAGCAGCATTCGCCCGGTGGTATCCAGCGTGACCTGGGCCTGGATCGGCAGCCAGACATCCGTCTCCTCGAAGGCCTTCTGGAGGCCAGTGATGGCGGCCTTGACTTCGAGAATGTCTTGCGAAGTTTCGATCAGCAATACGTCCACCTCGCCCTGGATCAGCCCGACCGCCTGTTCGCGAAAGATGTCGGCCAGTTCGTCGAATGAAACGTTGGAGAGTTCGGGGTCGTCGGCGGAAGGTAGTTTGCCGCTGGGGCCGATGGAGCCGGCAACGAAGCGCGGTCGTGAATATTCATCCGCCAGGCGTCGCGCCAGCGCCGCGGCGGCCTGGTTGATCTCGAGCACACGCCCGGCCAGGCCGTAGTCGCCCAGGGTCAGGCGGTTGGAGCGGAAGGTGTCGGTCTCGATCACATCCACGCCGACTTCGAGGAACGAACGGTGGACGCTTTCGACTGCCTGCGGGTAGGAGATGACCAGATAGTCGTTGCAGCCGTTGAGTTTTTCGCCGCCGAAGTGTTCGGCGGTCAGGTTGAGGCTTTGCAGGCTGGTGCCCATTGCGCCGTCGTAGATGAGCACTTTCTTTTCGAGGGCGTCGAGGTAGCGGCGGTTGGTGTATTTGCGGATGGGCATGTAGAGACTCCTGGTCGGATAGTGGGCGAGACCGGCCGCGCGGGGGATTATCAGGGTTTCACTCCCGGATCTATGTAACCCGCCTGCAGGTCGCGCAGCACCTCTTCCACCAGGCGCTGCTTGCCTTCGCTGAGCAGGTCGGGATTGATATCGGTCAGGAAGAGCGGGGTGGAGAGGTTCTGCCCGCCCTTCCCAGCAACCAGGTTGGGGAAGATTTGCAGAATGGCCGGGATGACTTTCGGCTGGATGCTGGCAATCCAATCCGGGCGCAGGTCTTCGAAAGGCATGGCCTCGCCGATGATCTTGATATTTTTCTGGAAGAGATAATCCAGCAAATCGGGGGTGGCGATCTCAGGATACACAAAGGCGACTTCGACCTGATAACGCACCAAAACGTCGGCATAGGCCGGGTATTGGCCTTCGGGTACGTCGGTCTTGATTTCAAGATGCACCGGATAATTATAGATGGGTGGGAAAGCTTGCCGGCATAGGCCGCAGAAGAAGTGAAAACCGTTCGTAAAAGCTTGCTCGGCAAGCAGACCTTCCGGGGTGTCCTGCGTGATAATTCCAACGCGATAATCGGGTGAAAGCATGGCAGCCATGTAACCAGCCAGGAAAGCCTGCTGAGCCACGGGCTTGCCGGAACTGCCGATCAGGGACAGGTTGGCGGCGGCTGTCAGGCCAGGGATGCCAATGCCCAGGAACTGCACTTGAGGCGCGGCGGCTGCCAATCCGGCCAGACCGGGATCAGGCTGCAGGGCGATGACCACCTTCAGGCCAGGCTCCGTGCTGAGGTCACTGGCCGCCAGCGCATTGCGCACCTGGAAACGTATCCCGGCCTGCTGCGCCAGGTCGTAAACGGTGGATTGATATAAATTGGATTGGTCTTGCGGCATGTCCGCCGGGATGACCAGCATGGCCAGCGGACTTACCGCTGTGGCTTGCAGCGTTGGGCTAGGGGTAGGCGGGGGAGCCGTCGGCTCGGTCAGCGTCGGCGGCGTTGACTGGCCGGGCAGGGCGCAACCAGTCAGCAGGACGAGTAAAAGGATGGAAGCGAAGCGAATTCGCACAGGGAGTCTCCGGTGAATGTTTCCAGTATTTTACCTGAAAAGGTCTGACCCGGACGGACATTCTGTGTAAGAGGAAGCTAAAAGGTGCATATAATGGCAGCCAGGAGGCTACCATTATCGGAGGCATGAGAAAAGGCCTGATTTTAGGGATATGTATTGCTGGCGCGCTGCTGGGTGTTGGATATTATCTGTGGGACGACCCATTCAAGCTCAACCACCGGCACCAGGGCATTGACATCTTCGGCGGAACGGAAGTGGGCCGGATGCCGGTCGTGGCGGCCTATCCCGGCTACCTGACGCGTCTGCCGGAGTGGAAATCATCGCTCATCGTACGCGTCCCCGCAGACCCTTTGCAGCCCGGACGACAGATCTGGCTCTATTACACCCACATGGCCGATCCGGCCGGCAACTCGTTCATCTCGTCTGATTTTCCGCCCGGCGCGGCTGAAAAATTCATCGCAGCCGGAACATTGCTCGGCTACCAAGGCAATTACTCTGGCGAGGCGTATAATCCGGTCGGCGTGCATTTGCAATTTCTCGATTGTGCTGGATAATGGCAGGGGCAGTTTCCGCAACGAGTCGGATATTCAGAATACAATTGACCCGTCGGCGTATTTTGGCTTGCCCCTGGATGCAAAAGAGAGCAATGGGCAAGTGGTGGTGTGCGGCCAGTAACGTAAAGAAAGCGTTCGGGAACTCAAGATTTAACCGGAGATGAACGGAGATAAACGGGATATTGAACGGACTCGTAAAACGTAAGCAGACGAGGTGATATGACCGATTTCAAAGATAAGGTTGTTTTAGTGACCGGCGCAGGCAGAGGCACAGGTCGCGCCATTGCCGAGGCGTTCGCCGCGCAAGGCGCGGTTGTCGCCGCGAATGATGTCACGCCGATCAATCTCGATGAAACCCTCGCTCGCATCATGACTTCCGGCGGGCGCGCCCGGGCTTATGTGGAGGATGTGGCCAAGAAGATGCCCGTGCAGACGCTAGTCAATGCCGTGCAGGACGATTGGGGACGCATTGACATCCTGGTCAACTGCGCCGAGGTCGAGCCGCGTTCCCCGCTGCTGGATATGGACGATTGGGACTGGCAGCGTACCCTGGATGTCAACCTGACCGGCGCGTTCCTGATCATGCAATCGGTGGGGCGGGTGATGCGCGCCCAGGGCGGCGGGGTGATGGTCAACCTGGGGGTGCGGGCGAAGGTTGCGGGGGAGCGGGGGGCGTACCTGGCCAGCAAGGCCGGGCTGGTCGCTTTGACAGGACAGGCGGCGGGTGAATTTGTCGCCGACGTACATGTTTAGCGTGTCTGAAGGAACTGGTTTCGAAAAAGTCAAGGAATAAA
>DYHT01000019.1 GCA_020723995.1 Chloroflexus sp.
CTGTTTGTCAAGTGGTGGCAAGCTGGCGCCCACACCGCATATCATACGAGGAGGCAATTGTGAATAATCCGCCATCGTCCACTCGTCTAAGCCGGCGTGATTTCATGAAGGGTGTCACAGTAGCGATCGGTTCAATAATTGCTGCTGCCATCGGACTTCCAGCGATCAGTTACGTGGTTTCGCCGGCAATGCAGGAACAGGAATCCGATGCCTGGATCCCGTTGGGGCAGTTAGAGAAGATCCCCATTGGAATTCCCGCTTTTTTTAGTTTTACGCGAAAACAGGAGAACGGCTGGGAGAAGACAGCCACCAGCTATGGCGTGTTTGTCGTCCGGCAGGATGGAACAAACGTCAGGGTGTTTTCCAACATCTGCACGCACCTGGGCTGCCTCGTCTCTTGGCATAAAGATATACAGCATTATGTCAGTCCCTGCCACGAAGGGCACTTTGACCTTTATGGAAATGTCGTGAGTGGGCCTCCTCCTCGTCCGCTGGATGAATTCAAGACGAAGGTCGAGGCCGGTACCTTATACCTCTTGCTTCCACCCTTTAGAAGGAGTTAATCTAATGAGCAAAAAACACATAGCGAATCACATTCAACGACCCACGTACATATCACTGTCGGCAAGATGGACATCAAAGCACGGCCTGATGCGGACAGCCAAACGGTCGGTACCCTGTATGAAGATGCCGTTATCCCCTGGCTGCGGGAGGTCGCCGGCTCACAACTGGACCGGATCAACCAGCGTTTTGTGGAGACGCCGGATGGCTACGTTTGGGGCGGGTATGTACAGCCAGTGCGCAACCAGCCCAACGTCCCGGTCGTGAACCTTGCGGAAACCAGCCTCGGACCGGGGATGTGGGTCGAGGTGACAGTCCCATACGTGGAACTAATCCTGGACAATCCGCCCGCTCGCGCGCCTTGGCTGGAATATCGCATTTCTAATAACCTGCCCGCGCGCTTTTTCTACAGCCAGATCGTTTGGGTGGATCAGATCCGCACAGACGATAAAGGCCAAGTCTGGTACCGTCTCAACGAGCATTACGACTACGGAGATATTTTCTGGGCGCCGGCAGAAGCCTTCTGCCCGCTTACGACGGAGGATATGATCCCCATCAGCCCCGAGGTTGAGGAGAAACGCGTGGTCGTGAATACTTGGTATCAGACAATGTCCTGTTTCGAAGGGGAAAGGGAAGTTTATTTCGCCCGTATTTCCAGCGGCGCGCAGTACGATGCCTGGGGAAACAGGGTGGATGCCTGGTCCACGCCCCTTGGGGAATATCTCATCTGGCGCAAAGCTGTCTCCCTGCCCTTGAGCGGGAGCAGCGCGGCTGCCGGTTGGAGTCTGCCGGCGGTCGGCTGGGTCAGCCTGTTCGTAGGCTCCGGCGTGGCCATCCATTCCACGTATTGGCATTACAATTATGGCGAACCCTCGTCGCGCGGTTGCGTCAACGCCAGGCCGGATGACGCCAAGTGGGTTTTTCGCTGGACACTTCCCTTTGTTCCCTACGCCCCGGGCGATGTCACTGTATCCATGCCCGGCGGAACGAAAGTGCAGGTTATCGAAATATGAACCCACCCGACCCGTTAGCCACCTCTGTCACGCGCGCCCGGTACCAGCGTATTTCACCGTTCTACGACCTCATGGAAGGCTTGGCAGAGCGCCGCTACCACCCCTGGCGCGCCAGGTTATGGTCACTGGTGCGCGGCCCGCGGGTTCTGGAAGCCGGCGTGGGCACCGGAAAGAATATGCCGTTCTATCCACTTGGAATGCAGATCACCGCTTTCGACCTGACGCCGGGTATGCTGGCGCGCGCCCGCAAGCGCGCCACTGCTATAAATTTAGAAATTGACTTGCGCCTCGGTGACGTTCAGGCTCTAGACTTTCCCGATTCCAGTTTCGACACCGCCCTGGCGACGTTCATTTTCTGTTCCGTACCGGACCCGGTGCTTGGTCTGCGCGAACTGGCCCGCGTGGTGAAACCGGGCGGTCGAATCCTGCTGCTCGAACACATGCGCTCACCTAACGAACGAATTGGCAGGTTGATGGATTTATTGAACCCGCTCGTCGTCCGCATGATGGGCGCTAATATTAACCGCCGTACAGTAGAAAACGTCCTGAAAGCCGGACTGAAACTTGATGCAGTGGAGAATCTGGGCATGGGTGGTGTTTTCAAAATGATCGTCGCCCGCGTACCGTAAAAACGCAAACCCTTTATTCAGCATTTGCACAACCTTCACGGATTCTTTACAAAGGGGTGATTGAGATGGTGCCGATGCGCCACGCTGTGCATTCGTGTTTGAAAGACTGTTAGCCCAATGTTAAAATGTCCCCTTCTGAAGGGACGAACCTGGTATTGCTCGAGTCTGACATTTTTGTAACTGTAGCCGGGGATTTCAATCCCTGGCGATCCACCACCATTCCCCCGCGCAGACTCATGCCCTCGCACAGTGCCGCCCGGCGTGGCGACGAGATACAGCGTGCCCATGTCAGGATTGCCGGGATAAATGGATAGGCAAAAGTACTATAATCAGCATAAATTGAAAAAACGCCCGGTGTCTCTGGCGGAGAAGCCTGTATCGTGCGGACGCGCATCCCGGTGTGGACGCTGGAGAACTATCGCCGCATGGGTTGGACAGAATCCACGATTTTGGAGAATTTCCCGTCCCTGCGCGCCACCGACCTGGTCAATGCCTGGGCATATGCGGACGCGCACGCTAATGAAATGGAGAGTACCATCCGCGCCAACGAGGCAGTCTGATGGCAGCTCTATACACCAATGAGAATTTCCCGCTGAAGGCGGTGCAAACCCTGCGCGAGATGGGCATGACGTTCTGATCGCGCAGCACACTTCGTGCATCCTACGAAGCAGGTAATGCCAACCAAAGAATTCAAGACGCAGACGTGCTGGCATTCGCCGCGCAAGCGGGGCGCATTTTGCTGACTCTCAACCGTCGCGATTTCATCGCCTTGCACGAGAAAATGCCAGAACACGCCGGGTTGATGGTCTGCACGCAGAACCCGGATTTGTGCGAACAGGTGGAACTGATTGATAAGGCGATTCGGGAAACCGGCAACCTGGCGGGGAAGTTGGTCAGGGTCAATCGCAAACAGAAGTAAGAAAGTAGAACGCTGAAGTTTTCTTCCCCGGCGGAGAAGACGGCTTGCAGGAGGCCGTTGGGATGGGGCAATCAAAAGCCCTCGTTTGTGCAACGAGGGCAAAAACGCATTTAATGTCATTCGGGCTCTTTTTATCGCCCCGCGCTCTGGATGATATTGACATCTGCGCGCAACAACTCATTGACCAAATCCTGCACAGCAACTTTCTTTTGCTCTGCTAGCCGTGTCAAAAATTCATTGACATCCGGCTCCAGGTAAACAGGGAAATGAAACTCAGCATCCGCGCGATAAAACCTGCCGCGCTCTGCTACGGAGAAATCATAGTTGTCTTTCATGTTGTCATCTCGCTGTATTTCCTTGTTTCGTCGTTGTTTGCCTTCCGAGCGGAGATAATTCTTATTCGCCATAGGTTTTCTTCTACTTGTTCGAACGTGTGGATAACAACTCTCAAAATGCCTGTGTTGTCAATTCCAAGTGTAATCCAGCGATCTTCTCTTTTGCTGTGACCTTCATCGAACAGTGACAGTTGGTTCGGGTCACGAAAAACGGACGCCGCCTGACGAAATGAGAGCCCGTGCTTGCGGATGTTTGCGCGTTCCTTGTTGGGATCCCAATCGAATTCGTAGCGCAAGGCAGTACCTCGTTGCTTTCAGTATATTATAACCCGTAATCGCACCGCACCCCCGAAGATGGGCAAAGGGGGCAATCCCCGCGGAGGAGACGGCTTGCCGGAGGCCGGTGAGGCGATGGGATGGGTCAATCGGTCTCTGGCGTGTCAAATAGCGATGCTGGTAAATCTCAAAATGTGCCAGCCCTTTGAAGTTAAATCGTTGTAGCGAATGGAATCTTCGGCGTCTTCAGCCTATTGTTTTCTTCCTTCCCACCGCCCCTGCAGCGCCGCAAACGGAATCGCTGAAGACTGGTCCCCTTGACGGCCGATGTTCTAGTGAGCACCAGTTTCTTCTTCGCGCGGGTGATGCCCACGTCCCGGTGGATGCGGGAGCGCATGAGAGTGATTATAAAGCCAGAATGCAAATTGAACACGAACATTGTATAATAAGAACATGAAGCCGAAAGTATATGTCGAGACCAGCGTCGTTAGTTACCTGACTGCGCGCCCAAGTCGAGACATCTTGATTGCAGCGAACCAGCAAGTGACTCAGGAATGGTGGCAGGATCGCCGCCCGGATTTTGATATTTGCGTTTCGCAATTGGTTGCGCAGGAAATCAGTACGGGCGATGCCGAAGCAGTCGCAAAACGTCAGCAGACATTGGCTGATTGCGATTTTCTCGACATCACGCCTGAGGCGGTGATACTGGCCGAGCGTTTGATCGAGCAAAATGTAATTCCCAGGCAGGCGGTGGAAGATGCTTTGCACATCGCGGTTGCAGCGGTCAGCGGCATGGACTATTTGATAACGTGGAATTTCAAACACATTGCTAATGCTGCCATGCGAGCGAATGTTGAACTCGTCTGCCGCCTCACCGGTTACGAACCGCCTGTGATTTGTTCTCCTATGGAGTTGATGGAGGTGTGAGATGTGGAACGATCCAATCGTTGACGAAGTGCGTAAAGTGCGTGATATTCACGCCAAAAAATTTAACTATGATTTACAAGCCATCGTTGCCGATCTGAAAAAACAACAGAAAGGCAGCGGAAAAAAGTTTGTCACCCTACCGCCCAGGAAGCCGACGTTTTTGCCAAAGGCGGAGGTGGAGAAGAATCATTAGAAAAACAACCCGGGGATAAATGAACTCTCCGGGTTGTTTTTTCTCTACTTTTTCCCTTCCCACCACCCCTGCAACGCGACGAACAGGATGGCCGGAGTCTGGTCGCCCTGGCGGCCGGTGTTCCAGGTGATGATCAGTTCCTTCTTCGCACGCGTGATGCCCACGTACAACAGCCGCAAGCGTTCGCGCACGTAGTCCAGCCGGGCGGAGTGGGTGGCCGCGCCCTCCGTGTAGAATTCGTACTCGCCGGTGGCCATTGCCGCGTCCAACTGTGCCAGCGTCTCGGCCTCCAGGTTCAGGCTGTCACGCACGAACCATCGCTCCGCGATATACCGGTCATTCGGCTGGTTCGACGGGAAGTCATAGTTGTTGACCGACATCAGGTAAACTCGGTCCCACTCCAGTCCCTTGGCCTTGTGCATGGTGGTCACCACCACCTTGCCGGCGTGGTGTGACGGGTCGAAGCCCGAGTCGTCCTCGCTGAAGCCCAGGAAGCGGCGCTCGTTGCGGGCGATCAGGCTGAGTTCCCCGGTCAGTTCGGGCAGGCGCCAGTCAGCATGGTCGTCGGCGGCCTGCCGCAGCACCAGCGCCAGTTTGTGCGCCAGGGCCAGGTCGTTGGGGGCGGTGAACAAATCCTGCGACAGGGTGAGAATCATCTGGTCAATTGGGAGCGCGGTCGTACCCTGCCAGCGTTTGACGACACCCCGAAACGTTTCCAGCTCCGCCCTCACCCCTAACCCCTCTCCCAGTTCTGGGAGAGGGGAATCCGCCCTCGCTTTTCTCCCCTCTCCCGATTTTGGGAGCCCCTCGGGGGTGCTTCGCGAAGGGGCGGGGGTGAGGGAGGCCAGCCAATCCCGGTCCGTGCGCGGGCTGACGAATGACTCCACTTGGCTGCATTTGCGCAATATTTCCGCGACCTGTTTCTGGAAGTCGTTGTTGACTTCCTCCTCGCCGCGCCGCCAGGCCAGATAAGCTTTTGCTAATCGAGCGGGCGATTGTGGGTCTGCCAGCGCGCTGACCACCTCTCCCAGCCGGCCGGAGGCGGCGCGCGTGGACGAGGTGCTGCCGAGCAATTCGACGAAATCTATGTTCCGGCGTTTGAGCGCATTGATCACGTCCACGCCGCGCTGGTTGCGCGGCACCAGCACCGCGACAGTCGAATCGGGATGCTCCGGCAGCCATTTGGCAATGGATTTGACCACCGCCTCGACTTCTTCTTCCGGCGTGTATTTCCTGCCGATGAGTTTGACCCCGTTCGGGTCATCTGGCGGGTTGGGCTGCGGGTCGTCGGGCGCGGTGGGACGGATGTACGGGACGGTCAGCGCGTCGCGGGCGGCGGGTTCGGGGTGTTCGGTGTTCACCCACTGGATGAGTTGGTTCGCCAGGGAAAGGATGCTCGGCTGACAGCGGCCCGAGTCCGGCAGTTCACGATATTGGACATTCTCCTCGTGGACAAAGTCAATCAGGTGCTGCGGGCTGGCGGTGGTGAAGGTCTCGAAGATGGCCTGGTTCGGGTCGCCAACTCGTACCCAGCCACGCCCCGAGCCGTCAGGCGAGGGGTCTCCTGCCAACAGACGCAATATCTGTTCTTGCAGTTTGCTGGAATCCTGGGCCTCGTCTTCGAGGATGTACGGCCAGCGGTAGCGCAGCCGCTCGAGGAATTCGGCGTCGTTCTCGAGCAGGTCGAGGGCGAGACGGATGAGATCGTCGAAGTCCACCGCGCCGCGATAGGTGAGGGCGCGCTGGTAATCGGTATAAATCTCCAAACCCATCTCGGCCAAGGGCAGGGGAGCAGACGACCGGTCCAGAAGCTCCCGCAGTTTCTCCGGGGTGAGACGATTATCCTTTGCGGAACGGATAAAGGCCAGGGCAATGCTGGTCACCAGGTCCGGCAACTGCTGGCGGCGCACCCAGTCGCGCTTGCTGTCGTCCAAATCGGCGAGGAGATAGTCGTCCAGTGCTTGCCTTGAGCCTGGCGAAGGGTCGGCGGGATGGGCCTGCAGCCAGGCCGCCGCGGCCTCCTTGCGGATGAAGTCGGCTTCGCGCTCGTCGAGGATGGCGAAACGGTCCTCGAGGTCGACCGCGGCGGGTTTCTCGCGCACGATGTCGTGCGCCAGCCCGTGCAGGGTGCGGACGCGGTAGCCGAAGGACATGGGTAGGGCCAGGAATTCCTTGATGCGGGCGGCGAAGTTATCCACCGCCGAGTTGACCAGGGTGACAATGAGCACTTCCTGCTCGTCGCCGATTGCGCCGGAGCGGATGAGTTGCGCGGCGAGGGCCGAGAGGGTGTGCGTCTTGCCGGAGCCTGGCACGGCGGAGATGCCCATTTTGCCGCCGGTGTAGGCGAGGATCTGGGATTGCGCGGGGCGAGGGGTGAAATCAGTCATGTTATGGCTTCCATGCCTGATCTTCCGGCAGCAGGCCGCCGAATTTCACAATTTTCCTTGACATTCCAACTCGTTTATTGTACAGTATATCTGTACAACTCGGAGGTATTGATGACCGTTTATTTGACATATACAAACGCCCGCGCCAGCCTGGCCAGCCTGCTCGACCGTGTGACCCACAACCGCGAAATCGTGGTGATTCAGCGGCGCGGCGGCGAGGATGTCGCCATGATTGCCGCGGAGGAACTCGCCAGCCTGACCGAAACCGCCCACTTGCTGCGTTCCCCGCGCAACGCCGAGCGTTTGCTGAACGCGCTCGGCCGCGCACTGAAAGGGGAAGGAACGCCGCAAACGCCGGACGATTTGCGCCGTGAGGTGAACTTTGAGCAGGAAACAGCGTGAGGCGGTCTTTCATCCCGAATTCATCGAAGATTTGCGTTACTGGGTCGAAACCGACCGCAAACTGGCGAAACGCGCCTTCGACCTGATTGAAGCCATCCTGCGTGATCCGTTTGATGGGCTTGGAAAACCGGAGCCCTTGAAATATCTCGCGCCAGGAACATGGTCACGGCGGCTGACACAGGAACATCGCATTGTGTATCTGGTGCGCGAAGACCGGGTGGATTTTTTGCAGGCCAGATACCATTATTAGCCCTCTCTATGAACTATTCCCTTGCTCTTGCAACTGTATCTTCCAGATGGCTTTCAACAATGGTCCGCGCTGCTCGAAACCCGCTTCACCCAGGTCGCTCAGGCCGAGGTAGACGCGACTCCGACAGCGGCGCAGGAGACCGGTGACCAGCCGCGCCAGGGTCTGCTGGTTGGCGGATACCTCGTCGGCGTCGGTCCAGAGCGTTCCCGGTTCGCGCTGCGCCCACGCCCGCGAAAGGACGTACGGCTGGGTCAGCGGCTGGAACAGACGCTCCCACCAGCCGCCGGAGCCGACGTCCAGCCAGAACTGGATCCGCGCGGGGCGGTTCATCATCAGGAAGGTGTGCGCCGGGGCGATAAGCACGGCGTTATCAGTCTCAGGATTCCAGGCTTCTAGATATTGGGCGGCGATGACGCCATCCTGCAGCATGAGCAGGTATTCTTTACCAATCGTTAAATTGTTGGACGGGCTCCCACGCCCGTCATTCGGCGGCGTGCCCACAGGGGGTGCTTCGCGAGGAGCCGCCTCTACTAAATTGTTGGCGGGGGATGGCGTGGGAGCCGCTCCTTCGAGAGATGGTTCCATCGCCTGGCGAAACTTCTGGATGGATTCGATGAGACTGGCGGCCACCCGCGCTGCATCGAAATTTCGGTGGAAGCCGAAGCCTTTTTGGGAAAGCACTTCCCCGAACAACCGCCGCAGGAAGTGGTCGAGCGGGTGGACGGTCTCTTCACGATAGGCCAGCAACCAGTCTCGCAGGGTTGAATAGTGATTCCCAAAAATGAAGGTAATCCTTTCTTGCACATCCGGCTTGATCTGGTCAAACGTGGAAAGCGAAAAATCTCTAACCCGATAGACAATCTCAGCCAGGAGTTGGGCGCGCACCAAATCCAGGCCGTCAATGGTGAACATGAAAGCGTAGGCCACGTCGAATTTCGTCGGGCGGACGCCCCAGCCCGGATGGGCCAATTCGGCCAGGGTCAGCAGGCAGTGACTGGCGGGTTCGTCGCGCAGCGAACGCGAGGGCCGGTGCGAGCGCCAGGGGATGCCTTTTTCTTCCAGCTGATTGCTGAGTGAAAATCGTAGCGCATCGGACAAATAAGGAGCAAGAACCACAATTTCGGAAGGTGGGATATCCCTGTCTATCAGGTCGCGAATTTCATGTACAACCCAATCGAGCATCTGGGGATAGAAGCGCGTCGGGGTTTCGGGAGGCGGGAGTGAAAGTGCGTTCAGGGAAGAGGCGAGAGAGATGGAAGGAGCAGAGGCGGCCGGGAGCAGGGGAGCAAAGCAGCGGGGGAGAAGCTTTTCGGTAAAGGCGATTTCCAGATTCTGGATATCCGTTGAGGCGACGAAGGACTTAGTTAATTCGGCGTGGGTTTCGCACAACTCTTTGAGACGCAGCGCGGATTCCGGGTCCGCGCCGAGGAAGCGGCGGTACCCGGCGTCTTTGTCGAAGATGACCAGCGCGGAGTCCAAATCCGGCCGCCATTCGCACAGCAAGTCATGCGCCACCGGCACATCTTCTTCGATGTTGTCGTAAATCAGGTGGCGGTACTGGCGCGTGAGAAAGGCGTGGCACTCCGGCGTGCGCCACAGGATGTTCCAGAAGATTTCGAGTTGCAGGGAGAAATCCAGCAGGTTGTGTTCGAGGCAGTAGTCGCGGAACTTCGTGGCGCATGCCTGGGCGTCGGCGTAGACACGCCGCTGGCCGGGGTCGCCGTACCACGCACTCGATAATCTTGCGCCTATTTCGGTATAAGGGAAGCCGACCGCGGCGGCCTTGTTCAGGTTATCGAGGATTTGACTGTACAGGCGGTTGCGGTCAATCGTGACCGACTCGAAATAACCCTCGTCGAGCAGCGGGCGGACGAGGTGCGCCATGTAATACTGCGCCGTTTCGAGCGTCAGGAAGACCGGCGGCCGATCGGGATGGGCGAAACCGGCCGCTTTGACAGCCAGCGGCCAGAACAGGTCCGCCATGCGCCGCGCCAGGCCGCCGACGGTCAGCACGCTGGCCTGTCCACCCGCGGCCAGGTTGGGCTGGCGCAGCGCGTCCACGTATGGCGCGGCCAGCGTCCGTTGGGGGGTAAGCACGAGCAGCGCCTCGGCTGGGATGCCCTGTTCGAGCAGGTGCAGTATACGCGCCACTCCCACTGTGGTCTTGCCGCAGCCGGCTGGGCCGGAGAGGAAGGTCTTGGTTTCGACGGGTGAGCAGGTGATCGCGTGCTGTGCGGAGGTCAGGGTGAGCATGTCTTTAGATTAGCGGAACGCAAGGGGTTTGTCAATGGGTAAAGCGTGCCGCGAAAAAGCAGGCGATTAATAGCAACGGGGCGCTTTTCGGCGCCCCGTTGATCCTCGTTAATATGCAATGCGGTGCTCTTGCTCTGATTACTCGATCAACCGGGCATCTATGGGATTTTTACAGGCGTTAGTGTTCCGATAGGCACGCTTTCCTCGCTGGGTGTGTACAGATCGTTGTAATTGTCAGTACTCCAGCCGGAGCCAACACTGCACACGCCGATGTTGTCCTGGATGACGCAGGACGAGAGATCGCCGCTGGCGAGCAGGTCAATCAACGTGGGCAGGTCGGAGATCGAATCGGTCAGCAGTATGAGCGTGTTGCCGGTCGTGCCGGGCCGGTAGAGCATCAACCCGATTCCGGAACGGCTCACTTTGCCGATGCCGGGGATGGTAACAGAATCGAAATCGTCCAGCCCCAGTTTGAACGGCTCGATGAATGCATCCAGGCTCTCGCTGGGAGTCAGGAGCCCCAGGATCAGCCGGTCGCCTTTGGTCGGCGGCTCTTCGCTGACGACGAGCACCGTATTGGTCGTCTGGAGGGTGGATTGCAAGCGGCCAATTGGAGCGAGCAGATCGGCGCTTAACTGCGCTTCGCCGGTCGCAAAGAGATGCACAGAACGGTCGAAGACGAATGGAAAGTCGGCAAGATCGTGTGTGCGCGTTCCGCCCACGGCGAAATCGGCGATGGCGCCAATCAGCAGGTGGTTATCAGCGATCTGGTTGTAGGGTGGTATCAGGAAACTGAAATCGCCGATGGCCAGCACGTTCCCATCTTTGCTCAGGGCCGCCGCAGCCAGTCCGGTGTCTGGCGAAGGACCGCCCGAATCGGTCTGCGAAGAGAGGGTGTTCTCGTCTCCCAGGATAAGGGCTGTCCCGCTCTCGGTCTCGACCGAATGCGCTCCGTAAAACGCGACCTGTTCCAGGCCGTCTGTCAGGCCGTTCTTGCCGAATTGCCCGAACAGGACGTTGCGGAAGTTGCCCTCGTTCTTGACCAGGTTGTAAAGATAGTCGTTGGTGAAAGTGATGTCGTACGGCGCCAGCAGGACATTAGCTGCGTTGACATCCGGCTCGACCATGACCATACCACTGAACCAGTCATACTCGGTCATGCCGCGCGTCGGGTCGGTGAAGACGATCAGCCGCCCGCCGTGTTGGATGAAGCGCTGCACCAGCACCGTCTCCTCCGCGCTGTAAGGATAGGTCGGCGAGAAGACGACGTAGGCGTTGGCATATTTAAGGCGGGTGGCGAGAGCGAGCGAGCCGTCGTCAATTTCCACGCGTGCCCCGCGCGCCGTCAGGGCCGCCAGGAAGGCCTTGATTTCGCTCGGGTCATACTGGTTGCCGTGTATCCTATCCAGCACGATAATCTTGCCTGTTGTCACGGAAAGATCCTCCGCTGCGGGGGTGGAGACCGGCGGCCTGGGAATGGAGTACCCGGCGTAGTCGGGCGTTTGTATCTGCGGCTGTTTGGGAAGACCCTGATAGAACCACAGTCCGCGCCCCACAATCGGCAGCACCAAAACAGCCAGGGCGATCCAGAGTTGGTAGCGTTTAAGGGTATTCATCTCAGTCTCCTCTATTTCTCGACCGGAAACGGCGGAACGTAGAGCAGGTAGATGCCCGGCTCATTTGGATAGGGCATGGTGACGCCCTCCGGCGATTGGAAGAAGAACGGGAAGTAGATGGTCTGGATGCCGGCCAGATCGCGCAAATCTGCCACCTCGTAATGGCGGATGCGCGCCAGTTGCGCGGCCTTTTCAATCGCGGCCGATTCAGAGCCGAGTTCGTCTATCAGTCCCAGGCGCAAGGCTTCGCTGCCGGGCCAGATTTCGCCGCGCAGGAGCGTTTCCGGTCCGATCTTGAGCCGGTCGCCGCGTCCCAAGACGACAGCCTGATAGAAGCCCTGCTTGATCATTTCCATCTGGCGCAGGAAGGTATCACGCGGCGCGCCCCACATCTTGTACGGGCCGGTGGAGGCCACGTCTTCGTAGATGGCCGGGGCAGAAGGCAGCCAGCCGATGACGCCCACATTCCCGACCATGGAAGTGGGCTTGGCGTAGATGTAATCCGTGCCGGCCGAGAGATAGTACCCGCCGCTGGCGGCCATGCTGCCGATGGATGTGACCACTGGCTTGGTCTCGCGCAGGCTGGCCAGTTCGAGGTAAACCGCCTCGCTATCTGCCACTGTGCCACCCGGACTGTCCATCACCAGCACCACGGCGCGGACTTCGGGGTGCTCGCGTGCGTAGCTGATCTGGGTGATCATTTCCCGGGCGCTGTAAGAGTAGATAGCGTCGTTCAGGTAGATCACACCGATAATCGGCCTGGGAAGGGCCGCGGCGATCAGCACACCGAGGATGAGGGGGAGCGCGAGCCACAACAACAAATGGCGGATCTGATCCCAGGTAAGTTCAAGCTTGTCAATTTTCATAGCTGCTCCTTTGTGAATAAGATGCGACTGATGTTGTCAGTTTATTATGAAAGTGCCGTCTTTGTCAACTACGCATTTTGCTTTTCCATTGACAAGCCCGTACCTCAACAGTATAATCTCGTTCGCCTCTGCCCCGGCAGCAGTTTGCTGGGGCGGTCGCTTGAATCCCGGCTTCCCCATAATTCGGCGCAGGACAGAACCCCGCAGAAGATGTGGTGAAGCGAAGACCAGGAGAATAAAAAATGAAATATGCTATTCTTGAAAGCGGCGGTAAACAATACCGGGCCGTCGAAGGTGAGACCATTGAGCTGGACCGCCTGCCCATTCCAGCCGGCCAGGAGGTCACGTTGGATCAGGTGCTCCTGCTGGTGGATGAGGATAATGTCACCGTTGGGACTCCTCTCGTCAAAGACGTGAACGTCTTTGCAAAAGTGGTTGAGCACTTCAAGGGTCCGAAGGTCATTATCTTCAAATACAGTCCCAAGAAACGTATTCGGGTAAAAACCGGCCACCGGCAGAATCACACCCGTCTGCAGATCGAGCAAATAGGAGCTGTCAAAACGGCTGCAGTCGCCCAAGCTGAAATGATCGTCGCAATTGTGCCGCCGGAGGTAACAGAGGTGCCGGTTAAACCGGCCAAAGTCTCCACGAGAGAGAAAACCGCCAAGGCAGTGAAGTCTCCTTCGAAAGCGAAGCCTGGCGTGGCTAAAAAGGCTTCGAAGGCGCCTGCCGTCAAAAAGACCACTACAGCCCCTAAGACTCCCAAGACTGATAAGAAGTAAAGGTAAAGCGAGGAAATCATGGCTCATAAAAAAGGTGGCGGCTCCAGCCGCAACGGTCGTGACAGCAATTCCCAGCGCCTGGGTGTAAAGAAATACGCCGGCGAATCCGTTCTTTCCGGTAATATTATCGTGCGCCAGCGTGGTACGCGCCTCAAGCCAGGTCTCAACGTTGACGTTGGCAAGGATGACACCCTGTTTGCCACGATTAATGGCGTGATCGTCATTGACGTTATCCACGGGCGCAAGCGCATCAATGTGATGCCGGTCGAAACCAAGTAACCCGCGAAAGGATAAGAGAATGAGAGAAGGTATCCATCCAACTTATTTCCCGGATGCCAAAGTGAGCTGCGCCTCCTGCGGTGTCACCTGGACGACCGGTTCAACCAAGAAAGAGATCCGCGTTGAAATCTGCTCGAAGTGCCACCCCTTTTTCAGCGGCGAGTCACAACGCATCGTTGACATCGAAGGACAGGTAGATCGCTTCTATAAGAAGCTGCAAGTGCGTCAGGCATACGTCGAAGAACAAGAAACTCGCCAACAGGCACGCGTTTCCCCAAAACGCGCCATTGCCGGGTTGGAGCTAGGTACGCGAGCCACCGAGGCGCTGGCCAAGGCTGGCATAAGCCAGGTCGGACAGTTCCTGGACAAACTGGCTGAGGGTGAAAGCGTCGTCCTGGCGATTGATGGCTTCGGACGCAAATCCTTGATTGACCTCAAAAAGAAACTGCGCGCCCTCGGTTATAAACTGAACGAGGCGCCAGAAACTTCTGCTGCTTAGGGCTTGCCTAGCACAGATTATCAGGTAAACTTAACAGGCAGATGCGCAAGCGTCTGCCTGTTTTCTACCCTAGGCTGGCTGATGAAGATTTGTCTTGTCCCGCTGCGAACCATCCCGCGCGAGCCTGAAACCAACCTGGCGAATCTGCAAAAGGTACTGGTACAGGCATCGTTGCATCGTCCCGATTTGATCTGCCTCCCGGAATGCACTTTGACGGGTTACCTTTACGAGGAAGCGGATCTGGAATGTTTTTCAGAACCTATCCCTGGTCCGGTTGTCGAACGGATGGCTGATTTGGCGCGGCATTACCGGATCAACATGTGTTTCGGTTTGCTGGAACGCACATTGACAGGCTTCTTTGACACTGCTGTATTGCTCGACCGTCAGGGCGAGATCCTGCTCGCTCACCGCAAAATTCATGAATCCGCCCCGTTTTCAACCGGGAACGATGTACTAAATGCAAAGACAGATATCGGACAGTTGGCCGTTTTAATATGCGGCGATTTGTTCCACGACGAAGTCATTTCCCGTCTTTCGGCGTGCGACCTGCTCCTGCTTCCCATGGCGCGTAGTTTCGATGACTCGCCCGACCCTGCACGTTGGGAGCGGGAGGAACGCCAGGCCTATCTGGATGCTGTCCGCACTGCTGGCAGGACTTCTTGCCTGGTAAACGCTTTGGATGTCGTTCCTGAAAGCCCCTCCTTTGGCGGCGCAATGGTTGTAAGCGCAGACGGTCGTTTGCTGGCAGAATCTCCGCATGGCACGGACCAGATATT
Source organism: Chloroflexus sp. (assembly GCA_020723995.1). Lineage (GTDB taxonomy): Bacteria > Chloroflexota > Anaerolineae > Anaerolineales > Villigracilaceae > CG2-30-58-95. The sequence continues at coordinate 14,964 of DYHT01000019.1, forward strand.
AATCTGGAATTCTTGACGCGCGAGGCTTTATGAAGCATGCGAATGGTTCTATCGAAGTCATCTGCGGTTCCATGTTCAGCGGCAAGACCGACGAACTCATTCGCCGCCTGCGGCGCGCCGCCATTGCGCGCCAGAAAATCCAGGTTTTCAAACCGGCGATTGACGTGCGTTACGCGGTCGAGAAAGTCACCTCGCACGCCGGTACGGAGTTCGACGCCATCCCGGTCGAAAAAGCCGCCGACATCCACACCCATTTGGACAAGGACACCACCGTGGTCGCCATTGACGAGGCGCAGTTCTTCAATAACGAAATCATCGCAATTACCGATGAACTGGCTGCGCGTGGCCTCCGCGTCCTAGTCGCCGGTTTGGATACCGACTTCCGTAGCGAACCTTTCGGTCCCATGCCAGCCTTGATGGCCAAGGCAGAACAGGTAGACAAGTTGCAAGCCATCTGTATGGTCTGTGGTGAACCGGCCTGCCGCACGCAGAGACTGGTCAACGGAAAACCGGCCCGTTATGATGATCCGGTGGTCATCGTCGGCGCGGCGGAGATGTATGAAGCGCGCTGCCGGGCGCATCACGAAGTACCGTGCGCAGCACACTGCGTGCAGGACTAAAAACATGCAAGACTATCGAAACATTCTCGCCGAAATTCTCATTGACGAAAAAACTCTCCAAAAACGTGTCGCCGAACTGGGCGCGCAAATCAGCCGTGATTATACCGGCCAGGACCTGCTCCTGATCTGTATCTTGCGCGGCGGCATGATATTTTTGGTGGATTTGATGCGCCAGATCACCGTTCCGCACCAGATTGACTTTATGGCTATTTCCTCATACGGCTCCGGGGCGCGCCAATCCGAAGGCGATGTCCGCCTGACCCTCGACCTGCAGACCAATATCCACGATAAAAACGTGCTCCTGGTGGAAGACATCATTGATAGTGGTCACACCCTCTCCTATGTTCTCGACTTCCTGTCAACCCGCCAGCCGAGGTCTTTGCGTGTTTGCACATTGCTCGACAAGAAAGAACGCCGCGAGGTGGATATCCCCATCCATTACTGCGGCTTTGTCATCCCCAACAAATTCGTCTTCGGCTACGGCCTGGATCTCGATGAGTACTACCGCAACCTGCCCTTCGTTGGGGTCGTGAACTTAGACAAATACCGACCGCAAGCCTGATTACGTTTCACGTTCCGATGCCAGACGAAGGAATAACGAGCACAGACCGAGGCCGATCGCTTTCACCTTATGCTGGAAGGTGGATTGCCCGCGTACACGGCCAAGTCATCGCCCAGGGCGGGACGCCTGAACAAGCCCGCCGCGCCGCCCAAAACTCCCGCTTCAAAGAGTCACCAGAAATCCTTTTTATGCCGACTCAGCTACCGTTGACTTTTCCGCCTTTACTTGAAAAAATTCGCGCCGCGTTGCCGGGCGATGAATCCGTCTACCTGGTCGGCGGAGCGGTGCGGGACATTTTGCTGGGCCGTGCCACCCATGACCTCGACTTTGCCCTGAGCGGGGATGCCATTAAAACAGCCCGACGCGTTGCCAATGCCCTGAAGGGTGGTTTTTATCCCCTCGACTCGCAGCGGGATACCGGCCGCGTCATCCTGGCGGCTGAGGACGGGAGGCGCACAATGCTGGACTTCGCTGCCTTCCGCGGCCCAGACCTGGAAGCCGACCTGAGAGGCCGCGACTTCACCCTGAACGCCATTGCCATGGACGTGCGCACGCTGGCGCTCTACGACCCGCTCGGCGGTGCGCTGGACTTGCGCGAGAAACGCCTGCGCCTTTGTTCACCTTCCGCCTTTACCGATGATCCGGTACGCATCTTGCGCGCTGTTCGTCAGGCGGCTGCCTTTGGTTTTCGCATCTTGCCCGAGACGCGGCAGGCCATGAAGAACGCCGTCAAGTTATTGCCTGATATCTCCCCTGAACGCCTGCGGGATGAACTTTTTCGCATCCTCGAAGGGCCGCAACAAGCCACCTCGCTGCGAGCATTAGACCTATTGGGCGCATTAGCGCCTGTCCTGCCCGAACTGCCGGCGCTGAAGGGAGTTGCACAGCCGTCGCCGCATGTCAGCGATGTCTGGGCGCACACCCTGAGCGTTTTGACTTACCTCGAAACGATCCTGGCTGCCCTGTCACCCGAGTACAGCCCGGATACAGCCTCCGACCTGTTCAACGGCCTGATGGTGCTGCGCATCGGTCGCTATCGCCAGCAAATCGCGGAACATTTCAATGCCGCCCTCAACGTCAACCGATCCTTGCAGGGATTGCTCTTTCTCGCCGCGCTGTATCATGATATAGCCAAACCGCTGACGGAGACCGCCGGTGAAGATGGACGCATGCGCTTCTGGGGCTACGACGAAGAGGGCGCCAAAATGGCCGCTGAACGGATGCGCGCCCTCCAACTCTCCGGTGTCGAGATTGATCGCCTGGAAACCATCCTGCGCCATCACATGCGCATCCATTACCATACCAGCCAGCTGGTCAAAGGGCAAAAAAGCCCCTCACGGCGCGCCATCTACCGCTTTTTCCGCGATACTGGCGCGGCGGGTGTGGATGTGTGTCTCTTGACGCTGGCTGACTTGCGCGGCACCCATGAGCACAACCTGCCTCAGGAAGTGTGGGCAGCCTGCCTGGATGTCGTCCGGCTTTTCATGGAAAACTGGTGGGAGAAGCGCGCCGAGAGCATTGCCCCGCCCGCCTTGTTGAACGGCAACGACTTGATGAAGGACTTGGACCTCCAGCCGGGGCCGGTCATTGGCAAATTGCTGGAGGCTATTCGTGAAGCCCAGGCGACTGGGGAGATTACCTCCCGCCCGGAAGCCTTAAACTTTGCCAGAGAGCATATGAAGTCCAGCGAAGGTGCAGAACTCTCAGAAAGTAAAGGTGAGAGATGAATCTGGTCTTCTTCGATCTCGAAACCCAGAACCTGTTTGAGGATGTCGGCGGGCGGCAAAACATAGCCAAATTGCGCGTCGCTTGCGCGGTGACATGGTCAATAGCGCGCAATGATTTCGCTGTTTACTGGGAGCGGGATGTCCCGGCCCTAATTAACGAACTCAGGGCGGCGGATAAAGTGGTTGGGTTCAACATCAAGAGCTTTGATTATCAGGTGTTGCAACCCTACGCTCCGCAACAGAACTGGCACGCCGTGCGAACGGTGGATATGCTGGAAGACATTTATCGCACCCTGGGTTTTCGGCTGAGCCTGGATTCTCTGGCGAAGGCCACCCTCGGCGCGAAGAAGAGCGCAGACGGCATCCAGAGTGTAGCCTGGTTCCGCGCTAATGAACTGGACAAGGTGGCCGAATACTGCAAAGCCGACGTGGATATCACCCGCCGGGTTTTTGAATTTGGCCGCGATAACGGCTTTGTATATTATTATTCGAAATTGGGGAGTAAGTTGAAAGTCAGCGTGAATTGGAAAGTTTAAACAGATAGGCGACAGTTGTACTGTCGCCCTGCCAGCAGTGCAACTGCCGGCAACCATTTAGGGGGCCGGGGATTAGGCTTGCTCCACCTTTCCCATAATCGCCGTCTCTTCCAAAACCGGCTCATAAAAGCAGCGACAGCCGTGTTCGTGGGAGCAACCTTCGAGCGGCAAGCGCAGCGCCTCGTCTTTGGGATAGGTTTTCATCGCTCCGTAACAGACCGGGCAGGCATCGTCTGCAACTGTCACGCGCACAGCTTTGACGCGCGGGTTGGCGCGGAAGCGCTCGAGCGCAACAGCCGTGGCGGAATATTCCCTCAGATCCGCGTCACAGTGGACACAGTTTTGCGCATTATCCGGAGATGAGATGTTACATTTGGAACAGGTTTGCATAGCAAGCCTCCTGATTATTTCTATTTTACCCGCTCGTCTTTCAAAAGAAAGCGCAGGTCATTACCCGCGCATTCACATTGTATTGGAGCATAGGGTTTACCCACAGAAACCTGCCCCTCTGCACTGTTTGGTCGAACTTAAGAATACAATTCCAGTGGCTTGGTTATAACCTCTTGCTTGGGCTTTACCAACCTGGCGCGTCGCGCCAGGTTGTGCAGGTGAGCGATCAGCACACTGCTCGGGACAGGTTTGATCAGGTAATCGTCCGCGCCAGCATCCAGCGCGCTGGCAACCATACCAGGATTATCCAGAGCAGATAGGATCAGGATCGGCGTGTTGCTAAATTCACGCACCGTGCTGCACACTTGCCAGCCGTCCACGCTGGGCATCATCAGGTCAAGGATTACCACGTCGGGCCTAATCTCGCGCACCATTTTAACACCCTCTTCACCTGAGTTGGCAGTGAATACTTCGAAACCTCGCGTTTTCAATAACAGAACTAGTAATTCGGTCATCGCGGGGTCGTCATCAATCGCAAGAACTTTTACAGGCATACATTTCTCCAAAGTGAATCTATCATTATTATCCTTTATTAAGAAGGCAGTTGGACTTATCAATCGCTTTACAAATAGGATCTGCAAGTGCTTGGACTATTATGCTAGAATAACAGCATGACCTCGCACCCGCGGATTGTCTTGATGGGATCGCCGGACTTCGCCGTCCCGACGCTGGATGCGCTCGCAGCGCGTTATCCGCTCGTTGGCGTGGTGACCCAGCCTAATCGTCCAGCGGGGCGCGGCCGGACCCTGGTCCCGCCGGCCGTTAAATTGGCTGCCCAAACTCTCGGCCTGCCCCTCATCCAACCCGAAAAACTGCGCGCGCCCGAGGCGATGGCGCAACTGCGTGCATGGAAACCCGATTTGATTGTCGTGGCTGCCTTTGGGCAAATATTGCGTCCTGCGGTGCTCGAACTGCCGCGTTATGGTTGCATCAATGTCCATGCTTCGCTGCTGCCGCGTGGACGCGGCGCGGCGCCGATCCAGGCCGCCATTTTGGCGGGCGACGCTGAAACCGGCATTACAATTATGAAAATGGATCAAGGCGTGGATACCGGCCCGCTGCTCAGTCAGCGCGCCATTCCCATTTCGCCCGAAGATACCGCCGGAACACTGTTTGAAAGACTCGCCCAACTCGGCGCGGATTTACTCATTGAAACTCTGCCCGATTACTTTTCGGGTAAAATTCAGCCGCAGGCGCAGGATGACAGCCAGGCTACCTATGCCCCGATGCTCAAGAAGGAAGATGGTCTGCTGGATTTCACCCGCCCGGCCGAAGAACTGGCACGCCGCGTGCGCGCCTTCAATCCCTGGCCGGGAGTGTGGATAACCTGGCATGATGCGCCCTTGAAAATTCAGCGCGCTCACATTATTGCAATCAAGACTGAATCTGGCAAGCACCTGATTTATCAAGGCATGCCTGCCGTAGGCGCGGCGGATGGTTTGCTCGTTTTCGATGAAGTCCAACCGGCCGGGAAAAAATCCATGCCTGGCAAGGCTTTTCTGGCCGGCGCTCGCAATTGGGAAAGATAAATCCATGTGAAACTTCGTGATCTTCGTGGAAAAAAGGAAAATGCCATGCCAGAATACGTTGCCGCCATTGACCAGGGCACCACCAGCACCCGCTTCATCATCTTCGACCACAACGGGAATGTGGTTGCCGTTGCCCAGAAGGAACACAAGCAAATTTATCCCAAACCAGGTTGGGTGGAACACGATCCTCTGGAGATATGGCAAAACACGCAGGAGGTGATGCGCCAGGCGGTGAAGACGGTCAACGGTCCGTCGTCCATCGTCTGTATCGGCATCACCAACCAGCGCGAAACAACGGTCGTTTGGGAAAAATCCACCGGCCAACCGGTCTACAACGCCATCGTCTGGCAGGACACGCGCACGGATGCCATCTGCAATGAACTGGCGAAGGGCAGCGGCCAGGACCGGCTGCGCGCCAAAACCGGCCTCCCGCTGGCAACCTATTTCTCCGGCCCGAAGATCAAGTGGATTCTGGACAACGTCCCTGGGGCGCAGGCGAAAGCTGAAAACGGCGAATTGCTTTTCGGCAACATGGATACCTGGGTCATCTGGAACCTGACCGGCGTCCACGTCACCGATGTGACCAATGCCTCGCGCACGCTGCTGATGGACCTGCACACGCTGGACTGGGACGAGGAGATCCTGCAACTGCTCGGTATCCCGCGTGCCATGCTGCCGAAGATTTGCTCATCTTCGGAAATTTATGGCCACGTCGCTCTAAGCGGAGGACAAGGCGCAGCTAAGTCCGAAGTCGAAGAACGCTGGCTCGAAGGCATCCCCGTCGCGGGCGACCTGGGCGACCAGCAGGCTGCCCTGTTCGGTCAAACCTGCTTCAATCCCGGCGAAGCCAAGAATACTTACGGCACAGGCTGCTTCATGCTGCTGAATATGGGTGAACTGCCGGTGCCGAGCGATAGCGGACTGCTGACCACACTGGCTTTCAAGATTGGGGATCAGAAGGCCATCTACGCCCTGGAAGGCTCAATTGCCATCACCGGCGCGCTGGTGCAGTGGCTGCGGGATAATTTGGGTTTGATTGCGAAGTCATCGGAAGTCGAAGAGTTGGCGCGCACGGTTGAAGACAGCGGCGGCATCTACTTCGTCCCGGCTTTCTCAGGGCTATTCGCTCCCTATTGGAAGTCCGATGCGCGCGGCGCGATCCTCGGCCTGACGCGCTATGTGAACAAGGGCCACCTGGCCCGCGCCGTGCTGGAAGCGACGGCTTACCAGACGCGTGAAGTGCTGGATGCGATGGAAAAAGACTCGGGTGTCCAGCTCAAAGCCCTCAAAGTGGACGGCGGCATGGTCTTCAATGAATTGCTCATGCAATTCCAGGCCGATATTCTGGACGTGCCGGTCATTCGCCCAAAGGTAGCCGAGACCACTGCCCTCGGCGCGGCTTACGCGGCCGGTCTGGCGGTCGGCTTTTGGAGGAATTATGACGAGTTGCGGGTCAATTGGGGCAAGGATAAAGAGTGGCAACCGCAGATGGACGCGGCGCGGCGCGAGAAGTTGTTTTCTGGCTGGAAGAAAGCAGTAACCAGAACTTTTGATTGGATAGAGTAATAAGGAATTGGTACTAGACAATATTTAGCGGGGTTGTTATAATGCTCGTTCGCATATTTGTCATGCCCCTATCGTCAGTGGGGGAGTACATATGACAGTGTATCGTACCGATCAGGCCGCAAAGCTCAGGAGTAATAAATGGCATCTGTCCTGCCCCAGAAAAATTACGCGCGTATCCCGGTCTCGTTAGACCTGCCAAACCTTATCGAAGTACAACTGGATTCATTTGTGCGTCTTAAGAATGAAGGATTGGGGGATCTCTTCCACGAAATTTCACCCATTGAATCATACAACAAGGGGATGAAATTATATTTTCCCAGCCGCGGTCCCGAAGCGCAGCAATGGGGGTTGAAGTATTGGTTTGGTGAGCCGAAACATTCCATGGAGGAATGTGTCGAGCGCGACCTGACCTACGCCAGCCCGTTGAATATCTCGGTGTTGCTGGCCGGCCCAGACGTCCCCGAGCCGATCAAACAGGATATCTTCCTGGGCGATTTCCCCGAAATGACCGACAAGGGAACATTCATTATCAACGGCACTGAACGCGTCGTAGTCTCGCAGTTGATCCGCTCCCCGGGCGTTTATTTCGAGGCGCCTACCGAACGGGCAACTGGTCGTCCATTGGCCATGGCCAAACTTATCCCCGACCGCGGTGCATGGATGGAGTTTGAGACCCGCAAGAGCGACTACATTATCCTGAAGTTCAACCGCAAGCGCACTGTGCCCATTACAGTCTTCCTGCGTGCGCTGTCGGTGGTCAACGATGGTAGTGGTGAGAATATCTTGACCGCTGGAACGGACGAGGAAATCCTCAGCTTGTTCCAGGATGTAGATAACAATCCGGAACGTCTCTTCATCGCCTCAACGTTGCACCAGGAGCCGGAATGGGGCCTTTCCGGCGGTTTGACCATCGCTGAAGCGGCGCTCATCGAGTTTTTTAAGCGTATGCGTCCGGGCGATCCGGCCACGCTGGATAACGCTCGCCAGTTCATCCAAGAGCAATTATTCGATCAGCGTCACTACGACCTGGAACGCGTTGGCCGTTACAAACTTAACCAGAAGCTTGACCTGCATATCCCCATCCCGCATCGCACTGTGACCAAAGCAGATATTGTTCGTCTCGTGCGGCGCATGATCCTCATTAACAATGGCATCGTGCCGCCAGATGACATTGACCACCTGGGCAATCGCCGCGTCAAGACAGTGGGTGAGTTGATCCAGAATAAACTGCGGATTGGATTGCGCCGTATGGAACGCGTTACTAAAGAACGCATGTCCATTCGTGATCAGGAACAACTTTCGCCGGTCACCCTGGTCAATATCCGCCCGGTGGTGGCAGCCTTGCGCGAGTTCTTTGGCTCCAGCCAGCTTTCACAATTCATGGATCAGACCAATCCTCTGGCTGAGTTGCGCCACAAACGCACCCTCTCGGCCTTAGGCCCTGGGGGACTGCGCCGTGAGCGCGCTGGCTTTGATGTGCGGGATGTGCACCACTCCCATTATGGCCGTATTTGCCCAATTGAGACCCCTGAAGGTCCAAACATCGGTCTGATCGGCCGCCTGGCATCCTTTGCGCGGGTTAATGAGTACGGCTTTATCGAGACGCCTTATCGGCGCGTCATTAAATCAATGTCTTGCACCAACCCGCGTCTGGAAGGTCGCGCCTTACGAGAAGATTTGATCGAAGCCAAGTCGGGTGAGGTTCTCGTCAAGGCAGGTGAACGCATCACAGATAAGATGCTCAAGACAATTGCCAAGGCTAAACGTGACGTGGCGATCATTCCATACGTTTCGGATGAGGTCGAGTATCTCTCGGCAGATGCCGAGGATAAATTCGTCATTGCCCAGGCCAATGCGTCGCTGAATGAATATCGTGAGTATGAAAACCCACGCATATCCTGTCGCTATCATTCCGGCTTTTTACTGACAGCGCCGGATAACCTGGATTACATGGATGTCGCGCCGCACCAAGTGGTTGGCATCAGCGCCGCGCTGATTCCCTTCCTTGAACACGATGATGCCAACCGGGCGCTCATGGGCTCGAACATGCAAGCCCAGGCGGTGCCGCTGGTTTGCCCTGAGATCCCTCTGGTTTCGACCGGCATGGAATACCACGCCGCGTTTGACTCTGGACAGGTGATCATCGCCGAGGCTGACGGTGACGTAGTCTCGGTGACCGGTTCCTCCATTGTCGTGAGCGAGAAGGATGGTGGCTTACGGACGTACAGCTTGCGCAAGTACCAGCGTTCGAACCAATCCACCTGCATTGACCAACGCCCGGCAGTGGTTAAAGGGCAGGTCATCCATAGCGGTGATATTATCGCCGATTCTTCTTCTACGGAAAGCGGTGAACTGGCCCTGGGTCAGAACATCACCGTTGCGTTCCTCTCGTGGGAAGGCGGAAACTTCGAAGACGCTATTCTGATATCTGAGCGGTTAGTCCAGGAAGACAGGTTTACTTCGATTCACATTGAAAAGTACGAGATCGAGGCGCGAGACACGAAGCTGGGTCCCGAAGAAATTACCCGCGACATTCCAAACGTCAGTGAAGAGGCCATCAAAGACCTGGACGAAGGCGGCATTATCCGCATCGGCGCGGAAGTCAGCCCGAACGATATCCTGGTCGGCAAGATCACGCCCAAAGGCGAGAAAGAGCTAACGCCGGAAGAGCGCTTATTGCGCGCTATTTTTGGCGAGAAATCCCGGGATGTGAAGGATACCTCTCTGCGCATGCCGCACGGCGAGCGCGGCAAGGTGGTGGATGTAAAGGTTTTCACTCGCGAGGAGAATAGCGATCTATCTGCCGGTGTAGACACGATGGTACGCGTCTCGGTTGCGCAGCGCCGCAAGATCACTGCCGGCGACAAAATGGCCGGGCGACACGGCAACAAGGGCGTGGTCTCCAGGGTGGTTCCGGTGGAGGATATGCCCTATCTTGAAGATGGCACACCTGTTGACATCATACTGAACCCATTGGGCGTTCCGGGACGGATGAACATCGGCCAGTTACTGGAAGTGCACCTGGGTTGGGCAGCCAAGCGATTGGGATTCCGAGCCATAACGCCTGTTTTTGATGGCGCAAGAGAAGCCGAGATCGAGGCCGAACTGGCGCGTGCCTGGATTGTTGATCAGGCCTGGAAAGAGACGGCCGAGGTCGCCTGGAATTGGTTGAAGCAGCAAGAATACAGCCCGGAAGTGATCGAAGATGACGATGAAGTACGCCGCCTGTATCTGGAACATTGGTTGGGCGAGCGCGGATATGATGTGTACCGTTTTATATCTGATCAAAATTACTCCCGTCACGCTGCGGCGAAAGAATGGTTGCGCGACCATGGCTACAATCCCAACACGATCTTATCCGGGCAATTACCTGCGCCCAGCAAGCGTGCGGCTTTTGACCAGGAGGCGATCCGTGTCTGCCAGCGAATGTGGTTGCACGATCATGGTATTGAAGACGTAGCCGATGCAGATCTTGAAAAACAAACTCAAGCTCTTATGCTCAAGACCAGCGAGCCGATTCCAACTCTGGGCAAGCAGACGTTACGGGATGGGAAAACCAGCGAACCTTACGACCAGCCAGTCACTATTGGCGTGATGACTATTTTGAAGCTGCATCACCTGGTCGAGGATAAAATTCATGCCCGCTCCACGGGTCCATACAGCCTGGTCACACAGCAGCCGTTGGGGGGTAAGGCGCAGTTTGGCGGCCAGCGCTTCGGTGAAATGGAAGTATGGGCATTGGAAGCCTACGGTGCAGCTTATACATTGCAGGAAATGCTGACCGTTAAATCCGACGATGTTCAGGGCCGGGTGAATACTTACGAAGCAATTGTCAAGGGTGAACAGATCGAGGAACCGAGCATTCCGGCCTCGTTCCGTGTGCTGGTCAAAGAGTTGCAGAGTCTCGGCTTGGCCGTCGAAGCTGTCAGCGATAACAATGAAATTATTCGCTTCGGCAAGGACGAGGAAAAAGCGCACCCGCCGAAATACGAGACGGGCCTGCTTGATCTGGGCGAAAAACTTAGAGATAGATAATTTTTCCTTGACGTGCCTATAGCCGTATGATAAAATCGTCTTTCGTTGCCTTAAAGGGCTGATGCTTCGCACTGCCCCTCTGCGTAATAATCACGAGTGAGGCCATCAGGCGCGTTTGGTGATGGCCTCATTTATTGACAAAAAACCGCTATTATTGTGTGGTAGCTGCCTCACAAGGCAATGAGAAACAGCTACCAAGTAAGGAAATCTAGTTCGGAGGCGAATGTGCCCACAATTAACCAACTGATTCGCAAAGGTCGTCAGTTCAAGAAAGTCAAAAGCAAGGCGCCAGCATTGCTCTATACGCTAAACTCGAATAAGCAGCGCCGGGTTCGTCAGGACAAGGGCGCTCCCCAGAAGCGGGGTGTGTGCACGGTGGTGCGCACCATGACGCCGAAGAAACCGAATTCGGCTTTGCGCAAGATTGCCCGCGTGCGTTTAACCAACGGCATCGAGGTGACTGCGTATATTCCCGGTGAAGGCCACCAATTGCAGGAACACTCGGTGGTGCTGGTACGCGGCGGGCGCGTGAAGGACCTGCCTGGCGTGCGCTACCACATCGTGCGCGGCTCGCTGGACACGACCGGTGTGGATAAGCGGCGTCAGAGTCGTTCGAAGTATGGCTCCAAGCGTCCGAAGGAATCGTCTGTTTCTAGATAATGGTAGCCTATTGGCTACCATAATGGAGTATTCACATGCGTCGATCTAAGCCAGAAAAGCGCGGCATTCTTCCCGATGTCCGCTACAACCATATTATCATCCAGACCTTGATCCACCACATGCTCAAGCGTGGCAAGAAAAGCGCAGCCACGCGCATCATGTACGATACAATGGATCTGATCAAGGAGCGCACCAACGGCAAGGACCCGGTTGAGGTCTTTGACGCCGCGCTCAAGAACGTGGTGCCCATGATGGAAGTGCGTCCCCGCCGCGTCGGTGGCGCCACTTACCAGGTCCCGATGGAAGTCCCGTCGTCTCGGCGTACCACGCTGGCGATCCGTTGGATCCTTGCATCCGCGCGCTCCCGCGCGGGAAAGTCATTCGCCGAAAAATTGGCCGATGAATTGATGGATGCAGCCAAGAACGAAGGCTCCTCAATTCGCAAGCGCGAAGAGACGCACAAGATGGCGGAAGCCAACCGCGCCTTCTCACATTACCGCGCTTAAATTGCGGCTCTGATTATATAAAAGATAGGATTCTATGGCACGCGTTTATCCGCTGGAACGGTATCGAAATATCGGCATCATCGCTCACATTGATGCCGGTAAGACGACCACGACCGAGCGCATCCTGTTCTTCACCGGCAAGACTCATCGCATGGGTTCTGTAGATGACGGCACGACCGTCACGGATTGGATGGAGCAGGAGCGCGAGCGCGGGATTACCATCGTTTCAGCGGCAGTCTCGGCAGAGTGGAAGGACTATCAAATTAACATCATTGATACGCCCGGCCACATTGACTTTACGGCAGAAGTACAACGCTCGTTGCGTGTGCTGGATGGCGGTATGGTTGTCTTTGACGCCGTTCAGGGTGTGGAGCCGCAAAGTGAGACGGTCTGGCGGCAAGCTGACCGCTACGCCGTGCCTAGAATTTGCTTCGTTAATAAGATGGATCGCCTCGGGGCATCCTATGAGCGTACGATCGAATCGATCAAGCAGCGCCTGGGCGCGAACCCGATCGCGATGCAGCTACCAATTGGCTTAGAGGCCTCGTTCCGGGGCGTTGTTGACCTGATGTGCCAGAAGGCTATTTACTGGGATGACGACTTGGGCAAGGAACCGCGCGAGGCTGAAATTCCAGCTGACATGCGGGGACAAGCTGCCGAGGCGCGGCGCACAATGATCGAGAGGATCTCTGAACTCGACGATGACTTGACCCTCAAGTATCTTGAAGGGGAAGAGATCGGCGTCGAAGAAATGAAAACGGCTCTGCGCAAGGCTGTACTTGATAATAAGGCTGCGCCGGTTTTTTGTGGTAGTTCGCTGCGCAACAAAGGTGTCCAGATCGTCCTGGATGCGATTATTGATTATCTCCCATCCCCGGCGGATATCCCGCCTGTTACTGGCACGGATCCCAACAAAGGCGAGATGATCGAATTACCGGCGGAGGATAGCGCGCCCTTAAGCGCACTGGTCTTTAAAATCGTTACTGACCCCTACGTAGGCCGCCTGGCGTACTTCCGCGTTTATTCTGGCACTATCAGCCAGGGTCAGATGGTCATCAACCCGACCAAAAATAAGCGCGAACGCATCGGACGGTTGATCCGTATGTATGCCGACCGTCGTGAGGACATTACCGAGGTCCGCGCCGGTGATATTGCGGCCGTATTGGGTCTCAAGGACAGCTTTACCGGCGATACCTTGTGTGACAATAAATTGGTTGTGCTCGAGAATATCACCTTTCCTGATCCGGTCATCTCAGTGGCTATTGAGCCTAAGACCGTCGCCGATCAAAGCAGGATGGGTGAGGCGTTAAAGAAGCTATCCGAAGAGGACCCGACCTTCCGCGTCCGCTCGGACGAGAATACCGGTCAGACCATCATCTCCGGTATGGGCGAACTGCACCTGGATGTGATTGTGGACCGGATGATGCGCGAGTTTCGCGTCCAGGCTAACGTCGGCAAGCCGCGCGTCGCCTATCGTGAGTCGATCACTCGTCTTGTGCCGGAAATAAACTACCGTTACATCAAGCAGACAGGCGGCCACGGCCAGTATGGTCATGTCGTCATCTCGCTCGAGCCGGGTGAGCGCGGCAGTGGTGTCGTCTTTGAGAACAAGATAGTCGGCGGCGCGATCCCGCGTGAATATATCTCGGCAGTAGAAAAAGGCATCAAGGAAGCTGCCGAGAGTGGCGTGCTGGCCGGCTATCCAGTTACCGACTTGAAGGTGACGCTCTTCGATGGCTCGTTCCACGAGGTCGACTCCAGTGAAATGGCGTTCAAAATGGCTGCCACCTTTGCCTTCAAAGAAGGCGTTCAGAAGGGTGGGGCGGTGCTGCTAGAGCCGATCATGAAAGTGGAAGCTATCGTGCCGGAAGATTATGTTGGCGATATCATGGGCGGATTGAACGGCCGTCGGGCTGTCATTCGCGGCATGGAACCGCGAACAGGCAATGCTCAAGCCGTCAGCGCAATGGTTCCGCTAGGCGAGATGTTCGGATATGCCACCGAAATACGTTCCAGCACCCAGGGGCGAGGGGTATTTTCGATGGAATTTGATCACTACGCGCCGGTGTCCGAATCGGCAGCGAAGGAAATACTCGCTTCTTAGTCAATTAACCATTTTCATTGTTTACCTTAGAAGGAGAGTTTATTCATGGCGAAGCAGAAGTTTGAGCGCACCAAGCCGCATCTGAACGTAGGCACGATG
>DYHT01000073.1 GCA_020723995.1 Chloroflexus sp.
TGGCGTAACACCTCTAATCTGCTAACTGAGTGTGTTGAAGACGCTAAACATGTACAGTAAATCTTTAGCGCGCGTCCGGTCTTTCTTGCGCAGCGCCTCGATAGCTTCATGGAGCAGGGTATCTTCGGCCATGCGTTGAGTCTGGCACAGGCTTATGGATGGAGCAAGCCCCCGAACTGCGGGGACACGTGGTGCGGGTGACAACGAATGCCCCCGCGGGGTATAATTCCGGTATGCGTAGATTTATTTACCTGATCGCTGTTTTGCTCTGGCTGGGACTAACGGCATGTGGAAACAAACCGGACCTGACACCGGCCGCGCCACCCGGCGGCCTGCACCCCTACCAGACGGCTACGCCTGCCTCCACGCCATCCCCCATCCAGCCGCTGACCGTGATTGTGTTTCCCACTCCGACCCCATTCACGTACACCGTCGCCGCCGCGGATACGTTGAACGGGATCGCGACGCGCTTCAACGTACGCCTGGACGACCTGCTGACGGCCAACCCGGGCCTCTCACCCACCGCCTTGCAAGTCGGCACGGTTCTAACGATTCCCCTGGGCGGCAACACCTCCGGCGAGCCGGCGCCCACGCCCGTCCCATTGGCGATCCGGCAAACGGACTGCTGGCCGAGCGCTGAGGGTGGCCTGTGGTGCTTCGCGCTGGCAGACAACAATTACGCGGAGACAATCGAGAATCTCTCGGCGCAGTTCACCTTGCTGGATGATTCCGGGCAGGAAGTTGACAGCCAGGTGGCCTACGGACTGCTGAATATTCTCCCGGCGGGAAAGACCATGCCGATCGCTATCTTCTTTCCCGCGCCGGTTCCAGCCGACGTCCATCCCCGCGCCCAGATTTTGACTGCCATCCGCCTGCCCGCGGACGACTCGCGCTACCTACCCGTCGCCCTGCAGAATACGCTGGTGCGCGTGGATTGGTCCGGGCGGACGGCGCGCGTCACCGGTTGGGCCGCCCTGACGACGCAAAGTACCCCGGCCGGCACGCTTTGGGTGCTGGGGGTGGCTTACGATCAATATGGTCATGTGGTCGGTGTGCGCAGATGGGATGCGAGCGCACCTTTGAACGCCGAAAGCAGTTTAGCCTTTGATTTCCTGGTTTCCAGCCTCGGTCCACCCATTGACCATGTGGATTTGCTGGCAGAAGCGAGGCCGTGATACCAGACCCTGAATAAGTACAATTGAGGAGAGTCTATGTCTCGCACTGTCCGCGCCCCGCGCGGCACCCAACTCACCTGTAAATCCTGGCTGACCGAAGCCGCCTACCGTATGATCCAGAACAACCTCGACCCGGAAGTGGCCGAGAAGCCCGAAAACCTGGTCGTCTATGGCGGGCGCGGACAGGCGGCTCGCAACTGGGGGTGTTTCGACGCCATCCTCGAGTCACTCAAGAATCTCGAAGACGACGAGACCCTGCTGGTGCAATCCGGCAAGCCGGTGGCTATGTTCAAAACGCATCCCGACGCGCCGCGCGTGCTGATAGCCAACTCCAACCTGGTGCCGCACTGGGCCACGCAGGAGCACTTCGACACGCTGGCCGCGCAGGGCCTGATCATGTACGGGCAGATGACCGCTGGTTCGTGGATATACATCGGCACGCAGGGTATCCTGCAAGGCACTTACGAAACCTTCGGCGCGCTGGCCAAACTCAAGGGCTGGGGATCGCTGAAGGGCAAGTTCGCGCTGACGGCCGGCCTGGGCGGTATGGGCGGCGCGCAGCCGCTGGCCATCACCATGAACGAGGGCATCGGCCTGATCGTGGAAGTGGACCCGGCGCGTGCCAAACGCCGCCTCGAGATCGGCTACGTGGATATAGTGGTGGACACGCTCGAAGAGGCCATGACGCTGGTCGAGGAAGCCAAAGATCGGCAAATCCCCAAATCCATCGGTTTGATCGGCAACGCCGCCGACGTGTATCCCGAACTGGCGCTGCGCGGCGTCATCCCCGACGTGGTTACCGACCAGACGCCGGCCCACGACGTGCTGTCCTACGTCCCCTCCGGATTGAGCGTGGCTGCGGCGGAAGAGCTGCGCAAGTCCAACCCGAAGGAATACGAAAAGAAATCCATGGCCTCGATGGCGGAACACGTGCGGGCCATGCTGGAATTCAAGCGCAAAGGCGCGGAAGTTTTCGACTACGGCAACAACCTGCGCCAGCGCGCCTACGATTACGGCGTGACGGACGCCTTCGAGTTCCCCGGCTTCGTCCCGGCTTACATCCGCCCGCTGTTCTGCGAGGGCAAAGGCCCCTTCCGCTGGGTGGCGCTCTCCGGCGAGGCGGAGGATATTTATAAGACCGACGCGGCCGTGATGGAACTGTTCCCCGAAGATGCGCACCTGCACCGCTGGCTGAAGATGGCGCGCCAGAAAGTCCCATTTCAGGGTTTACCCGCCCGCATCTGCTGGCTGGGCTACGGCGAGCGCGCCAAGGCCGGGCTGAAATTTAATGAGCTGGTGGCGCAGGGCATCCTCAAAGCCCCGATCGTCATCGGCCGCGACCACCTCGACGCCGGTTCGGTCGCCAGTCCCAACCGCGAGACCGAGGCGATGAAAGACGGCAGCGACGCGGTCTCCGATTGGCCGATCCTGAACGCGCTGATCAACGCCGTCGGCGGCGCGACCTGGGTCTCGTTCCACCATGGCGGAGGGGTAGGCATTGGCTACAGCCAGCACGCCGGTCAGGTCATCGTGGCGGATGGCACGCCCGAAGCGGCCAAACGCCTGGAACGCGTCCTGATGACAGATCCCGGCATGGGCGTCGTCCGCCACGCCGATGCAGGGTATGAGATCGCGGTCGCGGCGGCCAGGCAGCACGGGATCAAGATGCCGATGTTGAAGTAGTGGAGGCTGCCATGGTGATTGAATATGATGACAAAGGGAAATTTTATACAGACGTGATCTTGAAATCCGCTGTTCCGGCGATTGTCCAGACCGTGACCCAACGTATTCATGGAAATATCCATGTCCGCCGGGACCAGCGGCTGAAAGACGAGTTAGACATCGCTGAAAAGTTCCTGGCGGTCACCGATGCGACTGTTTATTCATTCGATGGCCAGATACTCTACCAGTGTAAATTCATCAGCATCCAACGCGCCCAGATCGTTTGGGTTATTCCTGAGACAGAATTGAATAGCTCTCCAAGCAAATCAGGTGAGATATGACAACAGACGCTCCCTCTGCAACGGCGGGGCTGCCTGCACCGGATTACGCCAAGCTAAAATTCTATCTGATTTCCGCCATCACGCGCGAACTGGAGGCGGTGAACCCACCCGCGGATCAACGCCATGCGATCATCGCCAAGAGCCTGGCCGAGGCATATGCTCAAACCCATCTGCAACTATCAGATAGCATCCGGGAAACACTTTTCCATGATATTCGCAACGATATTCTGGGTTATGGCCCGATCCAGCCTTTGCTGGACGACCCAGATGTCAGTGAGGTGATGGTCAATGGCCCGAAGAACGTGTATGTCGAGAAACAGGGATGTCTCATCAAAACGCACATCATCTTCGAGGATAACGATCACATCCAGCGCGTCATAGACCGTATCATTCTGCCGCTGGGTCGCCGCATTGATGCTGATAGTCCCATGGTGGATGCCCGCTTGCCGGATGGCTCACGCGTCAATGCGGTCATTCCTCCTGTGTCAATTGACGGGGCTTCAATTACCATTCGCAAATTCAGTAAAGAAAAGCTATCCATCAACCAACTCATCGAGCACGGCTCGATTACCTCAGGCATGGCCGAGTTCCTGCGTGCCTGTGTCGTCGGGCGTCTGAACATTCTTATCTCTGGCGGTACTGGCTCCGGCAAAACCACGCTATTGAATGTACTTTCCAGTTTCATCCCTGAAGACGAGCGCATTATTACGATTGAGGACGCGGCCGAACTGAGGCTTCAACAAGATCATGTACTTCGCCTGGAAACCAGAGCGCCCAACGTGAAAAACCGCGGCGCGGTCGCGATCCGCGATCTGGTGCGCAACTCATTGCGCATGCGCCCAGACCGCATCGTGGTCGGCGAGGTGCGCGGCGGCGAGGCCCTGGACATGCTCCAGGCTATGAACACCGGTCACGATGGCTCGCTGACTACCATCCACGCCAACACACCGCGGGATGCCCTGTCCCGCCTCGAGACGTTGGTGTTGATGGCTGGCATGGATTTGCCAATCAAGATTGTCCGCCAGCAGATCTCCTCGGCCATAGATTTGATCATCCAACAGTCACGCTTGAAGGACGGTACGCGCAAAGTTACCGCGATCACAGAAGTGGCTGGTATGGAAGGCGATGTGGTTGTGTTGAGCGCTATCTTCAAGTTCGAACAGACCGGTGTTGGTGATGATGGGGAAGTAATCGGCCAATTGAAACCGACTGGCATTCGCCCGCTCTTTGGCCCGCGCTTGGAAGCGGCTGGCTTCAAACTAAGCCCGGAGGTCTTCGGCGCTTCCGTTGCAGATATTCTGGCGTCCCGCCAGCGGCGTTGAGTTACTTCGAACTTCTCTGCTATAATGAATTAGAGGCATCCCATGAGCATTCAGGCCCAGGTTCCCATTCGCACGAAAAAGTTAGGCATCCTGATCCGAGACGCGCGTCTGGCCACGCGGCGGGACATCCCGGAGTGCGCTGAGGCGATCGGTGTGACGAGCGGCGTGTTCCGCGCTTACGAGGCCGGCCGTCGTGCCCCTTCGCTCCCGGAACTGGAGCTGTTGGCGTATTTTCTAAATCTTCCTTTCAGTCATTTCTGGAGCAAGGAGGCCGTCTCAGACGATCCAACACCTGGCCTGGCCCTCAACTTACCGGCCTTGGTTGGGATTCGCCAGCGCATGATCGGCGCTCTCCTGCGGCAAGCGCGCTTGAAAGCCGGCATCTCACCCCAGGCATTGTCAGCGCTATCGGGCATTGCGACCAGCCGGCTAAAGACCTATGAACTGGGCGAGCGGCCTATCCCCTTGCCAGAGTTGGAAGGTTTGATGTCCTCGATGGGCGGGCAAATCGAGTCGTTCTTCGACCAGAATGGACCGGTCGGCCAGTGGTTGAACCAACAACAGGCCATCCAGGAATTTATGAAGCTGCCGCCCGAATTGCAAAATTTCGTTTGCAAGCCCGTTAACCGGCCGTATTTGGAACTGGCGTTGAAGTTAAGTGGGCTACCCAGGGACAAACTACGCTCGGTGGCAGAGAATTTGTTGGATATCACCCTATAGCCGATTATGCCTGAAGAACTCTCCTCTCAGCAGCTTGAGAAAGAAGGCAAAGCCGCGTACGAGCGGGCTGATTATCCGTCGGCGGCGAAGGCGTTTGCAGAAGCCGCAACCGCCTATTCCGCTCAGGATGAACCTCAACTGGCGGCCGAAATGAAAAATAACCAATGCGTTGCCCTCCTGCAAAGCCGGCAGGCACGCGCCGCGCTGGAGGTGGTGATGGGCACAGATGCGGTTTTCGCGGCTGCAAGTGATCACCGCCGCCAGGGAATGGCGTTGGCCAACCAGGCCGCGGCGCTCGAAGCGCTCCACCGCAGGGACGAGGCGCTTGCCGGCTATCAAATCTCAGTCGAAATCCTGGAAAAGGCTGGCGAGAGCGATTTGCGCGCTGAAGTATTACGGGCAATGGCCGGGCTGCAGGCGCGTGGCGGTAAAATGACGGATGCCGTGATCACGATGCAAACCGGGTTGATGGGGGTAGAAAAACCGACACTCAGACAACGCATTCTCAAGAAGCTGCTATTTCTTCGTCTATGGCGGTGAAGGTAGATTTCCGGGTTCGTCCGGCTGTGGATGCGGATCAGCGCGAGATTGCCAATCTAATCCACTTCGAGGCGCACGTTCATCGTCATCTGGACTGGCGCAATCCGTTGGATTGGATCGGTGTGCCCCCTTATCTGGTCATTGATTGGAATGGACGCGTCGTCGCTGCACTAGCCTGCCCTCCAGACCCGCCGCATGTGGCGTGGGTGCGGCTGTTCGTCAGCTCTGATAAACTGCCCGTGCAAGAAGTCTGGTCGGTCTTGTGGGAAGCGACGCAGACCGACCTGGGCAGAAAAAGAAAACTCGTGGCTGTCATTGCTTTACAGGACTGGTTTAGAAAAATCCTGAGAGCCAGTGACTTTGTCGTCCGCCAGCAGATAATCATGCTCGAGCGGAAAGGCGAGGCGCCCAGGGATGACGCCTCACCGCTGAAGATCAAGATACGCCAAATGATGACCTATGACCTGCCTGCGGTGGCGGAGATTGACGCCGAAGCGTTCGATCCATTGTGGCAGTACTCGCTTTCGGCGCTGAAACAGGCTTACGCGCAAGCGATGCTGGCGACCGTAGCCGAAGCAAAGCACCACTTGATAGGCTTCCAGATCAGCACGCAGAATCCGTTAGGGGCGCACCTCGCCCGGCTGGCGGTGCGGCCCGAAGCGCAGGGATACGGAGTAGGGCGTGCACTGGTCACTGATCTGCTCCAAACCCTGGCGCAGCGCGGCGCCTCGCGCCTGACAGTTAATACCCAAGAAGACAATGAGAGTTCGCTGGCGCTATACAAGAAGCTGGGGTTCATCAAGACTGGTGATCGTTACCCGGTATACGAATTTCAGGTGCGCTGAGCCGAAGAGGATGCATCGAGGTTTTCTATGGGCGCGGTGGGCGTGGCATGTTACGCAGAATCGGCAAAGCCTCATTTCAATATGCGGCGCGTGAACAAGCTGCTCTGTTATACTTGGCACGGCCACAAATTGCGGTTTTCTGTTGCCTGATTCGCGGGGCTGAAGCCGCCTGCTCAGTACATGAAAGTCCCTTCGGACTGGCAGAATGAGTCGGTTTTAACCGACTTCCACGCACTGAGGCAGGACTTCAGTCCACCCCGTTTGGTAAAAGCGCAGTTTGTGCCCGTTTTCAGTATAACTATTCAGGCCTGTCATGCTGAGGAGCGTTTTTCCCTGGCACCGACCGCCAGGACGGTGTGCGACGAAGCATCCCCCACGCTGGAGGGGACTCTTCGCTCCGCTCAGAGTGACAAATCGGTGTACTCAGCGCTGGCTGAATAGTTACCTGCCGCTTTGAAATTAGGCCAAGTGGTGAGTGAAGCTTGATATTCTCTCATTTGCGCAAAGCGCGCAAATGTCTAACGGCTAGCCACATGACACTTTTGGAATTGGACGCGAAAAAACGCGGAGGGACGCGGATTTTCTCAAAAAACAACAGGAGACAATTGACATGGAAACATTCGAATGGAATTGGAAGACTGCGGACGGTCTGCAAATGTATGCGCAAGGTTGGTCGCCGACACAAAGTGTGCTGCGCGAAGGTGAGATTAAGGCCGCCATTTGCCTGGTGCACGGGCATGGCGAACATACCGGACGTTACGCACACGTCGGCGCGGCGCTGACGGAGAAGGGCTACTCCCTGCTCGGCTTCGATTTGCGCGGGCATGGCAAGTCCGCTGGGCCGCGCGGCCATACACCCTCATACGATGCCTTGCTCGACGACATCGCTGCGTTTTTTGGTCAGATCGAGGGGCGCTATCCCGGCCTGCCGCGCTTTTTATACGGCTTGGATTCAACTTGTAAGTGCAGCAAAAGCGGTTGAAGGAGAGGTAAGCTGAGGTA
>DYHT01000020.1 GCA_020723995.1 Chloroflexus sp.
CTGCGCCGTCGCCACAAGGCAGCAGCGCCAACTTAATGTGACATTGTCAAAATAGAGATAAGAGAATAGAGAATGGTCATGCGGTTACGCCAGTTTCTGATCGCACACTTTCCGGAAGCCACAGCGTACACAACGGTGCGCTTCCTCATGCGAACGCCCGACGTTGGTGCGGTGTTCATCGCGGCGCATATCGGCGAGATTATCCAGCAGCACCGATTCCAGTTCGGGGGTGTAATCAACAGCAAAATCGCGGCCGGGATAGTGGATGATGCCATGCGGCGGGCGTTTGCCCATCGTCTTATGAACCAGCAGGCAATAGGCGGCCAATTGGAAGATATGCGAATCGTAGGGCGCGTCCGGCGTCCGCCCGGACTTGACCTCTACTGGGATGATGCGCACACCCTGCTCGACCAGATAATCCGGCTTGCCGGTCAGGCCCAAGTCAGCAGCGTAGAGCGGCTTTTCGACCGTGCCCCAGGCGCGCGTATCGGTGTAAATGACCCGTCCACCGGGCAGGCCCGCGGCGCGGCGCTGGCGCGAGGAGAGCCAGAAGAGGATGATTGCAAGCAGGAGTAAAGCAAAGGCAAAGTAGGGCATAGCATTTCAAGTTGTCACGTTGGCAGATTTGAACGTTCAAACCTGCCAACGTTCAAACGATTTTCATCGTGCAATAGGCCACCAGCAGTATCAGAGCGATGAGCAAGAGAATGAGCGCCAACGTTCTCGTCAGCCCGGCCGCGATCACACTTCGCCCATGGACGCGATGGAGTTCCGTCCCGGCGGTCAGCTCGGCCTGGTTTTCCGGCTCTAAACCTTGCCGCCGGTACCACCAAGCGCGGGCACAAAAAATGTACGAACCAATTTCAGAAGCGCGGATAAGACGCATGGCGGTTGGCAGATGGCGGATGGTGGTTGGCGGTTGGCAGATGGCAGATGGCGGATAGCGAAAAGCGGATGGATTGCGGGGCTAATAAGTTCGCACATTTATTCTATCAGATATTGACCGGATTTCCGAAAGCGGAGCGAGAGGGCTGTCAAAGTATAGTCGCGCAACATCAAGCCGAACCCGGATTTGCTGAAGGTCGGCAAAATAACCGAAACATCCATATCAAGCCATCTTCCTGAGCGCCGGGACAATGCGCTGGATGTCTTTTTGGCTGAGGGTAGCTGCCGAGGGCAGGTTGATGCCGCTCCGCGCAAGATCTTCAAGAGAATAAACCTCGCAAAGAAAACCGCGAGTATAATCGCGGCATGAGCCATCACCGCCCACTCCGAATTGTCATCCTGGATGTTTTTTCCACCCTGGTCGAAGTCTTCTTCCTCCCCGCGCCGGGACGATTATTTGCTTGGTTTGACAGGTTTTGGACAACGACCCTCTATCTTTTTGGTATGCTGCACTGGGGCTATTTCCTTAACTGGGGAAAAGTACCCTTCGACCTGCACGACTGGACGCATACCGGCGCCTATTTTAGTTTCCTGCGCCGGGCGGTGTTAAGCAACCAATTGCCGCTGCACATCGGCTCGGCCCTCTCCACCTCCGACCGCTACCTGGGGCAGCCGGAGGCACTGATCTCCCCGCAGGCTTACCTGCTGCGCTTCCTCGAGCCGGGGCTTTTCACCCTGGTCAACCTGCTGATCCTTTACACAGTTGGTTTCGTGGCCCTGCTCTGGCTCAAGAAACACTACAGTCTGGCACCGGCGGCCTTCACCCCCGTCTTCGTTCTCTTCAACTTCAACGGTCATATCACCGCCCACTACGCCGTCGGTCATTCGGAATGGATCGGTTACTATTTCCTGCCTTTCTTCCTGCTGCTCATTCTTAAGGTTTCGGAGGGTGAAAAACCCGGTTGGCGTTGGGTGCTACTGGTCGCGTTGACACTCTTCGGCATCAGCTTGCAAGGCGCTTCCCATTTCTTCCTGTGGTGCCTGATCTTCCTGCTGGCCTGGGGCGTGTTCACACCCAAATACCTACTGCCGGCCATCCAGGCGATTGGCTTCAGCATCCTGCTCAGCCTGTTCCGCCTGCTGCCACCGGCGGTCGAGTTCATCGGCGGTGGGAAGGGCTTCATCTCTGGCTTCCCGACCGTCACCGATATGTTCACCGCGCTGGTGACGATCAAATACCCGGCCGAGGCCCTGGCCAGGCCGTTCAAGTCTCTGGGCTGGTGGGAAGTGGATACCTACATCGGCCTGACCGGCCTGGCATTCCTGCTCTACTTTGGCGTTTACCGCACCTGGCATAGGCAGAGTCCCGCCCGAACGCTGCTGGCCCCGATTGCCGCCCTGACCTTCCTTTCGATCGGCCAGATTTACGGCGTGATCAACCGTCTTCCTGTCCCATTAGCGGACTCGGAGCGGATCGCTGCCCGCTTCCTGGTCCTGCCGCTGGTGGCGTTGATTCTAATGGCTGGCTTCAATTTTCAGGAATATTTATCCGCAAAAGGCCGCTGCAGCCTTTCAGAGCGGATTTTCAGCCTGGGGTTGCTAATCCTGATGGCCCACGATCTGTTCCAGCACTCACGCATCTGGCGGGTGACCAACATGTACGCTCTGTTTCCAAGCACGCCGGTGGATATTCGCGCCGGTGTCATCAATCACCCCGATCCG
This sequence comes from Chloroflexus sp., assembly GCA_020723995.1. Classification (GTDB taxonomy): domain Bacteria; phylum Chloroflexota; class Anaerolineae; order Anaerolineales; family Villigracilaceae; genus CG2-30-58-95. The sequence continues at coordinate 2,608 of DYHT01000020.1, forward strand.
CCATACATCACCGCTCTGGCTGCAGGCGCTGCCGCGACCGTGCTGACGTTGATCGCCCTGCTTATCCTTGCAATCCGAGAACGGCGTCAAGATAAGCGCTAAGGGGATAATCAACCCATGCCCGAATTTCACTTCCACCATCCCATCGAAATCCGTTACGGCGACCTGGATCCGCAGGGTCACGTCAATAACGCCAAGTACCTGACCTACATTGAGCAGGCGCGCATCCATTACCTGATTCACCTGGGACTGTTTTCAGAAGGCCAGTCCTTCATGGATGTGGGTATCATCCTGGCTGATGCTCACATAACATTCAAGTCATCCATCGAATTCGGCCAGCGCGTGCGCGTCGGCGTGCGCACTGCGCGCCTGGGCAACAAAAGTCTGACGATGGAATACCGCATCGAGGACACGGTTACCGGCGCCCCACTGGCCACCGGTGACACGGTGCTGGTGGCGTATGATTACCGGACAAGTGAAACAATAGTCATTCCAGAGGAGTGGCGAGAGAAGATCACTGTATTCGAGAACTTGACTGGCTATTGAAATTTTATCCAATAGCCGTTACAATATTCATGAAACATATATTCTAGATTCGCTCGATCAAATGACCGGTAAAATATCTGAACCCGCGCAATTAACTTACCTGACCGATTTGACGGTGAGGCAGTTTAACGTTCTACACTCGCCGAAGAACAATGGTTCAGCGCGCACTGACTCGGCCAAGTATTTGGCAGAGCTTGGAGTCGAAATAATCAATAGACGCCAACCAATTCAATTTTTACCGAATTCTAATGAGTCTGTACACCGCTGGTCTCCATATGTTCAAGGCTTTTCCGCAAGCTTTGTTCAAAGGACTCTCGACTTTCACAGACATGAGTATGAATCACCGGTGGTTCTCGATCCATTTGCAGGGAGTGGAACTGTAATTGTGCAAGCTAAACTAAATGATATGGCCGCCTATGGTGTAGAACTCAATCCCCTGCTCCATTTTGTGGCTGAAACAAAAATCAATTCTTGGGCCACAGATCCCATAAGATTTCTAAATGTAGCGCGACATTTGGCTGTACGAAAACCGACTAAAGCTCCGGGCTTTTTGAAATCGGAAAAACACTTTACTCCGGGCGCTTTAGGAAACCTTGAAAAATTAAAGGGCGGCATTGACAGTTTTGATCCTGCCTCGGATGCTGACAAGCACATAAAAGACTTAATATTGCTTGCATTCGCTTCGATATTGATCGATTGCAGTAACCTAAAGCGCACACCCTGCCTCGGATACAGCCGAAGCAAGAATGTTGAAGATGATGCTCCTTTTATTCTGTTCTCAAAGAAAATAGAAGAAATAGCCGAAGATTTGCAGATGCTGCACAGTAAGTACACCCATTCCATCGAACATCCAGCGGAAGTGCATTTGGCGAACTCTATGGAATTTGAACATTCCCACACTTATGATCTAGTGATAACTTCCCCTCCCTATATGAATGGATTGGATTATGTCATCAATTATAAGATCGAGATGGGATGGCTGGGATTCGCCGTGAGCCATAGACAGCTTAAGCGAGTGAAAGACGATATGGTTGTCTGTGACAACGTATCAAAGGGCTTGATCCGAAATTTTGCATCTGCTGCTGGTCGATATACGAATCCCTGGATTGAGGAGATAAAAGAGGGCATATACGCAAATATTCAACAGCGCGGGAGTTACCGTCGTAAAGACATGCCGGAAATAGTGCACAAGTATTTCGACGACATGTACAAGGTAATGCAAAAAGTGTTTGTCGCCTTGAAACCGAGGGGTAGAATCATTCTTGTTATCGGCGACAGCCTGATTGCAGACACCTATTTGCCCACTGACCTGATTATTGCAAGAATGGGGCAGGAAATGGGACTTAGCATTGAAAGAATTGAAAAAGCGAGGGACAGACATTCCGGCCAAATCCGCAGTTACAAACTCCGTGAGACAATCGTCACGCTTAGGAAGGAGTGACAACGTCATGCAACAAGACGAATATGGTTACTTGTCTGACATTGCCAATGGATTGGGAATAGTCAGAGCAAGAACTTTGATCGGTAATCTTCGTTTATGGGATATCCCAAGAAGTGAACAAGCACTGGATATTGTGATTGATGAAATTGGTCGCTCCCCCATTCCTGGATTGTATATGCTTTTTGATGAGCGTAGTGAAAAGAAAGTGTATATCGGTCAAACAGAGAGCATACGGAATCGGCTTATCGCCCATATGAAGTCTCCCGATGAAAAGATCAGAAATTGGACTCGTGCTTTTATCATTAACGATGCAAGGAATTCAGCTTACTCCGACTTTAATGATGAAAACATATGGCTTGTACTGGAGGATTTTCTCGTTAGACTCTTCAAGATAAACAAATACAAAGTTACTACAGTCAGCAGCCGTGCACCGAGTCTAAGTTCAACGCAGAAAACCCTCTGTGATGTTTTCAAGAAGGAAATCAGCATCCTTTTGACGAACAAGAGCAAAATTGCTAAACTTTTAACAGAAAGCAGAGATGATGAGAGATACTTGGATGATACAAAAAAAGTTTTAGAGAGAAGAGGCTTCAGAATTGACAAATGGGGGAGTTCTGAAGCAACGGTAAACGAGGCTATTACATTCATTCGGGCCGGTAGCCGAAAGAGCAAAGGGTGGCAAGTTACTTTTAGAGGCGGGAAATCCGATAGTTCCAAGTCATTGTTGGCTGCTGGCGATGGTTTCTTGCTCATGCCCCGCGGGCCAATCATGTTCATCCCTTTGAAAGTGATAAAAGAACTGGTGAGTTCAATAGACGCTGAGGCATTTAGGCGGGACACTGTCGATATTTTTATCCGATTCGATGACAACAAAATTATCCTGATTTATAAGCGCGAAGAACAGGATGTTACTGGATTTGCGATAGAAAATTACTCATGAAGCCATCGACATTCGAATAAACCTATCTATGCAAAGGGAAGATTTCGGGATGGAAGTATGAATGAAAATATCTGGATTCTTGTGGAAGTAAGAAGAGGTATACCTGTTTCAGTGTAAGTTTTTACAGACAGGCCATCGGCTGAAATTCGCGAGAGTCGATTGCGAAAAAAGCTCAACCTTGACAATGATGAAACTGGCATATTCCCTGTTGAAGTAAATGTAGAGTCCAGGAAAAACCTATAAACACTCTCCCATCAATTGACACCCCTTACCTGCTCGACTTCTTGACCAAACTCCTGAACACCCCCAGCCCGACCGGTTTTGCCGAACCGGCCATCTCGCTCACCGAACAAACGCTCAAAGCCTTCCCGTTCCTGGAGCTTTCGCGCCCCCGCAAAGGCGCGCTGGTGGCGCACTGGCAAGGCCAGAAGAATGACACCCCGCGCGCCCTGACCGCCCACGCCGATACACTCGGCGCAATGGTCAAGGAGATCAAGTCCAACGGGCGGCTGAAACTGACCAAGATCGGCTCGTTCGCCTGGAACACGGTCGAAGGCGAGGGCTGCACGGTCTTCACCCGCAGCGGGCGGCAGATACGCGGCTCATTTTTGCTCGAACAAGCCTCCAGTCATGTGCATGGGGCGGCGGTCAACGAGACAAAACGCGACGACGATAACATGGAAGTCCGCCTGGATGCGCGCACTTTTTCGGATGACGAAACGCGCCAGATGGCTATCGAGGTCGGCGATTTCGTCGCCTTCGACCCGCGTGTGGAAGTGGCCGATGGCTTCGTCCACTCACGGCATCTGGACGACAAGGCTTGCGTCGCTGCGATCCTGGCAGCAGTCAAGGTCCTGCGCGACGCCGATCTCACGCCCGCGCAAACAACTTACCTCCACATCAGCAACTACGAGGAGGTCGGACACGGCGCGGCGGCTGGGATTCCGCCCGAAGTCCACGAACTGGTGGCGGTGGAAATGGCCGCCAACGGTGCAGGGCAAACGTCAGATGAATTTCATGCCACGCTATGCGTCAAGGATAGCGGCGGGCCGTACCATCACGGCCTGAGCAATCGTCTGCGCGCATTGGCCGAGCAGCACAAGATCCCGTACCGCGTGGACATTTATCCTTACTACGGCTCGGTCGGCGAGGCCTTCTGGCGCGCCGGCGGCGACGTGGTGGCCGCGCTGATCGGCCCCGGCGTGGACGCCTCGCATAATTACGAGCGCACGCACACCGAGGCGCTGGTGGCGACAACATAGTGGCTGCTGGCATACCTGATTTTGGATTAGTTTTCTGTTGATGAAAGGAGAAGACCATGTTCCGATATGCGGCAAGTGTTGTGCGGATTGTGGACGGTGATACGCTCTATCTCGACATAGACCTGGGTTTCTTCATCCGCATGACGATCAGTATGCGCTTGAACGGCATAAACACGCCGGAGACGCGCGGCGCGACGCGCACGGCCGGGCTGAAATCCAAAGCCTTCGTCGAGAGCGTCCTGCCGCCCGGCGCACTGGTCATCGTGCAGACCTATAAGGCCGAGAAGTATGGCCGTTATCTGGCGGATATCTGGTACAAGCCCGGCGCAAAAAGTCGCGATGAAATCGAGGCCGGCGGCCGCCTGCTGAATCAGGAATTGCTGGATAAAGGCCTGGCTATTCCGTACAACCTATAAAAATTTCCACGAAGGTCACGAAGATCACTAAGTTTTAGAGCATAAAGGAGTCTCCTATGCTGTTCGATGCCAGCCTGCCCCCCGTTTCGCTGAAAGATGTCCCGGCCATTGCCCGCGCTGCCGAAGAAATAGGTTTTGCCGCCCTGTGGACGACCGAGACACAGCACGATCCGTTCCTCCCGTGCACGTTGATTGCCGAGCACAGCGAGCGCCTGCACTTCGGCACGGCGATTGCCGTCTCGTTTGCGCGCAACCCGGCTATTCTGGCTTACACCGCTTGGGATTTGGCGCAGCAATCCAACGGGCGCTTCATCCTGGGATTGGGCACGCAAGTCAAGGCGCACATCGAGCGCCGCTTCGGTATGACCTGGCCCGAATCTGTGACCGGCAAACTGCGCGAGCAGATCGCCGCCATGCGTGCCTTCTGGGATTGCTGGCAGAACGGCACGAAACTCGATTTCCGCGGCGAATACTATAAACTGACGCTCATGTCGCCGTTCTTCAACCCCGGACCCCTTCCCTCGCTCCCCTCCCCCATTGGGGGAGGGGATGGGGGTGAGGTTATTCCTATCTACATCGCTGGCGTCAACACCGGGCTGGCCAAACTGGCCGGAGAGACATGCCAGGGATTCCACGCCCACCCCTTCAACAGCCGGCGCTACCTGGGCGAGGTGCTCCTGCCGGCTATCGAAACGGGCGCGGCCAAAGCCGGACGCAAGCGCAAAGATGTCAAGGTTTCGGTCACGGCTTTTGTCGCCACCACACCGGAGGAAGAGAACTTCTGCCGCGCCCAGATTTCCTTCTATGCTTCCACGCCCTCCTACCGGCCGGTGATGGCCTTGCACGGCTGGGAAGATGTAGCCGAGAAACTCTCCGCTTACGCGGCGCGCGGCGAATGGGGGGAGATGTTTGGGTTGATTAACGACGATATGCTGCGCGAGTTTTGCCTGATTGCGGACGAGGCCGATCTTCCTGCCGCGCTGCAAGAACGCTATGCAGGGATCGCCGACCGGCTGACGCTCTACCTGCCCTTCTCGCCGGGCGAGAAGGAAGGGTTTTGGAGAGGAATGGCGAGGGCGTCCAACATATGAGTACGTTATATCCTTGGCCGCGCCGAAAAAGTATTGTGCCTAAGGGCTTTTTAGGCAGCCCTTGAGTTTATGGGGCAAACTCTAATCTTCTTCATACAAAAAACCCCCGCTTTTTGGTAAAATCAATCCAAACAGTTCTTATCGGATTGATTTGTAGGACAAAACGACATTTTGTCCTGCTTCAGCAGGAGAATCTTATGGCAAGCATGGAACGTTTCACCCAGCGGGCGCGGCGCGTGCTCTCCCTGGCGCATCAGGAAGCCGAGCGCGCCCGTCAGGGATTGATTGGCACCGAACACCTCCTTCTCGGTCTGCTCGCAGAAGAAGGCGGCGTGGCGGGACGCGTGCTGCGCGACCTCGGACTGGAACCCAGCCGTTTGCGCGAGATGACCCAGCGTCTCGGAATTAATGCGCCGTACGTGATCGGCAAGATCGAACTCGCCTCGGATACCCAACTGGTGCTCGAATTTGCCATCGAAGAAGCCCGCAAGATGGGCCATCACTACATTGGCACCGAACATCTCCTGCTGGCGCTGGTACGCGGTGAAAGCGTGGCGCTGGATGTGTTGAAGAAATTGGGCGTGACCGCCGACCAGATCCGCCGCCAGGTGCGGCGTGTGCTGCAGGAAGGCGGCGGCCCTTCGCCCGTGCCTGAGACGGCCAAGGCGGGCGGCAAGCATGAGCCGAAAACCCCGCTGGTGGACCAACTGGCCACCGACCTGACGACTTACGCCGAAGAAGGCAAACTGGACCCGGTCATTGGCCGCCAGATGGAAATCGAGCGCGTCATCCAAATTTTGGCGCGACGCACCAAAAACAACCCGGCGCTGATCGGCGAACCGGGCGTCGGCAAGACGGCCATCGTCGAGGGCCTGGCCCAACGCATCATCGAGGGCGATGTCCCCGTGCCGCTGCTGAATAAGCGTGTGCTCAAATTGGACGTGGGTTCGCTCGTCGCCGGGACTATGTACCGCGGCCAGTTCGAGGAACGCCTCAAGCGCGTCATTGACGAACTCAAGAAATCCAAATCCATCCTGTTTATTGACGAATTCCACATGCTGGTCGGCGCGGGTGCAGCCGGTTCCGCTGTGGACGCGGCCAACATACTGAAACCGGCCCTTTCGCGCGGCGAACTCCAGTGCATTGGCGCCACCACGCTGGACGAGTATCGCAAGCACATCGAATCCGACGCCGCGCTGGAGCGCCGCTTCCAGCCCATCGTGGTGGACGAACCAACCATTGAAGAAACAATCGAAATTCTCAATGGCGTGCGCAAAATGTACGAGGAGCACCATCACCTCGTCATCTCGAATGAGGCCCTCGAAGCGGCGGCCAGGCTCTCGTCGCGCTACGTGTCGGACCGTTTCCTGCCAGACAAGGCCATTGACCTGATTGACGAATCCGCCTCGCGCGTGCGCATGTACAAGTCCGACGCGGCCAAATCCGCCAAAGATTTATACAGTCAACTGAAACAGGTGCGCGCCAGCCGCGCCCTGGCGGTCGAGGAAGGCAAGGCCGAGGAAATCCAGACGCTGCAAGCGCAGGAAATCAGCCTAAACGACCAGTTGGAAAAAATGCGCACCAGTTGGGAGCGCGCCAACAGTCCGGTCGTCAGCGCCAATGACATCGCCGAGGTGGTCGCAATGTGGACCGGCGTGCCGGTCATGCAGATGGCCGAAGAGGAAAGCCAGCGCCTGCTGCGCATGGAAGAAGAACTCAGCAAAGCCATCATCGGCCAGGAAGAAGCCATTCAGTCCATCGCCAAAGCGGTGCGGCGGGCGCGGGCGGGGCTGAAAGACCCGAAGCGGCCGATTGGCTCGTTCATGTTCCTCGGCCCGACCGGCGTGGGCAAGACGGAACTCACCAAGGTCCTGGCCAAGTTCATGTTCGGCAGCGAGGAAGCCCTCATCCAACTCGACATGTCCGAATTCATGGAGCGGCACACCGCCTCGCGGCTGGTCGGCGCGCCGCCCGGCTACATCGGCTACGAGGATGCCGGCCAACTGACCGAGGCCCTGCGCCGCCGCCCGTACTCCATCGTGGTCTTCGACGAGGTCGAGAAGGCGCATCCCGAAGTCCACAACATGCTGCTGCAGATCATGGAAGAGGGCCACCTCTCCGACGCCAAAGGCCGCACGGTGGACTTCCGCAACGCCATCATCGTCATGACCACCAACGTCGGCGCGGAGGAGATCAAGAAGCAGACCGCGCTTGGCTTCCAGTTGAAGCGTGACGAGAAAACCGAGGAGCGCATCTCCTACGAAGAGATGCGCAAGAAACTGACCGAGTCGCTCAAGAGGGTTTTCCGCCCGGAGTTCATCAACCGCGTGGACAGCGTCATCGTCTTCCGCGCCCTGAACCGGGACGATATCCGCCAGATCGTTCACCTGGAGCTGAACAAGGTGACGGAACGCCTGGCCGAACACGAGGTGATGCTGAGCGCCAGCGAGACTGCCCTGGACCTGTTAGCGGAGCAGGGCTTCGACCCGGAGATGGGCGCGCGTCCGCTGCGCCGCATTATTCAACTCAGAGTGGAAGACCCGCTCTCGGACGCGCTGCTGGCCGGTACGTTCCACGAGGGGGATGCGATCTTGGTGGATGTGGAGGAAAGCGAAGTGGTATTGAGGCGGGGGGAGGCGGAGAAAGAAAAAGTGGCGGAGGCGGTTTGAGAATGAGAAGAGCAGCGTGGAGCCTTCTTGCCGGAAAATGCAGCGATACGACTTGTCAACGTAAAATTCCCAGTAAATCGTGCCGCGAATGCGGTGAACTTGCAAGGATGGATGGCGCAGATTCTCGGTGAGAAAGCCAATCTGCTTTTTGAGTTTCTTCTGGACAGGGGCGGGAAGGTCTTTGTAATCGTCTTTGAGCCGCTGGGTCAGGATAATCTCATTCATCCAGCCACTCTAAGGCTTTATCTATGTTCTGTGCCGTGGCGCGATAAGTGTGCCCCGCGCTGATGTCCGCTTCGGCGTCACGGATGCGCTTCTGCCATTGCTCTGTCCAAAAATACGCCTGGTCATCTTTTCTGCCGGAAAGTTCCCGTAGCAAGGCCTCAATGCGCTGGAAAGTATCATAACTGAGGAGCACTTCCCGAGCCTTGCCGTCCTCGTCAAAGAAAATTTTGATGTCTTTCAAAGAAATTTCACTCATACTGACCTCCGGTAAACCGGCGTATAGCAAGATTATAATACGAATATGCCCGAAACCCACGCGCCTCAGCCCGCAATGGAATTGCTCAAACAACCTGCGCTCACCGGAAAAAGCCCAACCTTCCGGGTGGGCAATGTCCCCGTTTGCGGAGATGCCATCCTCGCCCCGATGGATGGATTCTCGGACTGACCTTTTCGTTCCATCTGCCGCGCGCTCGGCTCGGCGATGAGTTATACCGAATTCGTCAAAGCGCAGTTCATCGTCCACGCATTTGAACACATGGCAACCCGCTTTACCTACGAAGAAGCCGAGCGTCCGGTCGTCTTCCAGATTTACAGGGATGACCCAGGTGAGCTACTGGAAGCCGCCTTGCGCCTCCCGGAAAAGCGGCCGGATATCATTGACATCAACATGGGCTGCCCGGCAAAGAGCGTCGCAAACCGGGGCGCGGGTGTGGGGTTGATGCGCAACCCGCTGAAAGTGGCGCGCATTTTTCGCAGGTTGAGCGCTGCGCTGGATGTGCCGCTCACGGCGATTGCCGTCCACGGGCGGACGAAGGAGCAGGGGCTACAGCGGCGAAGCGGGCTGGGATGCCATTGCCGAGGTCAAGGCGGCGGTGAAGATCCCGGTCATCGGCAATGGGGATGTCAAATCAGTTGCGGATATTGAACGGATGAAAGTCCACAGCAATACTTGAAACACCAGCACCTGCCGCGTGCGACGCGTACAAAAATCATCCTTGCGGAGGATGCGGATGGATTTCTGTCCCTGCTGGACGAAACCTACGCTGGGTTGGTTTGAATTTCGTCAAGGACGGCATCACTCGAAAATTCACGTATCGGCTAAACTGCATCCGGCAGCTCATTCTCTATGTTGCGCACGCGTGGATTGAGGGCTGTGACTGCGGTCAACAGGACAATGGATAAGCCCATCAGGAAAATCAGCAGGCCCATGCCGCGTCCCGGTCCAGTGCCGAAAAGCGTACCTAAGCTGGAGGCCAGAGGACCAGTAACGGTCAGCAGCGGCTTGAAGATCTTGTCCGAGAGCGGGCCGGCGGTCACATAAGCCAGGGGGATCATGGAAAAAGCCAGCATCCGGCGCGTGGCGAATACGCGTCCCTGCATGGAGGCCGGCACTTTACTCTGCCAGATGGCCTGGTCGCAGCCGTTGACGAACGGGAAGGGGAAGTAATACAGGAAGGTGGCCACGGCGACCAATGGTATGGACTGAAAAATACCCATCAACATAATGGACAGCCCGGCCATGGTCTTGAAGATCAGCACACCATGGATGCGCTGTTTTGGGCCGCCCCAGGCGCTCATTATCAGCGTACCGGCCAGCATGCCCAGCCCGCCGGCCGAAAGCACACTCCCCACAACGCCGGGTGAAGTTAAATCCAACAGCATGGGGGGCAGCAGCGTGTCCGTCATCAGGTTTGCGTAATTACCCAGGGCAAAAAGGATTAACAGGCTCAGAAAGCCGGAATGCACTGAGACGTACCACCATCCAAAGAGCGCCTCACGCCACAGAGAGCTGCGTACCTGCTTATCTTCGTCCGTGATTTTAGGCTTGGGGAAACGGACGGCCAGGACAACCACGACCGCAAAGATAAATGTCGCAAAGTCGATTGCCATCACCCCCGGCACGCCAATGTTCTCCATCAACCAACCGGCCAAAAGCGGAGACAATAGATAACTGGCGGTGCTCTCGAACTGCATGATGCCATTGGCGCGGCCAAGCTGCTCTTTGGGTACCAGCAGGCTGACCGAAGCCAGGTAAGCCGGCACCTGGAAGCCGCGCAAGATGGAACTCAACCCCATGATCGCGTAGATATGCCAGATCTCGAGCCGCCCGAAATAGATCAGCACCGCGATTACGGCCGTGCACAGCGCCGCGCCGGCATCTGACAGGATTATCACCCAGCGGCGATCCCAGCGATCCACCAGCGCGCCTGCCAGTGGAGAGGCCAAAAGCGAAGGCAGCATTGTGAATAAAAGGATGAGCGCGAACTGCGTGGTCGAGTGTGTTTCCCGGTAGACCCAGGCGCCCAGGGCAAAGCCGGTCAACCCGGAACCGGTAACGGAAACAATCTGTCCGATTGCAACCAGGATGAAAGTCGTCATCCCCTTATTGGCAGTACTGGTAGCCATGTAATTCTCCCTTTCATCGAAAAAGTACGGCAGAGAGATTATAGCACGGTCGAACGTGAATTTCGTTGTATACTTTGGGTATGCCTAAAACCCACACCCGTTACGTCTGCCAGCAATGCGGACGCGTCTCCGCCGGTTTCATGGGGCGTTGCCCGCAGTGTGGCGAATACAACTCGATGGTCGAAGAGATTGTGGCCGATGAACCCATCCGCGCGAAAGGCGCCGGACGCGGCCTGAGCGGACGCTCAGCTCCGCGCCGGTTGAGCGAGGTCAGCGGCGCGGCCGAAGACCGGATTCCCGTCCCGATTGGCGAGTTTGCGCGTGTGCTGGGCGGCGGCATCGTCCCCGGCTCGATCGTGCTGGTCGGCGGCGACCCGGGCATCGGCAAGTCCACGCTGATGTTGCAAATGGCGATGGCCATGGCCGATAAACCCTTCGACACGGCTCAAGGCGGGCTGCGCGTGCTGTATGTCTCCGGCGAGGAGTCAGAACGGCAAATCAAGATGCGCGCCGCCCGCATCCAGCCGGATACCAAATCATTTGGCAACTTATTTCTCGTTACAGAAACCAACCTGGACACCATCTTCGAACACGTCACGACGGTCAAACCGGACCTGTTGATCGTCGACTCGATCCAGACCGTTTACCTGCCCGAGATGGAATCGGCGGCCGGCTCGGTCTCGCAGGTGCGCGAATCGGCTAACCGGCTGCGCGAACTAGCGAAATCTTCGGGGCCGGCGGTGTTCGTCATCGGCCACGTCACCAAAGAGGGGACGATTGCCGGGCCGCGCGTGCTGGAGCACATCGTGGACACGGTGTTGTATCTCGAAGGCGACCGCTTCCAAGCTTACCGGCTGCTGCGTTCGGTCAAGAACCGCTTCGGGGCGACGGCCGAAGTGGGCGTGTTCGAGATGGTCGAGCGCGGCCTGGCCGAGGTGACCAACCCATCCGAGGCCTTTCTGGCCGAGCGGATGGTCAACGCGGCCGGCTCGGCGATTGCAGTGACGATGGAAGGCACCCGTCCGCTGCTGGTGGAGGTGCAGGGGCTGACCTCCCCGACGCAATTCGGCAATGCCCGCCGGACGCCGAATGGGGTGGACATTAACCGTCTGCTGATGATCGCCGCCGTGCTGACCCGCCGTATGAACCTGAGGCTGACGGAGCAGGATGTGTTTGTCAACGTGGTCGGCGGCCTCAAGATTGACGAACCCGCCGCCGACCTGGCGATTGCCGCGGCGGTGGCTTCCTCGATGAAAGACACCCCCGTGCGTGCCGACACGGTGTTGATCGGCGAAATCGGCCTGGCCGGCGAACTGCGCATGCCCGGGCAGATGCCGGTGCGGTTGAGGGAAGCCGCAAAACTTGGATTCAAATCCGCGATTGTGCCAAAGCGCTTGCGCAAAGGCGAACCTTGGCCGCAGGATATCGAAATTATCGAAGCGCGCTCGGTTTACCAGGCGTTAGAGGCGGCGTTTGGGATTCAGCGCGAACTGCCGAAGGGGAGGAAGGTGATCGCGGCTTAATTCTTTCGATACGAATTAACTCGAGATGCCCGTCTCTTCATCAAGTCGGGCTTTTTTTATTCATAACATTCATTTTCCTCTCATCCAACTCTAGTAAAATTCTATATAAATCTACATTGACGGGCTGTATGCATGTGATAAATTCATCCTGTTTTTTTCTTCACAAAAATTTCCGGCTCTTTGGGAGTTGCCGTGATTCTGTACACCCCCGAACTGCGGGGGTACACGGATGCCACGGATTTCACGGATTCACACGGAAAAAAGCATTAAAAATCCGTGTTTTTCCGTGTCCAAAAGGTCTTAGTCACGGCGATTCCCAATGGACCAAATTTCCCGAGGAAAAAGGGATGTTACGAAAACGCCTGCAACTGGGATTGATCCACGCCGCAGTCGCCATGACGCTGGTACCCATTAACAGCACCCTCAACCGGGTGATGATCAAGGAACTGGCGCTCTCGGCGACGCTAGTGGCCGTGCTGGCCTCGCTGCCTTATCTCTTTTCCCCAATTCAAGTTGCGATTGGGTCATATTCGGACCGCCATCCTATTGGGGGATGGCGGCGCACGCCGTATATCCTGCTGGGCCTGCTGCTCTGCGTCGGCGGCGTGATCCTCTCGCCGCAGGTTGCCTATCTGTTTTCCCAGAACTGGTGGCTTGGACTGGCTCTCGGCGTACTGGTATTCGGGGCTTGGGGCATGGGCTTTAACTTCGCCAGTGTCTCCTATTTGGCGCTGGCTTCTGAAATCTCGGGTGAAAAGGGACGCGGCCGCACCATCGCAGTCATGTTTTTTATGATGATTATCGGTATCATCCTGACCGCCTTAAGCCTGGCGCGCCTGATTGATCCTTACACGCCAGCGGCCTTGCAGCGTGCCTTCCAGATTATTGGAGGCATGGCACTTTTCCTGGGTTTGCTTGGTTTGATCGGCCTCGAAAAACGAGCCGAGAAGCCTGTCAGCAGTGCGGAGCATTACACCTTACGGCAAATGGCGCAGGCGATCCTGGGTAATTCCCAGGCCAGGGTTTTCTTTGTCTATCTCTGGCTGCTCCTGGTCGCTCTGCTTGGCCAGGACGTGCTGTTGGAACCTTTTGCAGGTGAAGCGTTAGGTCTGCCCGTTCAAGCCACCACACGCATCACTTCCATCTGGGGCGGCTGCATGTTGGTCGCTTTGACGATCGGTGGCATCCTGGAAGGACGGGTTGCCAAACGCAAAATCGCTCAGTCGGGTAATATCGGCGCGCTGCTCGGTTTCCTCCTGATCACATCCAGCGGAATTGCCGTCAATACACAGGTGTTCTATACCGGCGTCGTCATGCTCGGACTTGGCACCGGCCTGTCCACGGTCGCCAACCTCTCGCTGATGCTGGATATGACCACACCTGCCCGCGTCGGCCTGTTCATTGGGGCGTGGGGTGTGTCCAATGCCATGTCACGCCTGAGCGGTTCAGTCCTGGGTGGAGCCATACGCGACATCGTCGCGCAACTCACCCACAATTCCGTATTAGGTTATGTGATCGTCTTCGGAATCGAAGCGGGGCTGATATTGATCGCCATTTTTATGCTGCGCCGCATTGACCCATCCGTTTTCCGGCGTCAGGCTGAACAGATACCCTTTTTCGAGACGGCAGCCGTGTCTGTGGAGAATTAACCATGCCAGAAAGCGAAAAATGGCTCACCCTCAGCCAGGCGGCTGAACTGCTCGGCGTGCATCCCAGCACCGTGCGCCTGTGGTCAGACAAGGGTCTGCTGCCCGTCCACCGCACGCAGGGGAAGCACCGCCGCTACCGCTGTTCCGAGGTCGAGCTGTGGGCCAAGACGGCCTCCCAGCCGCTCACCATTGAACCGGAGAACGTCATCCAGCACGCGCTGAGGCGGATGCGGTTTCAGATCAGCGAAAGCCACCTGGAAGCCCAGCTCTGGTACCAGAAACTCGACGACGAAGCCCGCCTCCAATACCGGCAGAGCGGCCGGGTATTGGTGCAGGGATTGGCAAATTATCTCACCTCCGATGGTGAGGAGGCGATTGCCGAGGCGCGTTCAATAGGCTACGAACATGCTTCGCGCGGCCGCCGCCACAACCTGAGCCATATCGAAGCGGTGCAAGCCTTTCTCTTTTTCCGCAATATCCTGTTGCAGGCCATGGTGGCCGTCTATCAGGAGACGAGGATCCCTTCCGGCGCGGCCTGGGGAGAGATGCTCAGCCGTGTGCATGCCTACACCGACCAGATTTTGCTGTCTCTGCTTGAAACCTATCAGGCTTTTGAGAACGATCACCGCTGAATTTGTCATTGCGAGGAACGCCCTCACCCCCAACCCCTCTCCCAAAATCGGGAGAGGGGAGTTTTTATTTGCGGGTATAATCCTTCCAGCTGCCCAACTGCCCACCCACCTAACCACCCAACGCTATGACCATCCTCGACTTCCCCATCCTGTCCCGCATCTGCCGCAACCATGGACTGGAACACGCCACGCTGAACATCCTCAACCAGCGCTTTCCGAACCGGACCTTGGCCGGTTACTCGTCCCCCAGCGGATTCCTCGTCCTCGGCGCTGTGCCCACCGAAGACCTGCGCGCGGCGGTCATCCAGGCTCTGGCCCGTTTGCACGCCGGTGAACGCCATCTGGCTATCCACCCCAACTGCGGCACGAACTACGTCGTCTGCGGGTTCATCGCCGGACTGCTGGCCTGGCTGGGGATGGCCGGCGCGAAGTCCAAGCGCGAGAAAGTTGACCGGCTGCCATTTGTGATTGCGCTGGCTATGCTGGGTTTCATGCTCAGTCAGCCGCTGGGGCCGAAAATCCAAGAACGTATCACAGCTTCCGGCGACCCCGAAAGCCTGTCCATCGTGGATATTTTCCCCATACGCTTCGGTAAGTTCACGCTGCACCGCGTGGTAACGCAGGGTTAATCCTTTGCGTTCTCTTCGGTTTCACTCAGGGCAAGCCTTCGTGTAAAAAATGTCTGATACTGCCTCTGTCACCCTCCTGCATGGCACGGATGAGTATGCCATCGCCGCCCATATTGAAAAACTTGTGACGGCGCTTGGAGACCCATCCATAGCGGATATGAATATCGCCCGCTTCGACGGTCGCGCCGGCCTGAACTTCGAGTCTTTGAATACAGCCATCAACTCCATTCCGTTCATCTCGCCGCGGCGGCTGGTGGTGCTGGTGCATCCATCCTCAGCCTTTCCAACAGGCAGGACTCAAAAACAAGCGCCGTCAATCCCCGCCGCGCAGGCAGACGTTCCCCCTTCTGAACAGCGCAAGATATTTCTCAAGTTGCTGGACAGTGTGCCTCCAACGACAAACCTGGTGCTGGTTGAAACCGACACACTCAAAGCTGATCACTGGCTGGTGAAATGGGCGCAAAAATCAGGCGCGGTAATCCGCGTCTACCTGTTGCCCAAACGCGGGGAGATGTCAAAGTGGATTGAGAACGAAGCCAGGAAACAGGGCGGCCGGCTGGAGCCGCAAGCGGCTGCCTTGCTGGCCGAAATGAGCAGCGAAGATACCCGTATCGCCGCCCAAGAAATTACCAAACTATTGACGTATGTGAATTACGCCCGCCCGGTCACCAGCGCAGACGTGGAGCAGGTCAGCATCGTCCGCACCCAGGGAGATGTCTTCTCCCTCGTGGATGCCCTGGGGACAGGCAACGGCCAAATCGCGCAAAAAATGCTCCACCGCCTGCTCGAAAATGAAGAAACGTTCTCGTTGTGGGGTATGGTCATCCGCCAGTTCCGGTTGCTGCTGCTGGCGCGCGAAATGATCGATTCGAATGCCACTCTCGTTGAGATGCAGAGCGCATTACATGTCCATGAGTTCGTGGCGCAGAAAATCTACAATCAAGCGAAACGTTTTTCCATGCCCGAGCTGGAAGCCATCTATCATCGTTTGCTGGAGATTGACGAGGGGGCAAAAACCAGCCAGGTCACATTGGACCTGGCGTTGGATATGCTGGTAGTAGAGTTGGCAGGACAGTAAGGCAAATCACCGGGCGAACCGATCAGCCTCGAACTCGCCGCGCAGGTGCGCGGGCAGTTGCCGGGCGATATTCTCCATGATGATTTTGGCGGCTTGCCGGTCTTTTTCATCGGGTGACAACCCGCGCGCAACGTTTAACTTGTATACAGCCCCAAATTGCAGACAGAACTCGCCCTGCGCTTCATACGCGCCAACCGGAACGAATCTCAACCCGCGGCCGGCCAGCAAAAGCCCGAAGCGTCCCGCCCCGGAAGCCGGCCAGGTCAACCCACCGCTGGGATGGTCGCCGCCTTCGGGCGACAATCCCAGCATGGGATGTTCGGCCTGCTGCACATAAGACAGAGCCTCCATTACAGCGCGGGCGCGGGCTTCCACGTCGCGCCGACGGGGCGGCATGGGCGGCATGGTAGTGAACCCATAAACGCGTGAGATCCTTTTTAGCAGCCAACGGGAGACCGGCTTCCCCAGCGGCGCGTACCATCTGCCGGGAAAGGTCAGTTCACCGGTCATGATCCAGTACATCTCGACCGGCACAACGGACGCGATCCCAAGTGCCAGCCACCAAGCCCTGAAGCCAGGGCGGTAATAGTGGTTGAAGGTGATCAGGCAGGGGCCAGATCGCGGAATGTTTTCACTCCCCATTACTCGTAGTGGCGGCTTCAGCCGCTCGATGCAGCGCTGCGCGTCGGCGCGGAAAGAACGCTGACGGCCCAGCAGCACATCGGCTGCTAGGCCGGGTAAGGCGCGCAGAGGATAGGAGTAATGTGGGTACAAACTACCACGCGTACGCTTCCGGCGCTTCACCGCCCGGGCCGGGAAAGATTTCGTCGAGTTTCTTGAGCGCGGCCTCGTTTAGCTTAATCTCCAGGGCGCGCAGACTGCCGGTCAGTTGCTCCAGCGTGCGCGGGCCGATGATCGGCGCGGTGACCGCCGGGTTGTGCAGCAGCCAGGCCAGGGCCACATCGGCTGGCTTTTCGCCCCTCTCTTGGCAGAACTTCTCCCAGGCCTCCAGCTTGGCGTGTTTTTTCTCGATTTCCTTTTGCGTGTTTTCTGCGGCGCGGCGGCCTTCTTTTATCTTCTGCAACACACCGCCCAGCAAGCCGCCGGCCAGCGGGCTCCATGGAATTAGGCCCAGGCCGTAAGCCTTGCAGGCCGGCATGACCTCCAGTTCGATCATGCGGGCGTCTAGGTTGTAGAGACTCTGCTCGCTGACCAATCCCATGAAGTGACGCGCCTTTGCTGTTTCCTGCGCCTGGGCAAGATGCCAGCCGGCAAAGTTCGACGAGCCAACGTACAGCACCTTGCCCTGCTGGATGAGCACCTGCATGGCCTGCCAGATCTCCTCCCAAGGTGTGGTGCGATCCACGTGGTGCATCTGGTACAGGTCAATGTGGTCGGTCTGCATGCGGTGCAGCGATTCTTCGCACGCGCGGCGGATATGATAGGCCGAGAGACGCGAGTCATTGGGCCATTCACTCATGCGGCCATAGAGCTTGGTGGCGATGACCACCTTCTCGCGCCGCCCGCCGCCCTGGGCGAACCAGCGCCCGACGATTTGCTCGGTGACGCCTTCACCGGTTTTCCAGCCATAGACGTTGGCCGTATCGAAGAAGTTGATGCCCAGCTCGAGGGCCTTGTCCATGATAGTGTGGCTGTCAGCCTCGCTGGTTTGCGGGCCGAAGTTCATCGTCCCCAGGCACAGCCGGGAGACTTTCAGGCCGCTGCGGCCCAGTTGAGTATATTCCATGATTACCTCCTACCAAATCAATGCCCGCAGCCCGCACAGTTCCCGCCAGCGCAGGCGCCGCAGGATGGCTCAGACATGCCGGATACGGCCTTACCGCCGCTCTCGGCGTAAAAGACAGAAATTTGGCGCTTGATGTCCTCGCCGCCGCAGGATGCACAAGCCATCGGCGCGTCCGCCCGGTTCATTGGGCGGATGACTTCAAATTCACGTTTGCAATCCTGGCAGATATATTCGTAAATTGGCATAAGCACCTCGATTACATATATTGTAATCCGGCTTTTTATTTCCTGTTGAAATCAGCCGGAATTTCGCCCCAAGCTTGGGTATCCCATTTAAGAACAGGATTGGTCACCTCGTTTCCGTCCAACCAACTCTCGGCGCGGGCGATCAGTTCGAACAACGGCGCGTTCTGTTCGTCCGGCGCGAGTTCGGTCTTGCATTTCTTCCCTTTCACCCAGGCAATCGCTGTCTCCGAGTCCGAGTAGACCGGCGCGGCGAGCCCCTTTTGTTTGAGCCATGCCAGGGCGTGGACGAGCGCCAGAAACTCGCCGACATTGTTGGTGCCGTTCTCGTAAGGCCCCTGCTGGAAAATCTCTTTCCCCGTGCTTGTGTAGACGCCGCGATATTCCAGCCGGCCCTGGCTGCCGGAGCAGGCCGCGTCCACGCAATAACTCTCGGCGATGGGCGGCTGGGGCGCGAACAACCACTGCCCACTGGAGGCTGGCTTGCCAGCGTATGTGCTGTAATCGCCCTGAAAAGCCCGTTCGGCCGCGGCACGGCTTGCAAAGGCCTTGTATTCCGCGCCCGTGAAGCCTTTTACCTGCTCGGCGCACGCTTCCCAGGTGGTAAAAATCCCGGTCTTGCGACCCTTCCAGACAACGTAAAACTTTGATTTTGATGACATCCGCGCTTACTCATCACTCTTCATTCGTTACTTAATTCCTCCACCATCGCATCCATCTCGTTCAGGACGGAGGGAATTTTCTCCACTGCCAGGTTCGTGCGGAAGATGAATTCAGCCCCATCGCCCAATATATGTTGGGCTTTGCGCCAGGCGGCCAATTGCGGCCTCCCTTGCGCCTCGGGGATGTAGCCGACCGCAATATGCCATTGTGGGTGATCGGTGTGGTATTGTCCCAATAAATCCAAGGCCGAGAAGCGCAGCGGCAGCAAACCGGTGGCTTCGACCCATTTTGCCTGGTTCTCAGGCGAGAGCAGCCAGCGGACGAACAGCCAGGCCGCCAACTGCGTCTGCGCACTGAAAGTGCCAGTACCTTCGGCAGCACCTACTCCGTCGGGCGTAGATTGGAGCAGGGTATACGACGATCCGGATGTCACCAGTGCAGTCCCATTCTTGCCAGGGAAGGGCAGCACCGTCCACTCGTCGCTGTTCCCCAGGCGCGTCAGGGTTCGAGCCAGCCGGGGCGCCTCGGCCAGGTCGCCGGTCACGAACAGGGCCGAGCGGCGGGCGAACGACACGTATGGGTTCGGCTCGGTCGAGATCCAGGCGCAATTCTCATCGTATAGACCCTTTAGAAATTCCAGCGCCAACTGGTTGGCCGCTGTCGCAAATTGGATATTGCCGTCCTTTATCACGCCGCCGCCGAAAGCCAGCAGCCAGGAGAGCACGGTGTCCGGTTGGCTACTTACGATCCAACCGCCATAGCCGTCATTGGTTTTGTCGCTGTCTTTGCGCCAGTATTGGTTGGCGGCGCAGGCCTGTTGGCGGAACTCATCCGCCGTGGCGGGTGTCGAATCGAAACCCAGCTCGCGCGCCCAGGTTTGGTTATAGAACAGGAAACGCGCCGAACGCTGCGCCGGCACCCCCAGCTGCTGGCCGTCCACCCAATCCTGCATCCAGAAGGCGGACGGGATATCGGCAATTTCGCTGGCGGTCAGCCCCCAGGCCGGATCGTAGACATAGGGGTTCAGGTCTACGACCGCGCCTTTGGCCGCCCAGATCAGCGCTTGTTCAGGGAGGGCAGCCACCAGGTCTGGGCGCTGGGTGGAGGTCAGCGCGGTATCCACGCTGTCGAATAAGTCGGCATAATTTCCCTGCTGGGTCTGGTAGACGACGATGCCCCACTGGTTGATAGTGTTGAATTGGGCCAGTTGGTTGGTGAAGACATTCGCTGCCGGGCCGCTGAACGCGTGCCAGACCTGGATGCGGATGCCGCGCAACGCATCTGGCGTGACCTCGATCCGCTGCGCGGGTGTGGGTGCGGCTGCCGGGACAGGGGTAACGGATGGGGTAACGGTCAGCCGGCCTGATGTCGAGGCGGGCGCCGGTGCGACTGTTGCAGTAGCCTGTCCGCAGGCCGCGAATACTAGTGTAACGAGCAGGGTCAGATAAGCAAGGGGAACGAGTCGCGGCGCTGGCATTTGCTAGAAAAGCGTGAACGGGACGGGGGTCAGCACGAGGATAAAGATGACCAGCACCAGCACGGCCAACCTTTTGCGGGGCGAGTCGAGTTCGGTGATCTGGTCGAGCGGCTCGGCGTGGGCGCGGCCCAGGAAGAAGATAAGCGCCGCCCAAAGCCACCAGCCGGACCAGAAGATGCCCAAGGTGAGGATCGCGATCAGAATAAAAGGCACCACCTTATCGACGCGCGTGCCGAACAAGGCGTAAAGAACGTGGCCGCCGTCAAGCTGGCCGGTCGGGATCAGGTTCAGGAAAGTGATCAGGATGCCGGCCCAGCCAGCCATGGCGACCGCATCCAGCATCACGTCTTGGCCGCCGACCGGAATGGGGCTGCCGGTAAAGAAGTAGCGCAGCCAGTAGATCAGCACTGGGCGGTCGTAATGCGCCGGCGCGGGCAGCAACTCGCCGTGGGTCAGGTACTTGAGGCTCAGGTAGAGGATGGAGTTGCCTTCCAGCAAATCGTCGCCGTGGCAGGTGTAGGCTTGCCCAACCCGCGCAGTGTTCGGGCAAGCATCTCTCACACTGGCCCGTTTTGTGTAATAAGTGTTCTGTATCGTAGTTGTTTTGGAGAGCGCCAGGCCCAGGATAAGGATCAGGACGGCGACCAGCAGCCCGGCCAACGGCCCGGCAATGCCAATATCTAGCAGGATGCGCTTGTTGCGGGGGCGTTCCTTCATGTTGATGAAGGCGCCCATCGTGCCCAGGATGCCGCCTGGGAAGGGGATGAAATAGGGCAGGCTGACGGCTGTCTTGTGATAGCGCCCGGCGAAATAATGCCCGAACTCATGCGCCAGTAGGATGGCCAACAGGCTGACTGCGAACGGCCAGCCGACCCACAGATTAAGGAGCAGTGTTTTGACCTGGCCCAAGAAGTCGGTCGGCATTTCGCCGCGGTAGGAATACATCGCGCCGGCGAACAGGACACTCAGGAGGGTCAGGATGAACAGGCCGATATTGACCGAAATCTTGCCCAGCGTGGGGTGGTTCACGCCCGCTGCCAGGATGACCGTCTGGCGGCCATCTTCGACCCGCAAGAGGGGGGTGATATTTAGCGGGCGCAGGGACTTGGCCAGTTGGTCGTAAGCAGCCGCTGAGTCTGCGCTCAGCAGGCGGCCGCGGTAGCGCACGATGTAAGTTTTCTGAGGGTCGCCCCAGGTTATTTCTTCGATGCGAAAGACACGGCTTACAATGGAATTTAATGCTTCGGTTTGGGGTAAAGTCATTGCTGCACCTGGAGAAAGACGATAGACAGAAGACCGAGGCGCATTATTCAGTCTGTTCGCCTCCGTCCTCGGTCAGATAAGAAAAGGCGGGAGTGGATGGGGGTCGAACCCACCGCGGCCCGCAACGCGACCCGCCACCGGTTTTGAAGACCGGGAAGCCCTCCGGGACCTAACCACTCCCGGAGACAAGGATACCTTAACGTAACAGGATTGGCAAGAGATAAAAGGTTTGCAGCAGTTCAACTGCTGCCCAATCAAAGCGGAATATGACCAATCGTTGACGGCGGGCAACTGCCATGATAGAATGCAATCCGCTGCGGGCGCGTAGCTCAATGGTAGAGCACTGGCCTTTTAAGCCATTGGTTGAGAGTTCGAGCCTCTCCGCGCTCATACAATCCCCACTTTCTTAGAACGGGCTCAAAATGGGAGTTTTCTCCCACCCAAACCTACCGCAAGGTGGGTTTTTGGTTTAACGCCCTAATTCAGCCTGACACACAAATTGAACTGTATCTGTCAACCCTGGCAACGGCAGCCGTCTACGGCAGCAGCCCAGGCCAGCGGCGCGTGGGTCGGGGTATGGATGGCATATGTACCCTGCTGTTTGCCTGGCAGCCGGACTCGACCCGCGCCTTCGCCCGCGAGACCACCTGGCCTTCGACGACACGAATTGATAACCTTTTCTGCTCTCAAAGTACAAGTACAGCAGCCGCCAGCTAACGGTATCGGGATGAGCGGCGGGCAATTCGAGTTGCATTTGAAATGCCACGTGGCAACCCGTCCGCTCCATCCCGTTGTTAGCCCGCTCTTTGCTTTCACAAGTCGTCCGCGTACAAATTGCAGTGAGAATCGACTACTTGGTGTAGTGATAGCGGCAAGAAATAATCACGAGGTCTGTTCCGGTCACGCCATAAACCAAACGGTGTTCGTCATTGATTCGCCGTGACCAATAGCCTGCTAGGTCTGCCTTCAGAGGCTCCGGCTTTCCCAAGCCCTCAAAGGGTGTACGCAATGTGTCCTTGATCAGCTGGTTGATCCGTTTTAACAACTGACGATCCTTCTCTTGAAACCACAGATAGTCCTGCCACGCGGATTCGGTGAAAACCAATCTCATGGCTCAATCAATCAGCTCATGTTCGGCTATTTTCCCCAACTGAGCCTCTGCGATAGACTGGCGGAGATGAGCGGCATTGGCTGGGTTAGACAAGAGATAGGCTGTTTCTTGCCATGCGTTGAACTCGTCTAGGGATAAGAGAACGATCTGCTGACCTGTATCGGTTGTGATAATGGTGAGTTCAGCATTCGAAACAACCTTAGCGATCAGCAAGTCGAGATTGCGCTTTGCCTCATTAACTGTGACCACATTCATGATTCACCTCATTTCAGAACTCGTAAGGTTTTTAGTGTCCCCGCGAGGGGCCGATAGTCGGGCTAACGGTCGGCATAACCCGCGCGCGGAGCGATAGCGGAGCGCGTCGGGTGCATGCAGTGTTACTAGAATGTAACTGTGGTTGGGGCGTGGCGGGTGGTATCCTTGGAGTTGACGTCTCACCGGGGATGCCATCCGGGGCAGGAGCATCCGGGCGGACCGACGCGGCCTATGGGAGAGAGTGATCTCAGCCCGTGGTGTTACTTGGTCGCCTGGTGGATTCTCGTCTGGGCTACGAGCCCGAATCGGTGTTTGCGACTTCTGCCCGAAAATCCACGCCCCAACCACAACAATCAAGGAGAGTGTAGCATGAAAGATGACCAAAATGCAAGACCCTGTCGTTACGTTGCCCTGGACATCCACAAGTATTACTCGATTGTTGCCGGAGTGGATCGAGATGGGCGAGAGATCCTGCCGCCGAGCCGGGTGGAACATCTTGACCTGGAGAACTGGCTGGGGAAGCACCTGCTGCCTACAGACCGGGTGATGATCGAATCGACGACCAACGCCTGGCACGTGTACGACCTGCTGGAGCCGCTGGTGGCCGAAGTCTTGGTAGCCAACCCGATCAAGGTGAAGCAGATTGCCTGTGCGCGTGTGAAGACCGACAATCGGGACACATTGATCCTGGCGCGGCTCTTGGCGGCCAACCTGGTGCCAACGGTCTGGGTGCCGCCGCAGCATGTGAGGGAACTGCGGCAGTTCATCTCGCACCGGCGGCGGCTGGCGGAGATGCACACGCAGGTGGTGAACCGGATGCACAGCGTGGCGCACCGGCATCATCTCAATCACCCGAAAGGGAAGGATTTTCAGCCCAAAAACACCGCCTGGCAGCAAGACGCCTCGCTCTCGCGGCTGGAGCAGTTGCAGTTGGAGTTGGACATGGCGACGCGTGCGCACCTGGAAGAACAGAGTGAGCGCATGACGCGGGAGTTAGGGCGGATGAGCCATGAAGAGCCGTGGGCGAGCCAGATGCTGTACCAGATGCAAGTGCCGGGCATTGGTGTAGTGACCGGGATGACGATCCTGGCCGCCATTGGCGACATCACACGCTTCGAGAACCCGAAAGCGTTGGCCAGTTATTCCGGGCTGACGCCCGGGCTGGAGCAAAGCGACGTGAAGGTACGCGGCAAAGGGATCACCAAGGAAGGCCGTAAAGAACTGCGCTGGGCGCTGGTGGAAGTGGCCTGGCGGGCGGTGAAAGCTGACCCGCACTGGAAAAAGCTCTTTGAAGAACTCAAGAAGCGCATGCACCCCAACCAGGCAATTGTGACCATCGCTCATCACTTGCTGGTGGTAATCTGGCATGTGCTGACCCGCCACGAACCCTATCGCCACTACTCGCCGGAACGGATCGCCTACAAATACCTGACCTGGGCTTGGGCGCTGGACGCAGAACAACGGCAAGGCATGACCCGTCCGCAGTTTGCACGCTACTACCTGATGCGCTTGGGCATTGGGAGTGAGTTGCAGCGAGTGGCCTTGAATCCGAAATTCCCATATCGGCTGGCTTCTGTGGAGGAAGTTCTGGCAATCAGGCCGGAATTGCTACCACCCGAATAGCGAACGGGCCTTTACCTT
Organism: Chloroflexus sp.; assembly: GCA_020723995.1. Classification (GTDB taxonomy): domain Bacteria; phylum Chloroflexota; class Anaerolineae; order Anaerolineales; family Villigracilaceae; genus CG2-30-58-95. Next base: position 27,514 of record DYHT01000020.1, read on the forward strand.
ATGAGAAAGCAAAACTCCGCCACGAACCTGGCTGGCGGGGGTGGCAGAGCATTCCCAAACACAGAAAAAAGATTCCTGGAAAGAAAAAACCGGCCGCGAAGTGGGGCCGGTTTGCTGGTCATCAGTCAATTTCCTCTTTCCCCCTTGATACTGAGGTTAATCGGTAGGCAGGACTTATGATTTTAGCAGACCCGACAATGCCAACACTCGCTCCGACCATGCCAGTGATTGTTCAGCCAGCTGTTGCCTCCGTGTTGGGTTAGACCAGATTTGAGGCCAGTTGTGCTGCCAACGGGCCAATTGTATTTGCAATTCAACGAGTTGAGCAGCAGTGTCAGTCAGAGTTTCACGTGCCGTCCACTCGATAAAGAACTTAGACTCTTCAATTAGACTAGCAACGGCATCGCGGTTTATCTCTTGAGCTGCAAAGGATTTGATACGTCGCAAGTTGGCGGCTAAACCTCCCAGGCGAACAGGGATGCTGTCGCGAAGATAACGCTCTTGGATAGGGGTCCAATCTTTCATGGGTGCTCCAGTAGTTGCCGAGTAATCTGGGCCACGCGGTCGCGCCGCAGCGGATCGAGGATTTCCATCGAAGGGTTATTCTGACGTGGGCGGATATTAATGAGTGACTCGAAAGTCACTTGCTGGCTGGTGGGATTCCAATCTGCGCCCCAAATATCTTCCTGGGCGCTGCCGTCTTCAAGAAGGATGGATTCGCAATCGGCGTGCATTACGCCTCCACCGGCAAGGATGCCACGCTCGATGTCGACGGCTAACTTGATATAAGTCTCAAGTGATTGTTGCATTTCTTCAATCTGCTGGGGTGTGGCAAGCGTGTGAATTATGTATATCATGGTGTGGCCTCTTGCCACTATTGTACTTTGATTGCTGGTGTCCTGCCTAACGCTCCGCATAACCGGCTGGTAAAGGAGCGAAGCGGATTTACCAGTCCGAGTTGATGCGGTTGTTATTAGAATGTAAATGCTCTTCAACGCCGCGCTTCGCTTTCCAGGTGTGGCAAA
>DYHT01000074.1 GCA_020723995.1 Chloroflexus sp.
CTTATTCATACCATGAGTGAGACCTTTTGTGTTAATTTACCGGAAACTAAAGATATAATGTATTTATAAACTGTTCACCTTCCCTCACGTATTATAAATCGAGAGCCAACTTGATGAGCAAATCTCTCATTCCAGCCCAGCGACGAGAGCGAATCCAGGAGTACCTGGCCATCCACAAAATCGTCCGAACGGCCGACCTGTGTGAGATGCTGGAGGCTTCTGAAGCGACGGTGCGCCGCGACCTGGAGTGGCTGGAACATGCCGGCATTTTGGAACGCACGCACGGGGGGGCGATCCTCAGCCAGCGCATGCTCTTCGAGCCGGAATACCAGCAGAGGGCGGGACATCATCCCGAAGAGAAACGCTGCATTGGGGCGTTGGCAGCTTCGCTCATCGAAGAGGGGGATATTGTCTTCATCAACAGCGGCACAACCACGACCCAGGTGATCCGTCATATTCGCAATGACGCCGGAATTGCCGTATTCACCAATAACGTAAGCGCTGTGCTCGAGGTGGGAGAGGCGGGCTTTCACCACTACCTGGTTGGAGGGGAATTCCAGCCCCGCTCCAACTCTTTGGCTGGACGCTTCGCCATCGAGAACCTGAGGCAGGTGTATGCCAACAAAGCGATCCTTGGCGTAGATGGGATCAGCTTGAAACATGGTTGTACTGTGCCATCCAATGCCGAGGCAGAAGTCGTCCGGCAAATGATCGAGCGTACTTTGGGGCAAATCATTGTTGTCGCAGATCACAGTAAGTGGGGCGTGGTTTCCAATTTTCAAATTGCCACAATTGATGAGGTCAATAAACTCATCACCGATGGAGCGTTCGATACATCGGCTTCCGAATCCCTTGCGGCTCACGCGGTGGAAATCCTGGTTGCCGTGGCAAATTCCATCAAGACTTGACAGCGGTTTGTATGACCCATCGGGCCTTTTTTGTTTGGAGGTAATCCAATGCCTTTCTTTTCGAAGAAAATTCGCAAGAAGCCTGCCCGATTGTTCTTTGCAACCGACCTGCACGGCTCCGAGCGCACGTATCGCAAGTTTATCAATGCGGGCAAATTCTATGAAGTTGATATCCTTGTGATGGGAGGGGATATTACCGGCAAGTTGCTCATCCCGGTCATCAAAGAAGGCAGCGGCTATCGCGCCACTTTGCAAGGCCGCAGCGAGCACCTCTCCAGCGAGGTCGAGTTACAGGGCTTGCTGGAGCGTTTGGGAACACTTGGTTTCTATCACAAGATCATGGACGAGGAAGAGTTCCGCGCCGCCCAAAGCGCCCCGTCCGTCATCGAGGCTTTGTTTCACAAGCTGGCTCGTCAACGGTTGGAAGCCTGGGTGGACCTGGCCGAGACGCGGCTGAAAGGCACCGGTATCAAATGTTTCGTTACCGGCGGCAACGACGATGATCCCCAAGTGTTGCAAGTTATGCACCGTTCGGGGACGGAATCTTTCTTCGCCTGCGAGGGCCAGGTGGCTGCCATAGATGATGACCATACCATGATCAGCGTGGGCTTCAGCACCCCCACTCCCTGGAATACGCCGCGTGAAATTACGGACGAAAAACTGGGCGCAATGATAGAAGAAATGGTAGCCAAAGTTCCTGATCTCAGCCGGGCGATTTTCAATTTCCACGATCCGCCGGTAGATTCGTCTCTGGATACTTGCCCGATGCTGGATTGGGACAAGGATCCCCCGCAGCCTGTTATTCAAGGTGGCCAAATGGTCATGCACGCCGCCGGCAGCAAGTCGGTGCGAAGAGCCATCGAGACCTACAAGCCGATGTTGGGATTGCACGGCCACATTCACGAATCCCAATCGGTAGCCAAGATCGGGCGCACAACCTGTATCAACCCGGGCAGCGAATACGGGGAGGGGATATTGCGCGGTTGCCTGGTGACCTTTGTGGATGGTGAGATTCAAGGCTTCCAAATGACGAGTGGATAAAGCTGAATATGATCATGTCGGATGTGGGCTGGGCGCTGTGGGCTGCGATACAGGCGCAGATTTCGAAGATCGAGTATGATTTCTGGGGCTGGGCGATCGAACGCTGGGGTAGGGCAGTCAGAAAAATGGATTCGGCGGAATTTCCTACCTGGCTGAAAGATGTTCAAATATAACAAGAAAAGGTGGACCATGAAAGATCAAGCGCAAGTTGTCATCGTGGGAGGCGGGATCGTCGGCGTCAACGTTGCTTATCACCTGGCCAAGCTGGGCTGGACAGATCTGGTACTTTTGGAAAAAGGTGAAATCGCCAGTGGGGAGTCTTCTCATGCGGCTGGCCTGGTGACGCATTTTGCCACTTCACAAACTCTGATGCAGTTCCGGAAGTATAGTATCGAGCTATACAGCGAATTGGGGCTTTTCGATCACGTTGGCAGTTTGCGGGTGGCCTCCAGTGAGGCGCAGTTCAAGGAATTGCAGCGCAGCGTCAGCCGGGCCAAAGCAATCGGCATGGATGTCGAGGTCATTTCACCGGCTGAGGCCTTGCGCATTATGCCCCAATTGAGCGGCGAGAACCTGTACGGGGCAATTTACCTGCCGCGTGACGGTCAACTCGATCCCTACATTACCACTACCACCATGGCGCGGCTGGTCAAGGAGATGGGCTGCGCTGTGCATACTTGTGTGCGTGTGACCGGCATCCAGCTTACCCCGCGGGGCGAGATCCAGCGCGTGATTACCGATCATGGTTCGATCAAGACCCAAATAGTGGTGAACGCGGCTGGAATGTGGGCGCCACGCGTGGCTGCCATGGCCGGCCTCCATATCCCAACTACTCCGGTGGATCACCAACACATTGCCTTAAAGGCCGTTCCCGGCCATGAGTTTGCACCCCATCAGACGCCCTGCCTGCGCGATCCCGACAACCTGGTCTATATGCGCGAGGAAGCCGGCGGCTTGGTGATCGGCGGTTACGAACCCAACCCGCTGGCGCGCTGGATTGACGGCGCACCCTGGGAGCATGGCGGCGACACGCTGCCAGCCGATTACGACCGCTTTGAACCGTTGCTGGAAGGCGCCATCCGGCGCATCCCATTTCTGAAGGATGCCGGCATCATCACCCTGGTGTGCCATCCGGGCGCTTACACGCCGGATTGCCAGCCGCTGCTCGGCCCGCTCCCGGGCGCACACGGGATGTGGCTCGCGGCGGGCATGTCGCTCAATGGATACGGCGGCGCGGGTGGCATAGGCAAGCTGATGGCGGAGTGGATCGTCGAGGGTGAACCATCGCGCGATGTTTACGCTTTCCGCGCCACGCGTTTTGGTAACTATTATTCCAGTCCCTATTATGCTGCCGAGCGCACCCGCGAAGGCGTCAAATACTACTACCGGCTGCGCTTCCCAAACGACGAGAACGAGTGGGCCAGGCCCTACCGGGTCAGCCCAGTGCATTACCGGTTACAAGAAATGGGCGCCGTCTTTGGCGAGAAGTTTGGCTGGGAGCGCGTCAATTTCTTCCAACCCGGTAAATCCTGGCGGCGAGCCGGCGCGGACCAGCGCGAGTGGGGCTGGAATCGTCCACCCTATTTTGAACGCGTCCGGCAAGAACACCAGGCTACCCGCGAGCGAGTCACACTCTTCGATTTGACCTCCTTTGGCAAGATCGAGGTGAGCGGCCCTGGCGCGTTGACCCTCCTCCAGCGCCTTGCGGACAGCGACATTGATAAACCGGCAGGTACTGCAACTTACACACAGTTCCTCAACACTCGGGGCGGGGTGGAAGCAGATTTAACGATCACGCGCCTGGCCGAGGATCGCTTCTGGGTGATTACCGGTTCAGGTTTCATCGCCAACGACCTGGCTTGGATCCAGATGCACACCCAGCCTGAGGATGGTGCGGTCAGCGTGCGCGATATCAGCATGGATTGGGCTTGTCTTGCTCTTTGGGGTCCAAAAGCGCGTTTGGTCCTGCAAAAACTCACCAGCGAGGATGTCTCGAATAAGGCTTTTCCGTATCTGCACGCAAAGACAATCAACATTAACGGTGTTGACGTTTGGGCGCAACGCGTGAGCTATGTTGGCGAGTTGGGGTGGGAAATGTACATTCCGCCGAACCGTGCTACGGTCGTATGGGATGCACTGTTGAAGGCCGGAGAGGAATTCAAGATAGAAGTCGGTGGATACAAAGTGTTGGATTCCCTGCGCCTTGAAAAAGGTTATCGCTATTACACTGCCGATGTAACGCCTCTGGAAACGCCGTTCGAAGGTGGACTAGGTTTTTGCGTTGACTTCGATAAAAGCGATTTCATTGGCAAAGACGCACTGGTTAAAGCCAAACAGGATGGATTGAAGCGCAAATTGTGTACCCTGGTGCTGGATGGCGAGGATTATGCCACCCTCTATGGCGGCGAAGCGGTTTATGTGGGTGGACGTGTCCTCTCACGCGTGCGCAGCGGTGGTTACGGTTATACGCTCAAGCGCAACATCGCTTATGCTTATTTGCCGCTGGAGCTGTCCAAAGCAGGCGCCCGTTTCGAAGTCGAGGTATTCGACCGGCGGCTGGGCGCGGAAGTGGCGCCGACGGTGCTGTACGATCCGAAGGGCGAACGGTAAGAACCTATTCGATAATTCTTGCCGGGACGGCTCCTACGTCGTCCCGACAGGGCGTGGGAGCCCTGTCCACATTATTTTTAGGAACAGGAAAGCTCAAGCATGGAACAGAGGCCTGAGGTGGTTGGTTTCGGTATGCTGACGCCGGTTGCCATTCTGGTGGTTGATCAGTTGCCTGAATACAACACCGGCGCGCTCATCAAAGCTGTCAGTGAATTCATCTTCGACGATGCGGCCATCGTTGCCTGCCTGCTGCGGCAATGGGGCGTGCAGACCGGCTTGATTGGAACTGCCCTGGGTGATGACCCGCGCGGGCGGGAAGTAGCCCGCCAGCTCAAGGAACAGGGCATACTTGGCGAAGTGCGCCTATCGCCGCATCTCTCCACCCCCTTCGAGGTGGATATCTCAGACCGCAGCGGGGCGCGCACTTATTTTTGGCAGCGCACGCCGCAGGTGTTGGCCACCCTCGACACGGCGGATCTTTCCCTACTAGTCGGGGCGCGCCTGTTATATGTGGACTGGTATGACGGCGATCATATCCTGCGTGCAATGGATGAAGCCATCCGCCAGAGTGTACCGGTGTTCCTTAATTTGGAGCATGGCCACGCAGATACAAACATCCTGCACCGTTATGCCAGCCGCGCCACGATTTGCCAGGCCGTGACGGATGCCGCCCAGCGCGGCGAGGAATCACCCTTGGACGTGGCTCGTAAACTTCTGGGCGTCGGCGTCAAAACCGCTTTGATTACCCTGGCCGGAGAAGGCTGCCTGGCTGCGCAAGGTGATGAAATCATCCGTGTTCATGCTCCACTTGTCGAGGTGGTGGACGGCTGTGGCGCAGGCGCTACCTTCTCGGTTGGATTTATCTATGGGTATCTAAAGGGCTGGAACATGGAGGCTTCACTGCGCTTTGCCACCGCGGCCGCCTCGCTCAAAGTAACCCGCCCCGGCCTGCAGATGTTTCCTGTTGCAGAAATCATGGCATTGGCAGAGAAGATAAAGATTGAATGCTGAGGTAGGGCGGGATTCAATCCCGCCAACACCTTTCCGCCAAATTCGGCGGGTAAGAAACCCGCCCTACATAAATAGGATTTGATCCATTGATGACATTTGCATCACTTCTCACACCCGAACAAGTCGAACGCGTCCACCAGGCCTCGCTCGAAATACTCGAAAACGTCGGCCTGCTGGTGCGCCATGAAAAAGCGCGCGCCATTTTCAGCCGGCATGGCTGCCAGGCCGACGCTGAGACTCAAATCGTCAAGTTCCCGCGCGCCGTCGTCGAGCGTTTTCGGACCCTGATGCCTGCTTCCTTTACCTTTCGCGGCCGCGACCCCCAATACGACCGCACGATTCCGGCCGATGGCCCGCTGATCGTCACGGGTAGTTCGGCGCCCAATCTGATTGACCCGGTTACGGGTCGCGAGCGGCGTTCGCGCTCAGATGACATTGCCCGCATTGCCCAGCTCATCAATGAGCTGCCCGGCTACGATGTCTTCTCCGTCTCGACGTTGGCGGAGGACGCGTCGCTCGGATATTTTACACTCGCCCGCCTGTATCCCGCCCTGAAGCATTGCCTCAAGCCGGTGCGCATCACGACCACAGATGTGGAGGATGCCGGCAGGGTCTTGAGGCTGGGCAGCCTGATCGCCGGGGGGGACGCAGCTTATCAGGAACACCCTTTCATTACGCATCACTTTTGCCCGGTCGTCTCGCCGCTGACCATGGACTATGCTTCGACCGAAATGTTGATTTTCTTCACCGAGAGGCAGTGGCCGGTTTACCCCAGCATCGTGCCTAATGCCGGCCTGACCTCTCCCATGTCCCTGGCCGGGACGTTGGCGCAGGGCAATGCCGAATTCCTGGCGGCTGCGCTGTTGATGCAAATGGTCAAAGAGGGTACGCCGCTGATCTATGCCACCCTGCCAACGGTTGCCGATATGCGCACGGGCGCTTACGCTTCGGGCGGCATCGAGTGTGGGATGCTGCACATGGCCTTTGCGCAAATGGCGCGCTACTACAACCTCCCTTGCGGTGGTTATATCGGGCTGACAAACGCCAAGATCAACGATGCGCAATCCGGCTTCGAGACGGGCATGTCCACATTGGCGGGTGTGCTGGCCGGGGCGGATATGTTGAACATGGGCGGCCTGCTGGATGCCTTGAAGGCCTTCGATTTTGCCAAAGCCGTGATTGACGACGAAATCGCCCAGATGTTGAAACGGGTGAAACGAGGCCTCGAATTCAGCGAGGAAGAGCTGGCTTTGGATGTTGTTGCCAAAGTCGGGCCGGGTGGATCGTTCATGATGAGTCCCCATACCATCAAGCGCATGAAGACCACTGCTCTGCTGACGAAGCTCGCCGACCGTGACCCCCGCAATATTTGGGAAGGCAAAGGCGGCCTCGATGCCCATGCGCGCGCTATGCGGCGTGTCCGCGAAATATTATCGAAGGATAGCCAGACCTCTTTTGCTCATGAGGTGGAAGATCGAATCCGGGCAGAGTTTTCCGGGTTAGTTTCTGGAAAACTGGAGTTGCCTGAAGGCTGGTAGGGCAGGTTTCTTACCTGCCGCTGGCGGCTATGGAAAGCCGCCCTACGGTGTGCTGTCTGGAGATGCCCCAAGGCTGGTAGGGCAGGTTTCTTACCTGCCGCTGGCGGCTACGGAATGCCACCCTACGGTGTGCTGTCTAGAGATGCCCCAAGGCTGGTAGGGCAGGTTTCTTACCTGCCGCTGGCGGCTACGGA
>DYHT01000075.1 GCA_020723995.1 Chloroflexus sp.
CAGCAGCCGCGGTTCCGGTCAAGTCAACTGTAGCCTCTTCTTCCACCACCTTGGCCACACCGAAGTCGGTCAGCATGGGCTGGCCGCTCTGGGTCAGCAGGATGTCGGAGGGCTTCACGTCGCGGTGGATGAGATTCTGGCTGTGGGCAAACTCCAATGCCTGGGCAATCGGCAGCAGCAGGCGCGCCGCCTCCTGCCAGGGCAGGCGTCCATGCTCCTTCAGATACTGCTTCAGGTTGCCGCCCGGCAGGAAGGGCATCACCAGGTAGGGTGAGCCTTCATATTCGCCGTAATCTGTCACCTTGACGATGTTGGGATGCGTCAGCCGCGCCAGGGCTTTGGCTTCGCGCTCGAAACGCTTGAGGGAGCGCGCCAGCACTTCAGGAGTGAACTTCTCGGTGCGGATGACCTTGACCGCCACATCCGTTTCTAGGCGGGTATCGTAGGCTTTGTAGACCGTCGCCATCCCGCCCTCGCCGAGCTGTTCGAGGATGTGGTAGCGGCCGAGGGATTGGCCAATAAGATTAGTCATAGAAGACTCCTGTTACGGATTGGCGTCGCTGGCGCAGCGGAAACCGAGGGTCTCGACTCGATAGGTTGGTTCGAGCTTCGAGCGGGAAGTGGCGCGCGTCCAATCCAACCCATAGTTCCATGCGCCGCCGCGAATGATGCGCAAGCTGCCTGAGCCAGGCCCCTGTGGATTGGTACCAGGGGAATGGCTGTAATAGCTGGAATCGTACCGATCGAACACCCATTCGTACGCATTCCCGAGCATATCCAGTGCGCCGTAAGGGCTGGCGCCGGCCGGGTAACTGCCAACATCTGTCAAATGCCCGACCAGGCGGTTGAAATTCAGCAGATTGGCGCTGGGGGCATCGTTGCCCCATGGATACAGACGTCCATCCGCGCCGCGCGCCGCTTTTTCCCACTCGGCCTCGGTGGGCAGGCGGCGGCTGGCCCACTGGCAATAGGCGGAGGCGTCATTCCAACTCACCTGGACAACCGGCCGCACGTCCAGGCCGGTGATATCGTCAGAAGGGCTGTGCGGATGACGCCAGCTCACGCCTGGCATATCGGCGATCCAGGGACTCCCCGCCTGATCGAAATCAAGCACAGTTCCATTGCCGATCCGTTCGGCATCGGTTTTGTATCCGGTTGCCTGGACAAAAAGCGCAAACATCCCATTGGTCACCTCAGTTCTGTCCATCCAGAAAGCGTCCAGGTAGACTGTATGCTGAGGCATTTCGTTTGGATTTGCATACTGGGCGCCCGCTGCCGCGCCCATCAGGAAATCCCCTGCGGGTACATAGACCATCTCCATCCCATCAGCCAAGGACAGGAGAATACTCCCGGCGCTTGGCGGCGGCGTCTCGCTCAGTGTGGATGTCATTTCCAAAGTAGGAGTGGCAGAAGAAGTCAATGTGACAATGGCCGGAGGCGTAAAGGTTAGGGCAACGGAAGGAGTCAAGGATACGGTCAAAGGAATTGATTTGGTGGGGCTGGATAAGGGTTCGGTTGGATTCGCCGCTAACGGGCCGTTTATGCTCCTCCAGATGAGATATCCGCCACCGGTTGCCAGAAAGAGGCAAAGAAATGCCGCAATCCCAATGAGAGGCAGCCACTTGAGCAGCGATCTCTGGGGGCGGGGCTTCTGACCCGCTGCCGGTTTCGGGATCTTGGTTGCGGCCGCTTCCAGAATATCACGCGTCGCTTCTTCCTCTGCCGCTTGATCAATTGTCTTTTCAATATCCTGTACTGGGGCGGCGGGTAAAGTCTCCAGGGCTTGCGCAAAGGCCTCCATGTCAGGGTAGCGATTTTCCGGCTGCTTGGCCAGGGTCCTCAGGAGAACCCGCTCCACCCCGGCTGGTAAATCAGGCACAAAGCGGGTAGGACGCGGCAACGGGTCATTGATGTGCTTGATGACCACCGCCATCGGGGTATCCGCCGTAAAGGGTTTCCGACCGGTGACCAATTCATAGAAGATAATCCCCAGCGAGTAGACATCCGCGCGGGCGTCAATCTCTTTTCCAAGCCCTTGTTCCGGCGACATATATTCGGGCGTACCCACTCCCACGCCTGTGCCGGTCAGGGAGACGGTCTCTTCGCTTTCCAGGATTTTCGCAATGCCGAAATCGGAGAGCATCGGCTCCCCAGACCTGGTGATAAGGATGTTCGATGGCTTGACGTCGCGATGAACGATGCCCTGCTCGTGGGCAAATTGAAGCGCGCTCGCCACCGGTAGAAGCAGCCGCGCCGCCTCCTGCCAGGGTATTGGCCTGCCCAGGCGCTGCTTGAGCGTCCCGCCGGGCAAATATTCCATCACCAGGTAGGGTGAGCCTTCGTAATCTCCAAAGTCGAGCACTTTGACGATATTCGGGTGTGAAAGTTTCGCCAGCGCCTTGGCTTCACGCTCGAAGCGTTTCAGGATGCGATCCAGCATTGCCGGAGCGAACTGGTCGGTGCGGATGATCTTGACCGCCACATCGCGTTCCAGCCGCGTATCGTAGGCCTTATAGACGGTCGCCATCCCGCCCTCGCCCAACTGTTCGAGGATGTGGTAGCGACCGAGGGATTGACCGATGAGATTAGACATAGAGCCTCCTGTGAACCCCGCCTAGTACTGTCGCGCCATGGAAGTTCCGTTTTCAGGCGGTTCCTCCCAATCTGCCAGCAGTCGGCCGATCTGATCTATCAATTGTCTGGCATTGACCAGGTTGAGGCGCGCACTGACTTCTGAGAAAACCGTTCGATAGTCAGCGTCCTCCCGCAATACGCGGGCATCATCCAGGGCATCAATCAACTTCTCGTCAAGCAATCTTTGGGAGACGAAAAGATGACGCATCGCCACGGCGAGGCAGAAGTGACTTTTTTCACGGTATCCACGGCTATACAGCAGCGCTCGAGACGCATGGAACATCGCATAATAGGTCTGTATTGTGCTCCATTTGTAACCGCCCCGCTGGTAACTGGCCTCTGCTTCGGCCAGGTCAAGGCGGGCAGCGGTCAACTCTTTTTTCACCAGATGGAGCGCGGCAGGCATGTGTACAAGCCAGCGTTTCTTCAGGCAACGGGTGAACTCAAGTTCCCAATTCATCTATTGCCTCCCAAAGCACAAGACCTCGCTTTACTTGCGCATAGAAAGCCGCATCTTTCTCTTTCAATGCCGCTAACTCCTGATTATCTACGATGATCGGTTGGATGAGCCTGCTGGAAGAAAAACGGCTGATGACTGTCATCGCCCGACTGCGGTCTGAGGCCAGGATGAACAGATCAATATCGCTCTTGATCGTATTGGTGCCTTCGGCGCAACTGCCAAAAAGGATAATCTGACGAGCCAGTGGGCGTAGTGCGCTCATCAATGGCTCAAGATGGGCAATCGTATCCAGTACCTTGAACTGCCGTACAAATGGGTGACGGTCATCGGCTGCGTAGAAGTTCATCCGTCCCCGCTGCTCACATAGAAGCAAGCCGTTTTGGTGCAACGCCCCAGTCGCCAGATTGACTGCACTGCGGCTGACGGCAGTAGCCGCGACAATCTCGCGCTCAAAAAATGATTGCCCGGTGTTGCGAGCCAGGAAGCGCAGCACGTGCGCATGACTGGTGGCAAATAGTAGGTCAAACATAATGCTTCCTTCAGGTTGGACGATTATCCCTTACATTGGATTATAATCTTATTAATTGGATTGTACAAGTTGTTTTCGCGGTCGTCATCCCAGTCCAACCCCTGTAAACTGCTCGAGGATGTGATAGCGTCCGAGTGATTGACCGATGAGATTTGCCATCCCATGTTCTCCTTTCCTGGTGGATGTTTCCCTGCATTTCAGTATATAATATCAATACCTTCTCGTCAATCAGGATAGGCGACATAATCCTTCGTCGCCGCAGTCTTTTCGTGGGAGGTTTCCATGCACACTGCAAAATCTACTTTGCTACGGGCCTTGCTTGTTTTGATCTTCCTTTTCGGGTTCGTGGGGATTCCTCGACCCGCACTGGCCCAAGCCAGGGTGACCCTGCTGCTGCACGATGTCAGGGCGCAGATCATCCAGGGTTCAGCGGCTTACGACGTGGCGCTCTATTTCTCCCTGCTCGACAGCGCCGGGAACCCGATCAAAGACGCAGCCGCGGCGGATTTCACGCTGACCGAGGGCAACCAGCAAGTCCAAATCGCTTCCCTCGCCTCGGCGAATGACGAGCCAATCAACGTCGCCATCCTGCTGGATACCAGCGGCAGCATGGTCGGCGAGAAAATGGACGCGGCGCGCAAAGTCGCGGCCAGCTTCGTCTCCGATCTCCAGAGCAGTGACCGGGTGGCCGTCCTGACCTTCGACCTGACCACGGCGCACCGGATTGATTTCACTACCGACCATACCGCCGCCCGCCAGCAGGTGGAACTGATCCAGGCAACTGCCGGCGCGGGCACCTGCCTGTATGACGCCGCCTACCAGACCATCCAATTGACAGCCGATCAGCCGGCCGGCAGGCGGGCGGTCATCCTGCTGACCGACGGGGTGGACGAAGCCGGAGGCAAGCCATGCAGTCTCTATACAGCGGACGAGGTGATTGACCTGGCTTCCGAAGGGAAGACGCGCGTCCCGCTCTACACCATCGGGCTGGGCAGCGCGGTGGACGGCCCGACCCTGGAACGGCTGTCCAGTCAAACCGGCGGACGTTACCAGTACTCCCCCGGCACGACGCAACTGGACGCCCTCTTCGGCCGGCTCTCCGACGAACTGCGTTCGCAGTACGTACTTCACTACACATCCACCGCCGCGCCGGGACAGCACACCCTGACGCTGAAAGTCAATTATCACAACGCGCAGGATGAAGTCAGCAGCAGTGTCGAACTGCCGGCACTGCCTTATAGCATCGCCTTTATTGCTCCGGCAGATGAGGCCGAAGTCAGCGGAAAAACCACTATCGCTGTAATGATCTCTGGACAGGGCGCGCCCATCCAGAAAGTCCAGTTCCTGGCCAACGGCGTGAGCATCGGCTCTGCCTCCACGGCCCCTTACGAATTGGAATGGGATCCCTCCGGCTTGGATCTGGGATCGGTCTTTCTGGAAGTCATCGCCCAGGATGCCGCCGGCGCCGAACTGGCTCGCAGCGGGGTCACGGTGACATTGGTCGCAGCAGGTACTCTGTCCACGACCGAGACGCCGGGCGATTCACCCACAACCGGGCAGAACGGAAAAAAAACTGTCCTATCCACAGGAATGATTGCCGCCATCGCAGCCATTCTGGTGGTCGTGGCGGTCATTGTGGTCATCGTGCTTGTTGCCGCATCCAAACGACGCAAGCGCGAAAAGGAACGTGACCAGGAATGGCAGAAGACTGTTCAGGGGGTTGGAGAGTCGGCCACCGTCGGAATGGAAGACCGCACGATGGATTCCTTTACGCCCAGTGAGAATGCTCTGGGTGTGCTGGTCATCCTCCGGAGCGACGACCCGGCCATGCTCCACCAGCGGATCGAGATCACCAAGTCGGCCACCAGCCTGGGCCGCAAGGCGGATAATGATGTGATTTTTGCCAAAGATAGCCCGGTCTCGCGCCACCACGCCGTGATCGAGGAGCGCGGCGGGCAGTTGTTCCTGAGCGAGATCATGTCAGCGGACGACAGCGGCAAGTCCAAGCGTCCGGCCTACGGCACGTTCGTCAACGGCAGCCAAATCCAGGAATCCGTTCCACTGCATGATGGAGACGAGATCCAGCTCGGCAAGCGTGTCCGCATGAGATTCGAGGCGGTCGGCGGCGCGGCGGGAGACGAAGATAAGACGGTGGATCAAATGACCTCCAGCAGCGACGAGAAGACGACGGATTTTAATACACGATGATCACTGCCTTCTTCCCGGATTTGGAAACCGGCGCGGCTATCGACCCCGGCCGCAAGCGGCGCGGCGAACCCAACCAGGACGCTCTGCTTGTCCTGCCGGCGGAGGCGGAGCGCCCGCCCCTGTTCATCGTGGCCGATGGGATGGGCGGGCACGCCGGCGGCGCACTGGCAAGCAAACTCGTGGTCGAAGCCATCGCTGACCACTATCGCCAGGCGGGAGATTACCGCGACCTGCCTGCCTTACTGGGCGATTGCCTGCAGCGTGCCCACAAGGCGCTGGCCGACCGCGCTGCCAGCCGACCCGAATACTCCTCGATGGGCAGCACCGCGGTACTGGCCATCCTGCAGGGCGGACAGGCTTTCATCGCCAACGTGGGTGACAGCCGCGCCTATCTCCTGCACGGACGGGAGATGATCCAGTTGAGTTACGACCATTCGGTGGTGGCGGACCAGATCCGCGCCGGCAAGTTGACCCCCCTGCAGGCGCTGCGCAGTCCCAAGCGCAACCGGCTGACCCAGTCAATTTCACCGAAACGCAAGGAGATCAACCCGTATATCGCACGGTCTGCTTTTGGCGAGGACGATACCTTGGTGCTCTGTACCGATGGGTTATGGGGCGTGGTGACCGAGTCCATCCTGCAAGCTGTTGCACTGGAACTGCCCCCGCAGGAGGCGGCCGAGAAACTGGTGCAGCAGGCGGTCAGCTACGGCGGGCCGGATAATGTCTCGGTCATCATTGCCCGCTGGCGCGAAACGCAAATCACGGCATTGTATGACGATGACGATACCAAGCCGGGGTTGTGAACTAAGGAAATCCTCATAAAGCCGCCCGGCTCCAGATGACAAGGCGACAACGAATGTCACGGGGAGCCGGGCTTTTTTGTATTTGTCCGCCCCCAAACGGACGGGAAGCGCCGGGACTCGCTTCCATGGCGCGCACGTCGTATCCTTAAACACGGCGCATTCTGGCCGGGAAGTCACAAGAAGCGGTAGCGCACATCTGAAATACCGCCTTTCTCAAATTCCAGGTGTCGCCATGAGAAATGTGTTCCGCCCATGCAACCGCGCGGACGCGCATATCCTCGCGCGAAAGTTCTCCCGCCCGCCAGGCAGATACCATACCGCGCAGTCTGCGTTGAAAAGCATAGCCCTTGGCGGGCTTGAGACGGCGATGATCGGGAAACACGATAAATCCCAGAAACGTGACGCCTTTGGCGCAGGGACGCGGCTGGGCGGGTAACCGCCAGAAGGTCATCGCCGGGGAACCAGACCATCTCATACTCATCGGCCAGCACGCCCTGCCCGC
>DYHT01000021.1 GCA_020723995.1 Chloroflexus sp.
ATGCTTCGGCAAAGCCTGCCCTGAGCCTGCCGAAGGGAACGCCTCAGCATGACATTAATCTTCATACCAGCCTTCACTAAGATCTTCCCATTTCGGGTTGAGCGCTTCAATCAACGCGATCTTTTTTGCGCGCAGCCAGCCTTTGATTTGCTTTTCACGCGCGATGGCCTCGCGTACATCCTCGTAAGTTTCGTAATAAGCCAATTTGGTGACATTGTAGCGCTTGGTAAAACCGTCTATTTTTTGCTCCTTATGCTGCTGGACTCTACCTGCCAGGTCATGGGTGATGCCGGTGTATAGGACAGTGTTGTATTTGTTAGTCATGATGTAGGTGAAGTATTGTTTTGGCATACAGAACCTTTCTTTAGCACCTTGAACATGACAAGCGGCAGGGTGTCACCTTGAGCCTCTCGAATGGCCTGCTCCAACGTGGGAGGGGATGCTTCGGCCAAAGTACGTCCTCAGCATGACAGATCCTAGGGGATGTCACCCTGAGGGAGCGTTCCCCAGCGACCAAAGGGTCTCCTCGTCAAATCTGTCATTCTGAGCGCCAGCGAAGAATCTCCTCGCAGGGGGAGGGGATGCTTCGGCAAAGCCTGCCCTGAGCCTGCCGAAGGGAACGCCTCAGCATGACATGTACTGTGCGGCCATTGGCTATCAGCCACCTACCATCCGCAAAAACGCCTCCACCACCTGTGGGTCAAAATGCGACCCTGAACCGGCGCGGATATGCTCCAGCACTTTCGCCTTCGACCAGGCCTTGCGGTAGAGACGGTCGGAGGTCAGGGCATCATATACGTCTATCACCGCGAAGATTCGCGCCGCCAGCGGGATTTGCTCACCCTTCAGACCGCGCGGGTAGCCGGAGCCATCCCATTTTTCGTGATGGCAGTCTGGAATATCCAACGCAGGACGAAGGTAGGCAATCGGTGAGAGCATTTCAAAGGCATATTGGGGATGCTTGCGCATGATGACCCACTCTTCGTCGGTCAGCGGACCGGGCTTGAGCAAAATGCTATCCGGGATGCCCATCTTGCCGATGTCATGCAGCAGCGCGCCGCGGCGGACATGCACCAATTCGGATTCGCCGAAGGTGCCCATCGCCCGCGCCAGTTGCAGGGTCAGTTCGGTGACACGCTGGGTATGGCCCTCAGTCTCTTCGTCGCGCAGGTCGAGGGCGCGCGACCAGCCTTCGATGGTGGCATCGTAAGCCATCACCAGATCAACGTTCGAGCGCTGCAGGCTAGTGAACAATTGGGCGCTATCTATTGCAATGGCGACCTGCTCGGCGAGCGTCTCGATAAATTCCAGCCATTCTGTTCCGGCATTGAACGATGTGCGATGGAAGACCTCCAGCACGCCCTTGACTTCGCCTTTGGCAATCAGCGGCACGCCGGTAAAAGTGACAAAATCTTCAGCGGAGAGCAGCTCGGCGCGCACGAAGTCTTTGATGACCGCAGACAGGTCGGGGACGTGGACGGTCTGGCGTTCGAGGGCAGCGCGACCGACGTGACCTTCGCCCAGGCGCAAGCGGGAACGTTCGATAGCCTTACTGCGGAAGCCACGCCCGGAAGCGTATTCCAGGGTTTGGGTATACGGATTGAGCAATAGCACATCGGCTGCATCCACGCCCAACTGGGCGACGATTTGTTCCAGGGCAACGTTGAGGGTCAGGCGCAGGTCGAGGCTGCCGGCGATGGCATTATCAATGGTGCGCAGGGCACTCAGATGTTGAATCTGACGCTCAATCTGTTCCTCCGCCCGCTTGCGCTCGGTGATGTCTCGGATTGCTGCAAGCACGATCACGTCAGCGCCCGTTCCATGGTAGCTTAGGTTGACATCGACAGGGAATTCGCTTCCATCTTTGCGTAAGCCAAGCAATTCCAAGCTCGTGCCCATTGCACGCGCCCGAGGATGAGCAAAAAAGTTAGTGCAGTGCCCAGCGTGGCTCTGACGAAAACGTTGCGGTATCAAAGTCTCGATAGTCTTCCCAACCAATTCCTCCGAGGCGTAGCCAAAAGATTTCTCGGTCTGCGTATTGGCTAGAATGATCTCGCCTTCTTTATTGACGATGACCGTCGCGTCTGGGGCAAATTCCACGAATCCCTTGAACTTGGCTTCGCTCCCCCGAAGTGCTTCTTCGCCCCGCTTGCGCTCAATCTCTTGTCGTTGCAGCGATTCTGCCATCTGGTTGAAAGCCTTGGCCAGCTCAGTTACCTCCACGCCCCCGCGCACCTGAACCCGCTGGTTCAAGTTCCCTTCAGCGATTTGCCGCGCTCCCCGGCGCAAGGCCTCCAGTGGGCCGACGATGCGTCTGGCGGCAAGAGAACCGGCTCCCCCAGCCAGCAGCAAAGATAGCGCCAGCACGCCGGCAAAGAGCCAGGTGGATTGACGCATTGGCGCCTCGACGATGCTGCGCGGCACCGCCAGGCCCAAGACCCAAAAGTCGCCCCCTCCTGAGAGGGTCTGGATCGGAGCATAGAAGATTTCCAACTCGGTCGTGTAGGCCTCGCCGGGCTGGCCGGAGAGGATGCGGTCGGCGACTTCCGGGAAATCGGCGCGCAGGCCCTGACCGGTGTTCAAGTCGCCTGGCCCGCCGAATTCTTTTTCAGGCTGCGCGCTGTGGTGGGTGTAGTAGCCGTTCGCATCAGCGACGAAGACGAAAACACCCTCCTCCGCTGAGTGGACGGCGTAATCTTGGATGATCTTCTCAGCCATAACGTTGAAGACGACAATGCCACGCCGTTCCCCCTGCTGGTTGAAGACCGGCATGGCATAACGCACCATGGGCAGATAGGGAATCTGAATCTGCCCGCGCTCTTGATTGAGGTCAAGGCGTGAGATGTAAATCTGACCCGGCGGGAGTTGCATCGCCTCCTGAAAGTAGTAGCGGCCGGTTTTGTTCTGCAGTTCGCTCTGCGGCATGCGCCGCGTCCGGGTACCGTCATAGTCCACGCGCACCACTTCGTTCCCGTTCTCGTCCAGATAGCGCAGTTGAGCGTAGCGCCCATAACTCTGCGCTATCACTTCAAAGCGCTCTCCCAGGTACTCAATCCACATTGCGTAACTCATGACGCTTTCGGCGTCGGTGCCGTCACCTTCACGCGCCCGGATGATACCCTGCACCGCCGGATCACCTACCGTTGTGCGGAGATCACTCTCTACTTCCCGCAGGATACCCTCAATGGCATGTGCGCTGATGTGATTGCGCGTAATATACCGGGCTTTGATGCCCTGGTGGGTATAATCCTGCGCCGCCTGGTAGCCATAGACGCTGATCAGACTTACCCCCACCAGGGCGACCAGGGCAAAAGCGATGGTGAGCCGGCTGCGCATGCTCGTAAACCAGGCGCGCCGTGCGATGGCCTGCAGCAGCAAGGTCAACTTTGAGTGAAAACGGTATTTCATACTATAATGGACGCGCTTCCTTTAGCACTTGCAGACGAATGCGTGGGCGCAAACCGGCCTCAGTGACTATGTCCACATTGCAATTCAACAATGTTTGCAATTCGCGCAACAGTCGCGCCAGGTCCAACAGGCTGCAGCCCGCCTCCAGTTTGACCAGAAAGTCAATATCGCTGTGGGGCGTGCCTCGCCGCGTGCCACTGAACCGAAAACACACACATTTTGACCTTCACCACCATTTTAGCACGATTCCAAATCCCCAAAAGGGATAGGCATCGAATTATCAAGTGCGCATCGGATTCCAGACCCTAAAGGTCTGCGAGACCTTTAGGGTCTGGTTACTTCCCAGCGCGCATACACTGCCTGCGATAAAAGCCTCCCTGCGCTCTTCTCCTGTGTCACCAGTTCACCGCATTCCAGATTGCCCCCGAGTCCCTTCATCATCTCTTCCAGAAGATAATAAAGATGCAGCGCGGAGGCCTTGACGGCATAGATCGTCACGGCTGCGAAGAGCGGCTTTTCACTCAAAATCTCCCGGCAGGCCTGTAACAGCACCGGCAGGGACTTGTAGACCTCCCACACCTCGCCCTTCGGCCCGCGCCCAAATTTGGGCGGGTCGAGCAAAATTCCGTCATATTTCACCCCTCGCCGCGCCTCGCGCTGGACGAATTTCAAGGCGTCGTCCACGATCCAGCGGATGGGCTTGCCTTCCAGCCCCGATAGAGTCTGATTTTCGCGCGCCCAGGTGATGGCCTTCTTCGAGGCGTCCACGTGCGTAACCTTCGCCCCGGCCACGGCTGCCGCCAGCGTGGCCAGACCGGTGTAACCAAAGAGATTCAGCATTTGTACTGGCCTGCCCGCGTTCTGGATCAAACCCGCCAACCAATCCCAATGCGCCGCGCCTTCGGGGAATACGCCCAGATGCCGCCCGGGCGTGGTCTGCGCCCAGAAGCGAATTGCCCTCACCCCTGCCCCTCTCCCAGGGGGAGAGGGGTTAGGGGTGAGGGGATAACTCATCTCCCATCTCTCAGCCACCTTTTTCTTGAATTGCCAATGCCCGCCGCTCTCCTCCCCCGCCGGCTGGAAGATGGCGTGGGCTGCCCCCCAGTGCTCCGGCAGCAAGGTCTTGTGCCATAACGCCTGCACTTCCGGGCGAACGAAGACATACGGCCCGAAGCGTTCCAGTTTCTGGCCGTTGCCGGAATCGATCAGTTCGTATTCCACCCAATTGGGGGAAGTAAGAAGCGTCAGGGTAGGGAGCATCGGTACGAAGCCCAAAACGAGGTCTACCTTTTTATGTACCGGTCATGCAGCAGCAATCATGCCATTTTCAGAGACATAAAATACCCCTATAGATAAGGGGCATAAATGATATAGGCAAAAGACAGAAATTGCCACTTGCATTTTCACCCAATCTTGTGCTAGAATATGAGCACATGTGGGTTAAAGTGGTAGATAGTGGAGGACGCCGGTTAATCCGGCGTTCACGCATTATAGGAGAGTTTAGAACAAATGTTCCTGGGCCAGTATCATCACTTTCTCGACGAAAAAGGGCGACTCACCATTCCAGCTCGCTTCCGTGAATTGCTGGAGGGGGGTGCTTTTATCACCCAAGGATTCGATCGCTGTCTGTGGGTCTTGACAACGACCCATTTCGAAGAAGTATATCATCGTCTCAATGACATGAATTCAGCCGATCAAAGCGTCCGCATTCTGCGCCGCCAGATTTTGTCCAATGCATATCCGGTCGAAATTGACAAGATCGGGCGCATCCTGGTGCCACAAAACCTGCGTACATTCATTGATTTGAAAAACGAGGCCGTCGTTGCCGGTGTGGGCGATCACTTCGAAATCTGGACGCCAGCCTTGTGGAACAAGCAAGTAACTCAAATCCAGGACACCGAGACCAACAACCAGCGCTACGCGACCCTCGATCTCTCCGGCCATCACAATGGCTGAGATAACGCATCAACCTGTTCTTTACCATGACATTATACTCGCTTTGCACCCGAAGAACGCAGGACGCTACGTAGACGGGACGCTTGGCGCAGGCGGGCACGCGGCTGGGATCTTAGCCGCCAGCTTGCCAGATGGCCTGCTGCTCGGCCTGGATGTAGACCCACAGGCCATCGAAATAGCCCGCCAACGACTGGCTTCCTTCGGGGAGCGTGTCTGTCTGATACGGGCCTCGTACACGACCCTGAGCGATCAACTGGCAGCCCTAGATTGGCCGGTTGTGGATGGCATTCTGCTCGACCTGGGCGCCTCCTCGATGCAATTCGATACCGCGGGACGCGGTTTTTCCTTCCAGAGCAGCGGACCACTCGACATGCGCTTTGACCCCTCCAATCCACTCACCGCCGCTGATCTGGTCAACAACCTACCCGAAGCGGAACTGGCCGACCTGATCTACCGCTACGGGGAGGAACCCGCTTCCCGGCGCATTGCGCAGGCTATCCTCCGCGCCCGGCCGGTAAGCGACACTCAGGCCCTGGCCGAGGTCATCGCAAAGGCCAGCGGCGGGAAGCACGGTCACATCAATCCTGCCACGCGAACATTCCAGGCGTTGCGGATTGCCGTCAACCACGAACTCGAGGCCATCGAAGATGCCCTCCCCCAGGCAGTGCGGGCGCTCAAGCCCGGCGGCCGGCTGGCAATCATCGCCTTTCATTCACTGGAGGATCGCCTGGTGAAGGAGTTTTACCGGCGTGAAAGCCGGGATTGCATCTGCCCCCCGCGCCAGCCGGTCTGCACCTGCGGGCACAAAGCCAGTATCCGTGAAATCACTCACCGGCCAATCCAACCGGCGGTGGAAGAAATCCAACACAATCCGCGTGCACGCAGCGCAAAGTTGAGAGTAGCAGAGAAACTATGAAAACCGCTCCAGCCGCCGTCCCCGGCGGCGAGGACGCCGCCTAGAGCATAAGATGAACGAAGTATCTCAATTCGTCCAGAAATACCGGCAAGCCTCATGGCGCGTTCAGCTCCAGTGGCTCGTCCTGTTTATAGCCGGACTGGTCGTAATCGCGATGGTGGCTGGTCTCCGCCTTAGTGTTTCGATCCGTGCGGTGCAGGCAGGACGTGAGATCCAAAGCTTCAAGGGAGAAATTCTCAACAATCAGCGGATGAATGCCAATCTGGCCTCACAACTGGCCGCGCTGACTTCCACCCAGGCGATGGAACCGCGCGCCAGGGCGCTGGGTTTTCAACCGGTAGACCCGGCGCAAATCACCTACGTGGTCGTGACTGGTTACACGCCCCAGAAAGATATCCTTCTGGCTCCTCCAAGAACTCAACCGGCCGCAGCCATCATCCTTCCAGAATATACACAGTCGCTCTTCGAGTGGTTTATCGATTTGATTCAGTCCAATCCCCCGGCTTCGGGATGGCAGCCATGAAAAATCCCCACACTTGGCGCTACCTGACGATGCAATTTCTGCTGGCCTTTTTTGGATTCAGCCTCCTTGCCCAAATCATCCGCATTCAGAACAGCGCAGAGGCGAAAGTCATCCTGGCTGAATCCGGCAAGTACGAGGGCCGGGAAGTCATATATTACCCGTCGCGGGGTGAAATTTACGACCGACGCGGCCACTTGCTGGCCGGCAATCAGACCGTCTATGAAGTCGGCCTGGATTTGAATATAATGAACGACCTGGACCCCAGCGAACTGCCCGCATTCCAGAACAACATTGCCCTGACTGCACAGCTTTACCTCGGCATGACCTATAACCAGGCCATTGACAAGATGTCGAACCCTCCCCCAAACGCGGTCTATATTGTCCTGGCCGATTATGTGCCGGCCGAAAAAGCCGACGAACTCATCAAACTCCGGGATTCCATGTCCTCCAATCCGGTCGGCCAGAACCTGAATGGGATGCACTTCAAAGAACATCTCCATCGCAGTTACCCGGAATACAGCCTGGCCTCTAATGTGATCGGCATTGTCCCTCCGCAGGATGAGCAGGGTCATTCGGGTGTCGAAGAAAAACACAACAGCCTTCTGGCTGGCACACCGATAAAAATTTGGGTGCCGTCCAATCCAAACCAGGCCCAGGAATTGCTCAATCTTCCAGCCGGAGCGAACTTGATCCTGACCATCCTCCGTGAGCTGCAGGCTGCCACTGAAGAAATCCTCGACGCGGCGGTCACAGATAGCGGTGCAGAAGCCGGCACCGTTGTCGTCATGGACCCAAAGACGGGCGAAATCCTGGCAATGGCGACCTCGCCGCGTCCGAATATGAATGATTACGCCCACTATGGTGATACTTTATCCAGTGAACATCCTTTAAATCCAGCCATCAGCAAGGATTATGAACCAGGTTCCGTCTTTAAAATTTTTACCATGGCTGCCGCGCTGGATAAAGGCGTGGTGAAACCGGAGGACACATACTGGGATCACGGCATCATCATATTCGGCGGAGTGCCTATCCATAACTGGAATAATACAACCTGGGGTCAGCAGGATATGACTGGCTGCCTGCAGCACTCGATCAACACCTGCTTGGTTTGGGTCGCATCCCAATTGGGCAACTATAACTTTTATAGCTACATGCAGAAGTTCGGCATCGGCCACACAACCGGCATTGACCTGGCAGGCGAAGCTCCAGGCCAATTGAAACTTCCCGGCGATGAGCTTTGGCATCCGGTTGAGCTGGGAACCAATGCCTTCGGCCAGGGTCTGTCTGCAACGCCTATTCAGATGGTCATGGCGGCATCTGCCATCGCCAATGACGGCAGGATGGTCTACCCTCATGTGCTTTACGGCTCTGTGCAAGACGGCCAGCAGTACAACACCTCCCCCATGGTGATCGGCTCACCTATTTCCGCTGCCACTGCTCACACGTTGAGCGAGATGCTGACCATCTCATTGGAGGAAGAAGGCTCCAAAGCGCTGGTACCCGGCTATCGCCTCGCCGGGAAGACCGGCACAGCGCAAATCTCACCTTATGGAGCTAACGACGCGACCAACGCCTCGTTCATCGGCTGGGGGCCGGTGGACGATCCGAAATTCATGGTTTATGTCTGGCTTGAAAAACCGAGAACATCCATTTGGGGATCGGAGGTGGCCGCGCCGGTCTTCAAGCAAGTGGTCGAGAGATTGGTGGTGCTCTTGGGAATTCCACCGGATAACGTTCGCCTTCAATTGGCAGGACAGTGAGGCTGACTTGCTGACACTGACCGACCTAATCGAAGCCTTGACGAACACCCGCCCCGAGATGGCCGCCCAGGTCATCACCGAGGCGACAGTTGATTCCAGGCAAGTCATCCCTGGGGCGTTGTTCGTCGCCATACCTGGCGAGCACGTGGATGGGCATGACTTCGTCGGCGAGGCTTTTCAGCGCGGGGCTTCTTTTGCGTTTATCCAGCGCGACCTTCCCGACCCCTTTCCGACCCTCAACCTGCGCGCCGATTTCTCGGCTGACTGGCTCGAATCGCTGACCCGCTCCCCCCTCTGCCTGCGGGTCGAGAACTCACTGACTGCCCTGCAACAGGTTGCCCGTTTCTGGCGGCGCAAGCTGGACTTGCGCGTGATCGGCATCACCGGCAGCGTGGGAAAATCCACGACCAAAGAGGTGATCGCCGAGGTGCTGGGTCAACGCTATCGCACCCTGAAAAGCCCCGGCAATCTGAACAACGAGATTGGCCTGCCGCTCACCATTCTGAGACTTGGATCTGGTTATGAGCGCGCCGTGCTGGAGATGGGTTTCTACGTCCCAGGTGAGATTGCTTTCTTGTGCGACCTCGCCCTGCCCCAAATCGGCGTGGTGACCAACGTCGGCACCGTCCACGCCGAGCGGGCCGGCTCGCAGGAAGCCATCGCAAGCGGTAAATCTGAACTGGTGCAGGCGCTGCCAGCCGCGCCAGACGGGGTTGCCATCCTGAATTACGATGACCCATGGGTGCGCTCGATGGCTCAAAAGACGAAAGCGCGTGTTTTCTACTACGGGCTGGATCCCGAAGCCGACCTGTGGGCGGATGAAGTGGAAGGCCTGGGGCTGGATGGTATCCGTTTCCGCCTACACCACCAGCGAGAGACTCTCTACCTGCGCGTGCCGATGATCGGCCAACATTCGGTGCATACCGCCCTGCGGGCTGCGGCTGTTGGCCTGGTGGATAGATTGACCTGGCAGGAGATCATGGCCGGGCTTCGTTCCGTGCATACTCAATTGCGCTTGGTAGCGGTCCGCAGCCAAAACGGCGCGCTGCTTCTGGATGATACTTACAATGCCTCGCCCGAATCCACTCTGGCAGCCCTCAACCTGCTCTCCGAATTGGATGGCCGTAAGATAGCCGTGCTGGGTGACATGCTCGAACTTGGCCCATACGAACAGCAGGGTCACGCCATGGTCGGTATCCGGGTGGCCGAGGTGGCTGAGACGCTGGTTACAGTGGGCGAACGCGGCCTCATGATCGCCGCCGCGGCGCGGCGCGCAGGCCTGGGCGCGCATAAAACCGTAGAGTTCGAGAACTGTGACCAGGCCATCGAGTGGCTGCGCCAGCAGCTTACCCCCAAAGACGTGGTACTGGTCAAAGGCTCGCATGGCGTCCGCATGGATCGCATCGTTGCCGCGCTACAAGAAGTGTACCGCGCAGAGGAGCAACCATGAACGATTCTACAATGGCGCTGGGATTAGCCGGGTTGAGCTTTATGATGACCGTTATCTGGGGCAGCCCTCTGCTGCGTATCTTGCGCCATTTCAATATCGGCAAACTGATCCGCGTGGAGGAGCCGGCCAAGCACTTCGTCAAGATGGGCACACCCACCATGGGAGGGGTGATGATCATCCTGCCAGTAGCCGTGGTGACCATTTTGCTCAACACGGTCGCGCTGGTCGGCATGAGATTGCTGGGGCGTTCCGTGCTGGTGCCTCTGGTGGCAATGATCGCTTACGCCATCCTGGGCGCCATGGACGACTGGGAAGGCATCCACGGCAAACGCAAAGGTGAGGGGATGCGCGCCCGCACCAAGTTCGCTGCGCAGGTAATACTGGCTGTAGGGCTGGCATTGGTACTCAAATATGTACTCGAAGTCCCAGAGCTTATCTTGCCGGGCGTCTCAGCCGTACTCAACCTGGGTGTGTGGTACATCCCGATCGCGGCTTTCATCATCGTGAGCACCTCCAACGCGGTCAATTTCACTGACGGTCTGGATGGGTTGGCCGGCTTGATTTCAGCGACGGCCTTCGCAACTTTAGGCGGCATCGCTCTTATGCAAGGTCAGGTCTTCATTGCTCGCTTTTGCTTCACGATGGTTGGCGCGCTGTTTGGTTTCTTGTGGTTCAACGTTCACCCCGCGCAACTCATAATGGGCGATACCGGTTCGCTCTCATTGGGCGCTACGCTAGCAGTCATCGCGTTGATGACCGGACAGTGGATCCTGCTGCCTCTGATTATCATCATCCCACTGAGTGAGGCCTTGAGCGTAGTCCTCCAGATCGGTTATTTCAAAGCAACCCACGGGCAGCGCATTTTCAAGATGGCTCCGTTGCACCTGCACTTCGAGTTGCTGGGCTGGAGCGAGACGCAGATCGTGCAGCGTTTTTGGTTGATTGGTTTGCTCGGCGCAATGCTGGGTATCGGGTTGGCATTGGTGTGACATGAAGATCAACTGGAGAGGCAAGCGGGTATTGATATTAGGCGGCGCACGCCAGGGACAGGCCTCGGCGCGCTACCTGGCGCGTCACGGCGCATGCGTGACCTTGAACGACCAGCGCCCACCCGAAGAGATGCGCGCCGCTCAGGCTGCTCTTGCCGACCTGCCCATAATTTGGGTGTTGGGCGGTCACCCGCTAGAACTGCTCGATGAAGCCGAAGTCTTATCTCTCTCCGGCGGCGTGCCGCTCAGCCACCTGATTGTGACCGAGGCGTTGAAGCGCGGCATCCCATTGACCAACGATACACAGCTCTTCCTGGAAAACGTCCCCTGCCCCGCCATTGGGATTACTGGCTCGGCCGGCAAGACGACAACCACAACATTGGTTGGAAGAATGGCAAGTAAAGAAAAGGATGAAATCAGAAGGATGAAGGCTGAAGAAAGAGCGGATTCATCTGTCATCCTTCATCCTTCCGCCTTCGTGGGCGGCAACATCGGCGACCCACTGCTCAACCATGTGGACGACATGCAACCGGCGGATATAGCCATTTTAGAGATTTCTAGCTTTCAGTTGGAACAGATGACAACCTCGCCCAATATCGCCGCTCTACTGAACATCACGCCCAATCACCTCGACCGGCATGGGACGATGGCAGCCTACACCGCCGCCAAGGCGCGCATTCTTGAGTTCCAGACCGCTCAAGATATCGCCATCCTGGGGCGGGACGATCCCGGCGCCTGGGATTTACGCTCCAAAGTACGCGGCCAACTGTATTCCTTTGGCTTCAGCCCAATGCCAGCCGGCGGTCAAGGGACATTCGTTCGGGAGGGCGTGATCTACCTGCACATGCAAGATAGACAGACCGCCCTGTTGGCCGAATCAACCGTCCAATTGCGCGGCGACCACAACCGGCTGAACATTCTGGCGGCTTGCGCAATCGCCTGCACGGCTGGGTTGTCGGTCGAAGCGATCCAGGCCGGCATCCAGGATTTCCACGGCGTGGCGCATCGGCTGGAACTGGTGCGCGAATGGCAAGGAGCGCGTTGGTACAACGACTCGATCGCCACCGCCCCAGAGCGCAGCCTGGCTGCCATCCGCGCCTTTGACGAGCCGATCGTGCTCCTGCTCGGCGGGCGGGACAAGAACCTGCCTTGGGAAGAGCTGGCCGCCCTGGTACACGCACGCGTCGACCACGTCGTCTTGTTCGGTGAGGCGGCAGATAAGATCAACGCCGCTTTGGAAGCCGCCGGCCCGGGTCAACCCCCGTATTGTGGGGGTGGACGCCCGTTCACGCTGGCGCGTTGCGCCGGTTTGGAAGAGGCGGTTCAGGCTGCGGCTGGCGTGGCCGAACCGGGTGACGTGGTGCTGCTCTCACCAGGCGGCACCAGTTTCGATGAATTCCGCGACTTTGAAGAACGCGGGGAGGTTTTTCGCAAATGGGTATCGGAACTTTCGTGAAGTCGCCGGCTAAAGGCGCCTCAGTACGCCGCGTTAAACCGGCGAACGTGGATTTGCCATTGGTTGTCATCACCGCCGCCCTGGCAATTTTTGGCTTGCTGATGTTGTATTCAGCCAGCACATCACAATACTCGACTACCGCTGAATTCTCGACAGAATTTAATCGAACACCGACCTACATTATCCTCAAACAAACGCTGATCATGATCATTGGCATAGGCAGCGCATTTTTCGTCGCCCGCATGGATTATCACCGCTGGAACCAATATGCCCTGCCGTTGATGATCGTGACCATACTCATGTTGGTAGCCGTACTGGTTATCGGCGCGGCCATTTTAGGGTCGGCGCGTGGCCTTTTGGGCGGCTCAGTTCAACCTGCAGAACTAGCCAAACTGGCCACCGTAGTTTATCTCTCCGTCTGGCTTTATAACAAACGGGGCTATCTCCACGATATTCAACTGGGGCTTATCCCACTGGCGATCATCCTGGGTATCCTGGGCGGTTTGATCTTCCGCCAGCCAGACATAAGCGCGGCCGGCACGGTCTTCCTCCTGGGTGGACTGCTCTTCTTTCTGGCCGGCGGCGACATACGCCAGTTCGTAATTTTTATGATCGCGGCCCTGCTGGTCGGTTTCCTGGTCGTGAAATTCACTCAAACCGGCCAAAGTCGCATGGGGCCATACTTTGCCGGTCTCAAGGATCCGCTGCAATCCAACTACCAGGTGTTGCGCGCGTTGGAAGGCATCGTCAGAGGAGGCCTGTTCGGGGTCGGGATCGGTCAATCCAATATCGCAGTAACGGGCCTGCCCTTCGCGACAAACGACAGTATTTTCGCGGTGATCGTGGAGGAACTCGGTTTATGTGGCGCAGTCATCACGATTGGTCTGTATGGTTTGATCCTGTGGCGCGGGCTGAAGATCGCGGCCAAAGCCCCGGATTCATTGGGTTCGCTATTGGCAGCCGGCCTGACATTCTGGATCGTCAGCGAGGCTTTCGTCCACATGGGCGGCATGACAGGCCTGCTGCCTGCGGCTGGCAATGTCCTGCCGTTTTTCAGCCAGGGCGGCTCGAACCTGGTCATGTCTCTTATTGCCATCGGTATTTTGTTGAACATCTCTCGGCAGACCAATAAAAGTGGCCCGGTCGCCGAAGAATGGAGGTCATACGGTGCGTCTGTTGATCTGCGCCGGCGGGACCGGCGGCGGCGTGTATCCCGCTCTCGCCGTGCTTGAGGCGTTGAAAGGTTCAAAGGTTGCAGGTTGGAAAGTTGATAACCTGTCAACCTTCCAACCTTTCAACCTGCAAACCCTCTGGGTGGGCGGAGAAGGCGGCATGGAGGCCGCGCTGGTTCAGCGTGCCGGCATCGCCTTCGAGTCCATCCCGGCTGCCGGCTTGCATGGTGTCGGCCTCAGGCAACTGCCCCGCAATCTCGGGCGGTTGCAGCGCGGCTATTTTACGGCGCGCCGCATCCTGCGCCAGTTCAAACCAGACGTACTCTTTTTCACCGGCGGCTATCTCGCCGTCCCGATGGCGCTGGCCGGTCACCGCATCCCAACCTTGCTATACGTACCGGATATCGAGCCAGGACTGGCGCTCAAAGCCCTCGCCCATTTCGCGGATTGCATTGCCCTTACCGCCGAGAACTCACGGAAATATTTCTCGCCCCGGACAAAGACAGTTGTAACCGGTTATCCGACCCGCTCCGGCCTCGCCAATTGGAAGCGAGAGGCTGCCCGTAAGAAGCTGGGCCTCAGCGATGACCTGCCCGTTCTTTTGGTCTTCGGCGGCAGCAAAGGGGCGCGCTCGCTCAACAACGCCCTGCTCGAAAACCTGCCGGCCTTGTTGGATATGGCGCAGGTGCTCCACCTCAGCGGCGAATTGGACTGGCCGAATGTCGAGACGGCGCGCAAGCACTTTTCCAAAAGACAGGCCGCCCGCTACCACATCTTCCCCTACCTGCACGAGGAGATGGGTGCCGCGCTGGCAGCCGCCGATCTCGCCGTCTCGCGTGCCGGAGCTTCTACATTGGGTGAATTGCCTCTTTTCGGATTGCCAGCCATCCTGGTACCTTACCCACACGCATGGCGCTACCAAAAGGTCAACGCCGATTACCTGGTCGAGCGCGGCGCAGCCGTGATGCTCGAAGATGAACAATTATCGCTAAAACTATTGTCCACCGTGAGAAATTTGTTGGAAAACCCTGACAAACTGGCGTCCATGCGCGACGCCATGCAGCGCCTGTCCCGCCCCCAAGCCGCAGCCGAGATCAGCCGCCAATTGCTCGCCCTGGCCGGGGAGAGGAGATGAGAGCATGCTAAGCCTGAACATTGTCTTCTACATGTACGTTGCCCTCTTCGGTTTAATCGGTGCTATGCGCG
Source organism: Chloroflexus sp. (assembly GCA_020723995.1). Lineage (GTDB taxonomy): Bacteria > Chloroflexota > Anaerolineae > Anaerolineales > Villigracilaceae > CG2-30-58-95. The sequence goes on from DYHT01000021.1 coordinate 14,837, forward strand.
GCTGGGCCAAAGAATTGCTGGTCGTCTTCAGCGTTATCCTGGCGCTGACTCTCACCACGCTCATCGAAAGCTATATACCTTTCGTGCGCGATGCCCTATCGGGTGATAGCACCGCTCTTTTCTGGCTGCGCAGTACGCTGTTGGGCATATTGGTCTTTTTCGGTTACCAAACGCCACATATCCAGCATTTCGCCGCCAAGGTGAAGAGCGAAAAGTTGCAAGATGCCATGTTGGGCATATTCCTGGGCGCTCTGAATGGTTATCTGATCTTCGGTACAATCTTGTTCTACATGTCCGAAGCAAAGTTCCCGTTTGGAATCATCACTCCCCCCGTTGCTGGAACGCCGATTGGGGAGGCAACGCTGAATTTGCTCGAGATCTTGCCACCCCGCTTGCTGGGCGTCCCGGCTATTTACTTCGCCGTCGTCCTGGCATTCGTCTTCGTCATCATGGTATTTGTGTAAGCATGAAACACATTCACTTGATCGGCACCGGTGGAAGTGGACTTTCAGCCATCGCACGTCTCCTGAAGGAAATGGGATACACGGTGAGCGGATCTGACCGCGCCGAGACGCCCTTCCTTGCGCACCTCAGGGCTGCTGGCGTAACCATCAGCATTGGACATCGTCCGGAAAACATCGCCGGCGCCGACCTGGTTGTGCGCTCGTCGGCCATCTCAGACGACAATCCCGAAGTGGTTGCCGCCCGCGCCGTGGGACTGCCGGTGCTCAAACGGGCCGACTTTCTCGGCCACCTGATGGAAGGCAAGACCGCCATCGCCGTGGCCGGCACGCATGGCAAGACCACCACCTCTGCCATGCTGGCCTGGGTGCTCACTGCTCTCGGGCAGGAACCCTCCTTCATCGTCGGCGGTGTGCTCAACAATCTGGGCGTCAACGCGCGCGCCGGCAGCGGTAAGACCTTCGTCATCGAAGCCGACGAGTACGACCGCATGTTCTTGGGCCTGAAACCGCTCATCGCAGTGGTGACCAATGTCGAGTACGATCATCCCGATTGCTATCCCACCCCGGCTGACTTCCAGGCCGCGTTCCTAGAATTTGTGAAACTCTTACCCTCGGATGGCGTTCTGGTCGCCTGCGCTGAGGATGCTGGCGCACAGGCACTGCTCACTGAGGCCAAGAGGCTTGGCAGAAAAACAGTGGCATACGGCATCAGTGACCAGTTACCAGTAATCAGTGACCAATCAATCGCAAAGAACCTTAAAAACAACGATAAAGGCGGTTTATCCTTCGAGGCCATCTGCCATCTGCCATCCGCCACCCGCCACCCGCCATCCGCCACCCGCCATTCGCCATCTGCCATCCGCAATCCGCATTCCGCAATCGTAAATCTACGGGTGCCAGGCAAACACAACGTCCGCAATGCGCTGGCAGTATTGAGCGTGATCCACCTGCTCGGCCTGTCGCTGGAGGCGGCAGCCCAGGCTTTGGGCCAGTTCACGGGTACCGGACGCCGGTTCGAGCTGCGCGGCGAAGCCAATGGAATAGTCATCATTGACGACTACGCCCATCATCCAACTGAAATCCGCGCCACGCTGGCAGCGGCACGTTCCCGCTACGCCGGCCATCGCCTCTGGGCCGTCTGGCAGCCACACACCTACTCGCGCACCCAAACCCTGTTCGACGAATTCGCCCACGCCTTCGCGGATGCCGACCAGGTCATCGTGACCGAAGTATATGCCGCCCGCGAGCCGGTACAGGATTTTTCCGCCGAACAGGTGGCGAAAGCCATGCCCCATCCCTCGGCGCATTTCATTCCGAATTTAGCAGAGATCAGCAATTATCTCGTTTCGCATCTCCGTCCCGGCGACGTGCTGCTGGTGCTCTCCGCCGGGGACGCCGACCTGGTCAGTATTCAGGTATTGACTTCTTTGCAGAATCGTGAGGTCCACCATGCCTGAAAAAGGACGTGTGTACGAAGCCAAAGTAACCACTCATCTAACGCTAAAGACGCCAGCGGATGAGACGCCATCCCCCAGGACAGAAAAGAGATGGCAAAGGCCGGCTCAAAAACGACAGAAATCCAGCCAGGAAATGATCGGTATCGTACTGCGCTTGATCGAATACTTTGAAAACAACTAAGAAACTATATCAAATAAAATGCATCCTTCAAACCTCGCCAAACTGCGCGAAATATTCGGCGACCGCCTGCAAGAGAACGCTCCGCTGGCCGGGTATACCTCGGCGCGCATCGGCGGGCCAGCAGACGCGTTGATCTTCGTCCATTCGGCAGACGAACTGGCTTCCGCGGCCGGCGCGCTTTGGGAGATGACCCTGCCTTTCATCATCTTGGGCGGCGGCTCGAACGTGCTGGTTGGCGATAAGGGCCTGCGCGGGGTTGTGATTGTCAACCGGGCGCGGCTGGTGCGCTTCGATACGCAAGCCGAACAGCCCAGCGTGCGCGCCGAATCAGGCGTCACACTCAACGACATCGCCCAGCGGGCGGCGCGCCTGGGATTGAGCGGCATGGAATGGGCGGCTACGGTCCCCGGCAGTCTCGGCGGGGCAGTCTACGGCAACGCCGGCGCCTTCGATGGCGATATCGCCGGCAACCTGGTCTCGGTCGAACTCCTGCACCACCAGCGCGGAGGCGAGGTTTGGCCGGTCGAAAAGATGGCTTACAGCTACCGGAGCAGCCTGCTGAAGCGTGAGCGCCAGCCAGCCATCATCCTGGCTGCCACGTTACAACTGAAAAAAGGCGAGCTGCGCACGATCCAGGCCAAGATGGCACAACTGTCCGCCCGCCGGCGCAGCACACAGCCGCCCGGTGCCAGCATGGGTTCGATGTTCAAGAATCCGCCGGGTGATTTCGCTGGCTGCTTAATCGAGGCGGCCGGACTGAAGGGCAAGCGTATCGGCAATGCCGAGATCAGCGCCATCCATGCCAACTTTTTTATCAATCATGGACAGACGAGCGCCAAGGATGTTCGCGATTTGATTGAATTAGCCAGCTATACGGTTGAGGCTAAATTTGGTGTCCGACTTGAGTTAGAGATAGAGCTTGTTGGTGAATGGTAAGTAGAGAGTAGAGAGTAGAGATTAGAGAGTAGAGAGTAGTCACGATGAAGACAACTGACGCCACCCGTAAACTGAAGATTGCTGTGTTATTCGGCGGACGCTCTGGAGAACATGAGGTTTCCCTCCTATCCGCCAAATCGGTGCTGGCTGTGCTCGACCCGGCCAAGTATGAGATATTCCAGGTCGGTATCACGCACGAGGGTAACTGGCTGACCGACGAAAACGCTCACGATTTTCTAGAGAAAGGCGATGTGCAGAGTCTGACTCCATGCACCATTTTGCCGGATCCATCGCAGCCTGGCCTCTACGCTACACGTTCAACGCAACACGGTACCATGCTCGAAAAAATCACCAACCTCGATGTAGTTTTTCCGGTACTCCACGGAACTTTCGGCGAAGACGGCACGCTGCAAGGCCTGCTGGAGATGGCCGACCTGGCTTACGTGGGCGCGGGCGTGACCGGCTCCTCAGTCGGCATGGACAAGGGCATCTTCAAGGACGTGATGCGCGCCAACGGCATCCCGACGGTCGAGTCCAGCGTCGTTCTGCGCAGCGAAATCGAGAAGGATATGGCATCGGTCATCCGCAAGGCAGAGGCCGTGGCAGCCTACCCGCTATTCGTCAAACCCGCTAATTTAGGCTCCTCGGTCGGCATCACCAAATGCAACCACCGCGCCGACCTGGGTGAGGGCCTGCTCGAAGCCGCGTCCTATGACCGGCGCGTGCTGGTCGAGCGCGGCGTGAATGGACGCGAGATCGAGGTCAGCGTGCTGGGCAACGATGAACCGCAGGCTTCCATCGTGGGCGAAATCCTGCCCAGTCGCGAGTTCTATTCCTATGAGTCAAAGTATGTGGACGGCACCTCCGGCCTGCTCATCCCGGCCCCTCTCCCCGTCGAGACCGCCGAGAAAATCCGCAGCCTGGCCGTGAAGGCCTACGCAGCCATAGATTGCGCCGGCATGGCGCGCATTGATTTCTTCCTCGAAAAGACCACTGGCATGATTTACCTGAACGAGATCAACACCCTGCCTGGCTTTACCAGCATCAGTATGTACCCCAAGCTCTGGGAAGCCAGCGGGTTGCCCTACGCCAAACTGGTTGATCGCTTGATCGAACTGGCGCTCGAGCGCAAAGCCGAACGCGACCGCACCGAACGCCGCTTCAGGAGAAGCGCATGACCCGCACGAAACAGAACACCCCGCGCTCAGAACTTGTCCGCCAGCGCCGGACACAACAGACCCAGCAGCGCCTGACGCAGACCCGCAAAACGGTCTACCGCCCGGAGATGGTTTACCTGCCCGTGCCGCCGCGCCCGGTCAAACAGACCCGCACACCACAAGGCAAAGCCACGCGGCCGGCAGCGAAGAAATCCCGCCGCCAGCGTTACGACATCGCCTTCAGCATGGGCAGAACGGATGTGCGCACACCGGGTATCGCCATCCCGCAATTCGGCCCGCGCTGGCTCTCCGGTCTGCTGTGCGCGGCGCTGATCTTCGTCCTTTACAGCCTGTGGACTTCTGCGACTTTCATGGTGAGCGGGGCCGAAATCAGCGGCAACCAGCGCCTGGGTGAGACCGAGATCAACGCCGCCCTGCGGGTCATCGGGCAGCCCATCTTCATGGCCGTCCCGGCTCAACTCGCGGCAAACTTGCTGGCTGATTACCCGGACCTATCCAGCGTGGAGGTGCATGCCACTTTCCCGAACCGGATCATCGTCAACGTGGTTGAGCGCACACCGCTCATCGCCTGGTATCAGAACGGGACAATGGCCTGGCTCGACGCCCAGGGCGTGGCTTTCCCACCGCGCGGCCAGCCCGGGAACTTGATCAGCGTCGTCGCAAACGGCGACCCGCCTCCGGTCCAGGTGGACCCGGCTCAGTCCACCAGCCAGAAGCCCCCTTTCCTCGACCCAGGCATGGTGCAGGTGATAACCGTCCTGCATCCACACATACCGAGCGGAGCATCCTTGCTTTACGACACGCAATACGGCCTGGGCTGGCAGGATATGCACGGCTGGCAGGTTTACTTTGGACAGAACTCGAATGACATTCCGATGAAACTAAAAGTATATCAGGCCATCGTAGATAGGCTCACCAACCAGGGTATCCGGCCTGCGCTGATCAGCGTGGAATACCTGGAGACCCCATTCTATAAATAGCGCAATTTCTCTGGAATCCGACAGCTTGCTGTCGGGATAACGGGAGCAAGCTCCCTGACTCCAAAAAAGAAAAAACTATGGATGAGATTGTTGTAGGGATTGACGTAGGCACCACAAAAGTCTGCTCCCTGGTCGGGCGGGTGGAAGAAGAAGCCATCCGCATCCTAGGTGTGGGCATCGAGCCTTCTGAAGGCATTCGCAAGGGCGTGATCGTAGACCTGGCGACGGCCGCGCAGGCCATAACCCGTTCGGTGCAAAAGGCCGAACAAACTTCCGGTGTGGAGATCTCCGCTGCACTGGTCAGCCTGGCCGGGGCTCACGTCGCCTCGATCAACAGCCGCGGCGTGGTGGGCGTCTCGGACGAGGTGATTGACGAATATGACGTAGCGCGTGCCCTGGATGCCGCCCGAGCCGTGGCCATCCCCCACAACCGTGAGATCATCCACATCATCCAGCGCGGCTTCGTGGTGGATGGTCAGGATGGCATCCTGCAACCCATCGGCATGCATGGCTACCGGCTGGAAGTGGAGGCGCACATCATCACCGCCGCGGCCGCCACGGCCGAGAATCTACGTCAGTGCGTGGGCGCGGCAGATGTGGAAGTGCTGCAGTTCGTGCTCAACCCGCTGGCCTCCGGTGACGTGGTCTTAAACGACACCGAGCGCCAGATGGGCGTGGTGGTGTGCGATATCGGCGGCGGGACGACCGACCTGGCCATGTACGTGGACGGCAATATCTGGCACACCATGGTGCTGGCCGTCGGCGGCAACCATATCACAGCCGATATCGCCCACGGCTTGCGCCTGCCCATACCGCAGGCCGAGGAGATCAAAAAACGGTACGGTTATGCGTTGAAATCCGGGGTCGGTAGCGAAGAGCATTTCACTGTCCGCCCCTTCGGAGAGGAACAGCCGGTGGAGATCAACCGCCAGGAGCTGGCGCACATCATCGAGGCGCGCGTGGAAGAGATCTTCATGCTGGCGCTGCAAGAGATCAAACGCTCCGGATACGACGGTCTGCTGCCGGCGGGTATTGTGCTGACGGGTGGGTCGAGCAACCTGCCCGGCATCCGGCAATTGGCCAGCCGGGTGTTGGGTCTCCCCGTGCGCACCGCCAAGCCGGATAATCTGGTCGGTCTGGTAGATAAGCTGTCATCGCCGGCATATTCCACCAGCGTAGGCCTGTTGCATTGGGCAGCCGCCATGCAGGATGAGGAAATGCCCTCGCGGCGCGAGCGCTCACGCCATAGCCCGAAAGGAGAAGGTCACATGAATATCGAACCCATCAAAGACTGGTTCAAACGACTACTCCCATAAAAAAATCGGGTCATTGTGATATCACCCACATCATTTTCGGAAATGGTAGCTGAACTGAAGTTACTATAATCAATCAGGAGGAACAACATGGACGTAAAACATAATCAAGCTGAGACATTCGCCCGCATCAAGGTGATCGGCGTCGGCGGCGGTGGCAGCAATGCCATCAACCGGATGATCGAAGAGGGAATCCAGGGCGTGGAATTCATCGCGGTCAACACCGACGGGCAGGCGCTGCTTCTTTCCAAGGCCCCGATGCGTGTCCGTCTGGGTGACAAACTCACCCGCGGCCTGGGCGCGGGCGGTGATCCTGAGGTTGGGCGCAAGGCGGCCGAGGAATCGGCCGAGGACCTGTACAATGTCTTGAAAGGCGCAGACATGGTCTTCGTCACAGCCGGTTTGGGAGGCGGCACTGGAACGGGCGCAGCGCCCATCGTCGCCCAAATTGCCCGCGAAGTCGGCGCGCTGACCCTGGGCGTGGTCACCCGTCCGTTCAGCTTTGAAGGCGGTAAGCGCATGGCTACCGCGGAAGCTGGCATGACCAAGCTCAAGGAACATGCCGACACGCTCATCGTCATCCCCAACGACCGCCTGCTGCAGATCGTGGACAAGCGCGTCAGCCTGCAAGACTCCTTCAAACTGGCTGACGATGTCCTGCGTCAGGGAATCCAGGGCATCTCAGAACTGATCACCGTGCCAGGCCTGATCAACCTAGACTTCGCCGACGTGCGCGCCATCATGTCTGAGGGCGGCGCGGCGCTGATGGCAGTCGGCAAGGCTTCCGGCGAGGATCGCGCCAAGATCGCGGCCGAACAGGCCATTTCCAGTCAACTGCTGGATATCACCATTGACGGGGCACGCGGTGTACTGTTCAACGTGACCGGCGGCACGAATATGACCCTGTTCGAAGTCAACCAGGCCGCGGCGCTCATCCGTGAGACGACTCACCCGGAAGTGAACATGATCTTCGGCGCGGTCATTGACCCGGAGATGGGCGACGACATCCGCATAACGGTCATCGCCACCGGCTTCGAGCGCACCGGTATGCCTCGTCGCCTCACCACCTCCCGCCCGGCGACGACCCGCATGGAAGCCCGGCCCATGTCCACCCGCCCGATGGAATTCGTCAGCGTGGAAGCGCAGACGCAGACCAACCAGGCTAATAACGGCGAATTCCGGCCGCAGACGTTCAATACGGAGAATCTGGATATCCCGACCTTCTTGCGAAACCGCAAATAATAAGAGTATGTTTCATTTGAGTTGAAAACTTCCCTCCGAAGGCCTACTCGTTTGAAACACACCTAAATAATAAAAAGACCGTGGGCGCAGTACAAGCAAAGCCTCCCGCAGCAAAAAATGCGGGAGGCTTTGTTATCCGCCAAACCAATCTTTTCCTAACATTTTCCCCTGCTCATTGAAAAACTGTTTCACCTGCTCCCATGGCACATCCACTAACAAATCGGGCTGAGTATCGCGGTTGGCATTATCGAACAGTATCAAAGACTCGACCGCCATCAATGCAAAATCGCGCACGTTGGGATATTTCCGTTCTCCGGCTGCAAGCAATTTTGTCAGCGGTGATTGTTGCGAAATAAAATACAGGTCATAAAAATCCTTGCAGCTGCCGCGGCCAATGAGCGCATCCAATTTCATCAAGCCGATGTCCAGCACGGGGGCCAGAGCAACGTTTTCGACCATTTGCACTGGCTCAAGCAAAGGGTAACCATAACTAAGAAATCCAACGTGAATGTCATCTGCGCGCAGGAGCAGGTTGCCATCCACATTCTCGATCACCTGTGCGCCGCGCGGCGTAAAGGCTTTGATGATTTCCTGGCGCGACCTGTCACGCACTTCGTCTGTTTCCGAAAAGAAATCCAGGTCAACCGAGCGGCGGTGGCCGATTTGCAATGCCAGCGCCGTGCCGCCTGCCAAATAGAAACGGGGCGCAAAATCCTGCCGGCCAATCCACGCCAGCAGGCGGCGCATCTCAGGTAAGATGGTTTCCCAATGCGGGGAGGTCAATACGGCCATATTTGTCGTCTCTTGGAAAAATCTTCCGGCACATCCAGCAGAACGCACCACATATGATAACGTCGCTTTGGCAATCGCCGCGCGCCAGATTCGGCCAGCCATTCCTTGACGCGGGCATGGCCATATCGTTCAAACATCCAGCGCAGTTCAGCGCGGTTGCCGTAGGCCAGGAGACGCTCGATGATTAACGAGGCATCCTTTTCGGCGTTGAGTTTCGTAAAAGTGTATTCTTGGAAAAACGGCGCGGCGGTTGAAGGAAGCATAAATCTATTATACTCCGCCTGTGGTGGCGCTGGCAGCCATGCTGAAAGAATCCGCCCGCCGCTCTGTCCGAATAGTCGCGATATCTGAGACAAATCGCCGGAAGGCCGATCATTGCTTTACTCCTGCCACTCCAACTCATACTCCCCAATATATACTGTATCCCCCTCCCGCACGCCCGCCTTGCGCAGCGCCTCGTCCACACCCAGGTGTTGCATCAGTTTCTGGAAACGGCGCACTGAGCCATCGTGCTCCCAGGGGGTCATGGCTGCGGCGCGTTCGATGGCCGCCGACTTTATCCGCCAGCCGCCGTCATCGCTGGGCGCGATGGTATAAGCCCGCGGGTCTTCAGCCGGGCGGTAGACCGGTATGGGCGGGGCGGTCTCTTCCAGCGGTGGAACTTCGGCCAACTTTTGGATAGCTTTCAACAACAGGTCGCGCACACCGGTACGGGACAAGGCAGAAATCGTCAGCGCCGTATAGCCGCGTTTCTTCAATTCTTTCTGGATTTTCGGCCAGCGTTCATGGACTTCGGGCTGGTCACTCTTGTTCAGCGCAACGATCTGTGGCTTCCCGGCCAAGGCCGGATCGAACAGTGCCATCTCACTGTTAATCTGCGAGAAATCCGCCAGCGGATCGGCGGCGAGGCCGTCCAGCAGGTGGATCAGGACACGCGTGCGTTGAACGTGACGCAGGAACTCGAATCCCAGCCCCGCGCCCTGCGCCGCGCCTTCGATCAAGCCGGGGATGTCCGCCAGCACGACCGTCGTCTCATCGTCCACGTTTGCCACGCCGAGATTGGGTTCCAGCGTGGTGAAGGGATAGGGCGCAATCTTGGGCCTGGCATTGGTGAGGGCAGAAAGCAAGGTGGACTTGCCCGCGTTGGGCACGCCGACGATGCCGATGTCAGCGATGAGTTTGAGTTCAAGACGCAGGCGTTTTTCCTCGCCCGGCTCGCCCTTTTCGGCGGTGCGCGGCGCCTGGTTGGTGGAACTCTTGAAATGGGGATTGCCGCGCCCGCCGCGCCCGCCCTTGCAAACGGTCAAGCGCTGGCCGGGAGTGGTCAGGTCGCTGATCAATTCGCCCGAAAGAGCATCATACACGACCGTACCGGGTGGGACGGGGATAACCAAATTCTCAGCGGACTTGCCAAACTTGTTGTTCGTGCCGCCGCCCTTGCCATCTTCGGCGGTGTAGCATGCCGTGTGCCGGAAAGCCGCCAGCGTGTTGAGCGTGGGGCGCACTTCGAGGATCACGTCGCCGCCGCGCCCGCCATCGCCCCCGTCTGGGCCGCCGCGCGGGACGTATTTCTCGCGGCGGAAATGCACCATCCCATCCCCGCCTTTGCCCGATTTGACTTCGATTTCTGCTTGATCTATGAACATGCCCCCATTATAAACGCTGCCGGTTCGTCAATCGCGAAATTCTTTCCCCAATATCGTTTCAACCTGGTATCGAAGAAACGGCACTTCCTCGGTGGCTGTCAAATACAATTTTTCAGGCCGCATAGATTTCCTCGATGTCGGAAAGCACATGCTCGTGAATTGACGCGGTCCTCTACTTCCGTCAACCCAATTACAACTCGATTTTACTCAGCAACTCTTTTAAGGCTACCAATTCATCTTTAGACAAGGTTACGCCTTTGCCCATCTTCTCTCCATCTGGCGACCAATCGCGGATGTCGTATTTCGGCTCCCTGTCGTTCCAACTGATAAGGTTGACTTCCTTTGCCCAGCCCGACCCTTCGGCAGCGCTCAGAGCAAGCGCGGACTTGGACAGCACGCCTATCTTTTTGATGATTTCGTATTTGATCTCGGACATTTGATATCTCCTCAGAATAAAACGTTTTCTTGTATTTCTCTACCGGACAAATGTCATTGCGATGCGTTCTCTGCCGAAGCAATCCCCTGTTCATCGGCATTTTTCCTGCTAAAAGGGGATTGCCACGCCGACGAAGGTTGTTTGGAAGAAGGCCCACGCCACTGCATCCACGGCCTGTAATTCCTTGCGCTCCAGCGAACTTTGCTGGCGGATCAGCACCAACTGGTGGGGAACATCCACCAGAATGCAAATGGCGCGTGTCAATCGTGACGCTCGCGTGGACATTCGACTCGGAACGCAAGACTTTCGCGGAGACATGTCAGGTCTTTTCATTTACGCCGCGCCTCCCCAACCCCCTCGCGGACGTGTGCCCTTTAGCGCAGACACGTCAGCCCTTCACCACTTCCTTCGCAATCTCTCCCGCACGGACTGAAGTCCTCCCTCAGCACACGGACACTTCACGGACTGATTGCGCGAGTCGAATTTATTCTGCCGTGCCCAACCCGATCTTGTCCCAAACTTCACTTGGATTTTGAAATTACACAAAAACTGCGCTTGAAACTTTGAACTTCTGCGCCAACAAGCGAACCTGGCGGACATTCAATTCGCGCTTGTTGTTCAATATTTCTGAAACCACCCCTTGCGAACCAACTTCGGGCAGGTCGGATTGTGTCAGTCCGTGTTCATCCATGAGGAAACGTAATACTTCAACGCCAGTAACATCAGGAATCGGATAGTGTTCTTCTTCATACGCATAAACTAACGTTCCAAGCGTATCCAGCAAACTATAAAGTGGATGTTTCTCGTTATCGCCAATTTCATCCAGCAATTCATTGAGTCGTTTTACTGCCGCGTTGTATTCACGCTCGTTGCGGATGATGAGCAGGGGAGCGATATTTATCCAATGGACTTGAAGTTCTTCATTTACGAGGGTCATTTTTCCAGTCTCCTCGGTCATATTCTGCGTGGGTGAGAACATGACGGATATATACTTTGCCGCGATTGAAATGGATGGAAGTGATTAACCTGTATTTGTTGCCGCCGATGTTGAAAATAATCCAATGATCCAATTTGTCAGCGGAAGGGAAAACCTGTCTCAATTCGGCAAAACTTTTGAATTCGGTTTTTTGCACAATCTTGAACCAACGCATTAATGCTGTTTGGCTTTCGGGATGTTTCTCCCAAAACTGGATCAGCGTTTTGCAGGTGATGATGTGCATGGAGTGATTGTATCTCAAATTGAGATAAAGGGCAAGTGTAGACTCCCCCAAAGTGGACTCCACACAACTCCTCCCTCAGCACACGGACACTTCACAGGCTGATTGCGCGAGTTCTATTCCTCCGTCAACCCATACAACTGATAGACCAACTTATCAATCTCCCCTTCCAGCTTGGACGTATCCGCTGCGGATTGGTGTATAACGCAAAAGTGTCGGTAAGTTTTTACTACAAGGAGCAAAATAGCCGTTTTTTATGCCCGGTGTGGATTGCCCGACAGTTTTGCGCTATACCTTGTGTATTGGCGCGCGTGGCAGTGAGTTTAGGCAGGGGCGCGTTTCGACAGTTGGCTTGCTTTCAACAGCAGGCGTAACGCTTCATTAACCGCCTCGTCGTTTGGAAATGCCTTTGCCACGTCAGGTTCAAGGACAACGACATTGTTCCCAATTCTGCGTTTGGGGTCAAATCGTCCTTTTGGCATTATGGTCATTTTCGAGAGGTCGTATTCCTCGCGGAGTTCGTAATCATCCTGCTTCTTGATAGAATTTTTCTTCATTTTTTGTCACCTTTCTTGCACTGATAATGCGGATTTATTAGAATGTAAATGCTCTTCAACGCCGCGCTTCGCTTTCCAGGTGTGGCAAA
>DYHT01000022.1 GCA_020723995.1 Chloroflexus sp.
CGTGTTCAAAAACGCCCGATCAGGCTCATTCCACGGTTAAGTGCAGTCCTACCCCTTGTTAATGGAAGACTGGCAAGTCTGATTTCTCATGTCCCCTCGCCTGCTCCTCGCCCCCGCTGGACACGGCAAAACCGAACACATCATCCGGCGCATCCGCCAGGCGCTGGCAGAGGAGCCGCTCGCGCCGGTGCTGGTCATCGTCCCCAACGCGCTCCAGGCGGCGGGTTTTCGCGGACGATTGAGCGCGGCGGGGGGCGCGCTGGGGGTCGAAGTCCACACTTTTCACACACTCTACGCCGAACTGCTGACCCGCGCCAGCCAGCCCATCCCGCTCCTCCCCGACCCGGTGCGGATTCGCCTGCTGCGCGCCATTGTGGACAGTCTGTGCCAGAAAGGGGAAATCCGTCACTATGCCGCCTTGCACAGCAAGCCCGGATTTATTGCTGCCCTGCGCAACGCCATCGAGGAACTCAAGCGCGCCCGCATCTTTCCCGAAGATTTTGCCGCGGCAACACACGACCTTGCCCCTCGCCTGCAAGAAATAGCCCTTGTTTATAACGCCTACCAGAATTGGCTGCAGAGACAAAACTGGGCGGACAACGAGGGGCGCGGCTGGCTGGCGGCGATCGCGCTCGAATCAACCCCGGACCCTTCGACAGGCTCACACCGTCCCGGTGTCCCTTCGACAGCGTTTCGACAAGCTCAACGCAGCGGCTCAGGGCAGGCTCTTCCGGGAGGGCGGCGCCTGGGGGCTGATACCCGTTTCCTGGCTGTCTCCGGCTTCGACGAGTTCAACCCCACACAACTGGCCGTCCTTTCCCTGCTGGCGCAGCGCGCCAAAGAAACCCTCATCACGTTGACGGGCGACCTGGCCCACCCGCAGCGCCCCGCCCAACATCGCTTTCAGCGCGCGCTACAGGCAATTACAGCCAGTCTCGACATTCAGCCAGAAATTCTGCCATCGTCATCTTTGCTCGCGCCTGCGTGTGCAAATATTGAAGCGAATCTATTCGAACCTGTCATTGCGAGGAGCGTTCTTGGCGAAGACCGCGCAGCGTGCCCGTGGCAAGCAATCCCATCTTTATCGGAAACATCCCCGGAAGCGGGGGGATTGCTTCGGGCGGAAGAGCGCCGCCCTCGCAATGACATAGAGTTTATCGAAGCCCAGACCCGCGCGGTTGAAGTCCGCGCCGCGCTGCGCTGGTTGAAAGCCCGCATCCTGCGCGACGGCATGAGTCTGGGAGAGGTGGCCGTGCTGGCGCGTGACATCGAACCCTACCGCCCCTTCCTCGAAGAGACGGCTGCCGAATTTGGCATCCCCTTGCGTATCGCGGGCGGACAACCGCTGGCCGAAAATCCCGCTGTCGCCGCGCTGCTATCGCTGCTATCCCTGCCCGCCGAAGACTGGCCGCGCCGCGCTGTGCTGGATTCGTGGCGCAGTCCATATTTCGATTGGACGGAGCAGGGGATCGATTCCAACTCTGTCGCAACGCTGGATGAAATTTCGCGCCTTGGGAAAGTTTCGCAAGGGCTGTCTCAATGGCGCGAGGCGTTCGAGATGTGGGAAAAGCGGAGGATTACGGAATTTGAAGAAGACCTGCCTTCTGATGACACGGGGTCGAAAGTCTTCGCGAAGCATATTGAAAGTGCACGACTTTCGAATGCCCAAAGTCAGGAGACTTTGGAGTCCGGTTTTGAATCATTCGTTGACCTGCTCACCCCGCCCGCCCACGCCAGGACAAAGCAATATATCGCCTTCGTCGAGGAACTGATGGGCGACGACCCTAACCTCACCCCCCATCCCCCTCTCCCGATGGGAGAGGGGGCGCAGGGGGTGAGGGCCGTCGCCTGCGCCCGCGCCAACCCCACGACCGCTGATCGGGATGTGGCCGCGTTGCGCGCCTTCAAGGATGTGCTGCGCGGGCTGGCGCTGGCCGAAGCCACGCTCCAGGCTGGTCCGCTGGACTACGCCGATTTCTACGCTGACCTGCGCGGCGCGGTGGAAGCCGCCTCGCACACAATTCCATCCCAAACCGGAATCCTGGCCGCCTCTGCCCTGGACGGGCGCGGGCTGGCCTTCCAGGCTGTAGCGGTGCTGGGACTGTCCGAAGGAGAGTTCCCACGCCCGGAGCGCGAGGATATCCTGCTGAACGAAAGCGACCGCGCCGCCCTGCGGGAACGCGGCCTGCCGCTGGAAACCCGTCTGCACGGCGACGAAGGCTCGCTTTTTTACCAGGCCGTGACCCGCGCCCGCCAGCGTCTGCTGCTCACCCGTCCCTATCTCGCCGAAGACGGTCAACCGTGGGAAACATCGTCGTTCTGGGATGAGATGCGCCGCTTAAACGGGAGCAGGCCGCCGGTCCGCGTGAGACCCGAAGATGGTTTAACGGATCCAGCCGAGGCGGCCTCTCCGGTCGAATGGCGGGAAGCGGCGCGGGCGTTCGACATTCATATCCAGCGCGGCATCGAAACGCTGCAGGCCCGCCTGGGCCGCCGGGCGGGCGGGCCGTTCGAGGGGGACGCGTCGGAATTGAGCGAAATCCTGGCCGAACGGTTTGGCGCGGAGCACGGCTGGAGCGCCAGCCGGTTGGAGAGTTACGGGACATGCCCGTTCGAGTTTTTCGTGGCGTACGGATTGGAATTGGAGCCGCGCACCCCGCCCGAAGAGGGCTACGATGTGCGCATGCTCGGCTCGATGCTGCACAAGATTTTGGAGGATGTTTACCGCGCGGCGAGCGACCTGGAGACCTGCCTGGCGCTGCTGCCGGAGAAGGCGCGAGCGGTGTTCGAGCGCGCCCCGCAGGAATACGGTTTCCGACCGACGCCGCTGTGGACGATGCAGCAGCAGGAAATGGAACGTAGACTGCGTGAGACGATCCGCGCGCTGGACGTGGTTTCGCAGGGATATGCGCCGCGCCGCCTGGAAGCGCGTTTTGGGATGGGCGAGCCGTCGCTGGTGCTGCAAACGTCGGCGGGCGAGGTGCGCCTGCACGGCTACATTGACCGCCTGGACGCCGCGCCGGACGGCTCGCTGCGGGTGATTGACTACAAATCGGGCGGGACGCCAATCTCGGTGAAGCATTTACAGGAAGGCCGCCGCCTGCAACTGCCGATCTACGCCCTGGCGGCTCGGGATGCGCTTGGTCTGGGTGAGATTTCAGGCGGATTCTACTGGCACATCCAGAGCGCCGAGGCCAGCAGTTTGAAGTTGGAGAAATACGAGGGCGGGGTGGGCGCGGCCTTTGCGACTGCGGTAGCGCACGTCGGGAAGCATGTGAGGGGTATTCGCGCCGGTCATTTCGAGCCGAAGCCGCCGGCGGAGGGGTGTCCGAGTTATTGCCCGGCGGTTGGATTTTGCTGGAGATATAAGAAAGGATTTTGATTATGCCATTCGAGCCATTTTATGAGGGATTTCGCGATTTGGCGATTAAGGAAACTCGCAATGTTACGATTTTCGAAGATCATCCCACTTTGCCAGCGGATGAATACGGTTTAGTAGAATTTTATTGCAACGATGAGAACTGTGATTGCAGGCGCGTCATATTCAATGTGCTTTCGAAAAACCGCAATGATTATGTTGCCGTAATTGGCTATGGTTGGGAGAGCGCGGATTTCTATCGCCAATGGACGATTCGAGATGACCCCGGAGTTGTTCGGGAATTGCAGGGTCCTGTCTTGAATCCACTCAGCCCCCAATCTGAAATAGCGCCTGCCTTGCTGGAACTCATGCGCACATTAGTATTGAAAGACCCCGCGTACGTTGCCAGACTCAAACGGCATTACCAGATGTTCAAGGAGAAGGTTGATCCGAAGCATTTTCGGAAATCCGGCGCGGCAAAGCAGGTCGCTTCTTTGAAGGAGAAAACGAAAAAACGCCGACGCTCTCGATGATCATGAAAGAGAGCGGGGATAAATCCCCCTGCTCAGTACGTGGAAGTCCACTAAAGTGGACTCGGTCTTCCAGCCCGAAGGGCTTTCACGAGCTGAGGGAGGATTTCAATCCGCCGAATCACGACGAACCAAAACCTGACTGCAATAGGAAACATCCAATGACCTACTGGCGTCTTCATTACCACCTCATCTGGGCGACCTTTGAACGTGAGCCGAGCATTACGCCTGAACGCGAAAAGATGTTTTACGGCGTGTTGTACAACAAAGCCAAGGAATTGGGCGTGAAAATCCACGCGGCTGGAAATGTCGAAGACCATGCTCACGTTATCGCGTCCATTCCGCCAAAACTTGCAGTGGCGGATTGCGTTCGTCATTTCAAAGGCGCGAGTTCATTTGCCATCAATCACATGGAAGGCAGCGACGGGCAATTCAAATGGCAGGAAGGTTACGGCGCGTTGAGCATTGGCGAGCGTTCACTGGAAATGGTCAAGGAGTATGCCGCGAGACAGAAGGAACATCATCGTGAAAACAAACTGGTCGATGTTTATGAAAGAATAGATGAGGAAGAGGATGACGCGTGACGATTGGGTTTGAGTTTGAGCGGGGCTGAAGCCGCCTGCTCAGTCCGTGGAAATCCTGCGGATTGCGCGCCGAGTCCGTTTCAACGGACTTGCACGAACTGAGGCAGGAATTCATTCTGCTGCCGAATCGCCGCCGCCCGCGCGAAACCCAATTCTCACAAGAGCCTGAACCAAAGCAAACAACCGATGACTGATAACTGATAACTCGATGACTTTACTCACCCACTTCCACTTCAAAGGCCGCCAGGAACAGGCCGCCACCGACCCCAATCCTGCCATTGCCGTCACGGCTGGCGCGGGTTCTGGAAAAACCTTATCGTTGGTGGGACGTTATTTATATTTGCTCGAACAGGGCTATTCGATTCGTTCCATCCTTGCCATCACCTTCACCGAAAAAGCCGCCCGCGAAATGCGCTCAAGAATTCGTGATTCACTTTCCCGCGCTGCGGCTGATGCGACTCAAGAAAAACATTCATCCTTCATCATTCATCCTTCATGCTTTGATTTTGCCCGCATCGGCACCATCCACAGCCTGTGCGCCGAGATCTTGCGCGCCCACCCCGCCGAGGCCGGACTCGATCCCGCCTTCGCCGTGCTGGAGGAAGGTCTCGCCGCCGCATTGCAAGCCGAAGCGATTGATTCCGCCCTGGCTTGGGCGGTCACCGATCCGCAATCGGCCGCGTTGTTTGGCGTGTTCAAAGAAAGTGAACTGCGCCAGATCCTCAAAGCGTTGATGGCGCGAAGACTAGATATTAAATCTCTGTACACGGATGACACGGATTTCACGGAGTTGCACGGCAAAGTCGCCGCAGGCGGAAAAAACCAAAAAGAAATCCGTGAGAATCCGTGTCATCCGTCAAATCCGTGTACAGATTTTTTCGCTCCCGCCCTCGCCGACCACCTCGCCACCCACCTCGACTCCCCCGCGTGGACAGCTGCCCTCTCCAATCTCTCCTCCCGCCGCGCCCTCGTCGCCGAAGACAAACTCGAACTGGCGCGCCAATCCGTCCTCGCCCGCTGGGATGAAATCCAGCAAGCCCGCGCCACTAGGAACTGGGATGCGGTTCTCGCCGGCCTCGCCGATTTGTGCAAAGCCACATCCACACAGGGCAAAAAGGACAACTGGGACGACATCGAAACCGTCCGCGCCGCGATGAGCGGCTTGCGCGAAATCTACGACGAACAGCTCAAATTTCTCGCCGAAAAATCGCGTTTCAGCCTCGATGAACAGGTCGCCGCGCGCCTCCCCGCCCTCCACCGCCTCTTCGACCAAACGCTGACCGAATACCTGCGCCGCAAAGAGGACCGTCAGGCGCTCGACTTCGACGACCTCGAAGGCCTCACCGCCAGACTGCTTGCGGAGCATCCCGAAGTCCGCACCCGCCTGCAATCCGAACTGCGCGCCGTGCTGGTGGACGAATTCCAGGATACCAACGACCACCAGCGGCAAATCGTCTACGCGCTGACAAATTTCTCCCCTCTCCCGCTTTTGGGAGAGGGGTCAGGGCGTCGCACTGAGCCTGTCGAAGTGGTGAGGGCGGGTGTTGACCTCTTCATCGTCGGCGACTCCAAACAATCCATCTACCGCTTCCGCCAGGCCGACGTGACCGTCTTCCGCCAGGTGCAGACCGACATCCGAGCCTCCGGTGGACTGAGTCTCGACCTTGACCTGACCTTCCGCTCCCACAAGCCGCTGCTCGACAGTCTCAACACCCTGCTCGCCCCCATCCTCGGCGAGAGCGACGACCCGGCGCGCCCCTACCGGGTCCCGTTTGCGCCCCTGCGCGCCTACCGCCAAACTCCCGCCCGCGAAACCATTCAGCTGCCCTTCATCGAATTTCACCTCGGCCTGGGCGAGACTGCCGAAGAAGGCCGTCAAGCCGCCGCAGCCGCGCTCGCCAGCCGCCTGCGCCAACTGCACGAGGCCGAAGGCTTTGCCTGGGGCGAGATGGCCTTGCTTTTTCGTTCCTCCACTGCCTTCCCCATCTACGAGTCCGCCCTCGAAAACGCGGGCATCCCCTTCGTCACCGTGGCGGGACGCGGCTTCTACGACCGTCCTGAAATCCGCGATTTGCTCAACGCCCTGGCCACCATCACCGACCCCGCCGACGACCTCGCCCTGATCGGCCTCCTGCGCTCACCCGCCTTCGCCATACCCGATGCGGAAATCTATAAACTGCGTTTCCCCAACGAATCAACATCTCCCGCCAAACTTATCAACTCTCTCCGCGACGCATCCATTCATCCTTCATCTTTCACCCTTCATCCTTATACTGTCATCACCGAACTCCATTCCCTCGCCGGCCGCGCCCCTGCCGCCGCCGTGCTCAAACGTTTCCTCGACCTCACCTCCTACCGCGCCATCCTCGCCAGCGTCCCGAACGGGGCGCGCATGATCCGCAACATCGAAAAACTACTCGCCGACGCGCACCGCTCGCGCCTCGTCAACCTGGCCGACTTCCTCGCCTACGTCCAGACCCTGCGCGATGTCAGTTTCCGCGAAGGCGAGGCCCCCGCCGACCCTTCGACAGGCTCAGGGGGCGCCGTCCAACTGATAACCGTCCACAAAGCCAAAGGCCTCGAGTTCCCCCTCACCGTCCTTGCCGACGCCGCCTACGAGCATCGCGGCGGCTCGAGCAAAATCCAGCTCACGCCCGAAACCCTCCTGCTCGACCTCAAAGACAGCGACTTCCACCCCACCGCCTGGCAGCTTTCATCTCGTCTCGCAGATGAACTCGACGACGCCGAAGACCGCCGCCTGCTCTACGTCGCCGCGACCCGCGCCAAAGAAAAACTGCTCGTCAGCGGCCACGTCAAACTCAAAAAAGACGGCGCGCTCTCCCTCGGCGGCTGGCTCGACAAATTCGGCCTCGACGGAATTCAAATTTCCGGGGAAATGTCCACGCCTCAGGCCTTCCCGATAAACCAGCCTGGACTCACCGCTGTGATTTATCCCGTTTCGACAGCCGGCGTCTCGTCCGCCCCTCAGCCTGTTTCCGTTTCCGTTTCCCCTCTCTCTGCCCCCTTCGGGGGTGCTTCGCGAGGAGAGGGGCCAGGGCGTCGCACTGAGCCTGTCGAAGTGGTGAGGGCTGACCTGCTCGAACCCCTCGCCCTAGCCCCTGCCGTTACCGACGAAAAAACCCGCGCCCGCGAATCCGACCCGCCGCAGCGCGTCTGGCGCGTCGTCTCGAAAACCAAACGCCCACATGCGCCCGCCTGGCTGGTTGGAAGGCTCGTCCACGAATCTCTGCGCCGCTGGCGCTTCACGGATGAAGGCTTCAAGATCTTCCTGCGTCCCTTCGCCCTCGAATCAGGCCTCACCGACGAAGACGAAATCCACACCGCGATTCAAGAATCCCGCCGCATGTTGGAATGCCTGCGCGCCCATCCCATCTTCGCGGAAATGGACTCCGCCGAGCGCCATCACGAAGTTCCATATTATTTGCCGGAAGGACGCGGCGTGATAGATTTGCTCTACCGCACCGAAGCAGGGTGGGTTATCATTGACTTCAAAACCGACGAGGTCCGCTCGGACAAGGAAGCGCGCGCAACCATCAGCCAGAACGGATACGACCGTCAGGTGGCGCGCTATGCCGGGGCAGTGGCGGCCCAGCTCCGGGTCCAGGCAAAGACGCGGCTCGTCTTTCTGAACGTAAACAACAGTCTCGCGATATTCGACTTGTAGGAAAGAAGAATCCATGTCAACCCCGAAAACAGTCTACCAAATCAAGGTCACATTGAGCGGAGCAAAGCCTCCCATCTGGCGCAGGATTTTGGTGGCAGATATGACCACGTTGAGCCAACTGCACACCATTTTGCAAATCGTTATGGGCTGGGAAAACTACCACCTGCACATGTTCACCATCAACGAACAAATCTACGGCGACCCCGAAGATGATGAGACGGGGGAACTTGGCACAAAAAACGAAACCCGCTGCCGCCTGAATCAACTCGTCGGACGCGAAGGGTTCAAGTTCCGTTACGAATATGACTTTGGGGATGGTTGGTTGCATGATCTGGTCGTTGAAAAAATCCTGCCTGCAGAAAAGGGCGCGCGTTACCCGGCTTGTGTGGCTGGCAAGAATGCCTGCCCGCCGGAAGATGTGGGTGGTATCGGGGGATATGCTTTTTTTCTGGAAGCGATAAGCAATCCAAAACATCCCGAACACAATAGTTATCTGGAATGGATCGGCGGAAAATTCGACCCGCAACGCTTCGACTTGGATGAAGTAAACGCTGGTTTGCGCCATCCACATCGAAGGGAGAAAGCGGATGAACAAGACTTTTACGCGCCCTCGCAAGTTGACGACGCGCTTCTCGATCGGATAACCGCCTGGGCGCACGGATTAACCAAAGAGCAACTTGCTTGGGCAGAATCTCTGGCCGTGCGGCGGGACATGGTCACGTTTTTGAATTACCTGAAAGAAAATCGAGTCACTGGCACACAATCCACAGGCAACCTGCCGCTCAAAGCCGTGCGCGCAGTTTGCGCTCAATTCGTCAACCCGCCCAAACTGGATGAAAAGATCGGGGATAGAATTTATAAATTACGAAGTGAGGATGATGTCTGGCCGCTGTTCTTCCTCCACATGCTTGCAAATACGGGGAGTCTGGTGACTGGCGGGCAAGCCCGTATCTGGAAGTTAACCGCAGACGGCGATTTGTTCTTGAAACTCATTGCCCCGATTCAACTTGCCTATCTGCTTTCTGTCTGGTGGCATCTGGAAGATTGGAGGATCGCCTTTCCTGTCTCGGGTCTCAATCGGGGCTTGCCGAGCGGCTTCAAGGAAGTCGCGTTAGCGCACTTGCTGGAATTGCAAACCAACAAGTCAGTTCCCTTTGAACCGTTTGCCAACCGCCTGGTCAAAGAGACTGGCATGATCTGGCCGATTGCCGACCAGGAGCGTGCAAAAGGAATCCTGCGTTCAGTCATTTCTCGTCTCGTGATCCTTCCCCTGGTTGGATTTGGCGTCTTGGAATGCGAATATGGAGTAAAAAACATTGAAGGCCATGAATTTTCCGAACTTGCCACATTCCGATTGACCCCGGTTGGGAAAGGATTGCTGGAAATTCTGTAGGCGCAATCCGCCGAGGAATTGCGGGCCGGCTTCGATAAGTTGGGCGAAACCCTCGTTGAGGCGCGTCAGGCCCACCAGAAAACCAAGGAATACGACGAAGCCCTCTTTGGCGAGGACTTTGCGGCGGAATAAGAATGACTAAAGATACCTCTCTCGAAGAACTGGTACTTGGCTACTGCCGCCATGCGGGCGGGCTGGTGGAGCCTCCTGCCTACGGTATCTATGAAACGCTCCTGCCCGCTGAAGTGGCAGCCCGCTGGGGACTTGTGTCGCACCAGCATTTCACCTTTGACGCCGAGGCGCAAAAAGAACAGGCTGGTCTCACGTTCCTCCACTACGGGCATACGCTGGTGGACACCATCGTCAACGAACTGCGCTGGCAGAGCGCCAACGGGCAGTTTTTCATCAACAACGTACGCCCGGAAAAGCCCAGCCTGTACGCTGCCATCGAAAAAGCCATCTCCCTGCCCAACGCCAAACTGTTCCCCGTCCCCTCCGCAATGGAGCAGGCGCGCCTGCACCATTATGCCCGCTTCAACTTTAAGGTCAGCCTGATCGCCGACGAAAAGCGCGAGTTGATTCCTGCCGGTGTGGATGGATGTACAGAGGGGATGCTCCGTCAAAGGGGCGGATATCGAGCGAACGGCGATTCTCGACGTGGAGAACGAAAACCGCCATCTCCCATTTGCCGCGCCGTTCTGGAACGAGGCGCCGCCCCTTGCCCCGAAAACGCTTGCTGCCCTGCTGGAGCGCGCCTGTCAGGCTGTGCCGCTCGAACTGGGCGAAACTCTCGCCCACCTGCGGAAGCGCCTGGCGCGTTTTCTGGAACTCGACCGCGCCCGCCTGAATGGATACTACGCCGACCCAGGGAAGGGTGTTATCACAGCGTTTGCGATGGTCAAGAAGCGCGAACTGGCCGTGCGCTGGTGGTCGTTGATGGAGGATGGACTTGCAGTGCGATGTCATTGCGAAAAAGGCCCCGCTTGCCGTGAGAATGGGGTGGTATACCGCCCATTGGATGATATCGAACAGCAAATGAAATATCAGTTGGGCAGCTTTCAAGCCGAATACCGCCTGCCTGACAACAAGGTGCGCTATTACCAAAAGCCTTGCTCGCCGCTCCCCTCGCGCCTGATCCGAACTCGTTCTCTATCCCATTGTCGCCTTCTCTAAGAATTTTGCGACTACCTGGTAGGCTTCGGGAGTCAGCCGGGGAGCGTCAATCGCGATGTGCTTCTTCAGCTTCTCCGCGGTATAGACCGGAACAGGACCTGCTTCCAGGGCCAGCTCGGTGGCCGGGTGAATAAAAACGATCACTGGCTGCACCGGGACTGCCGCCAGCATCGTTGGAGCCATCTTGAGAACGTCATCTACCGGATTGCTGACGAAGCTCTGCAAACGGGCAACGTGGAAGAGGTGCTTCAGCGGCATATGTCGACGGCTGGCTGGGCTGTGGTTTAGAAGCGCAAAGCTGCAGGCCTCCAAGAGATTATCTGGCATCGCGAGGGCTACCCATCCCTCGCTGTTTGGCTTTGCCAGAAACTGGAAATCAAACGAATAATTTCATCGTATTTGTCAGGTTGACAAGGTTCAGTGAGTCAATTTTTGCGAAAGTCCAGTAAATTGTTGAATGACCTATCAATGAAAACTGGACAGGCAGAATGCCTGTCCAGTGGATACTAATGAGTTTCTTCTGTTTATGCCGAGGTATGCTCGACTAAGGGGCGGAATTTATACCCATACACCAGCATCCCGCGCTCATCCCCATCCTGGCGCAGGCGGCGCGTCACCATCTCGACCGGCATGCCGATTTCAACCGGCTGGTCGCCCACGTCGGTCAATTGGGCAGTCAGCAGCGGGCCTTCGACCAGTTTGACCAGCGCCACGGTGTAGGGCGCACTCTCATCGTAACCCGTCGGGGCTTCGTAAATCGTGGTGTATGAGTAAACTTCACCTTTGCCGCTGAAGGCATAAGCGGTCTTGGCCTCGCCGCCGCAGGATGGGCAGATATCGCGGGGCGGGAAAATCCTGGCTTCACAGTGCGGGCAGACTTCGCCGACCAATCCGTATCGTTGTTGTTTCAAGCGCCAGTGGCGTGGAATTTCCATATTTTGTGTTCCTTTCGTCAAGCCAATTCTATTCAGCCCGACTATCAGGAACTATCAGATATCGTAAAACGTAAAACGTGATTTACGCTTTACGTTTTATGCAATACGCTCGAGGATATGGCTAATGGCGACAGAGGCTGGCCCCCCCAGCGACTGAATCAACGCGAACCGCGCCCCCGCAATCTGGCTCGTTCCAGCCTGACCCCGTAACTGGATCGCCGCTTCGACGGCCTGATACACGCCTGACGCGCCGCCCGGATTGCCGCGCGCCTTCAGTCCGCCGAAGGTGGCGCAGGGAATTTTGCCTGTCAGCGCGATCGCGCCCTCGGCGGCGCGTTTCCAGCCCTTGCCACGGGTAGCGAAACCGGTCGCTTCCAGCGAGAGGGCCGCATAAATGCTGTAATTGTCGTGATATTCAAACAAACTGATCTGGTCGAGGGTGATGCCGGCCTGTTTGATTGCTTTGCCGGTCGCGATATGCACGGCTTCAAACCACAGCGGATCGGCGCGGTCGTGCAGAGCCAACGTATCGGCGGCGGAGGCGGATGCCGCGATCCGTACCAGCGGATGGGGGAAGTTCGGAGGCAGGAGTTCGCGCCGGGTCAGGAGAACGGCCGCGGCCCCGTCCGCATTCGGGGCGATGTCGAACATATTCAGCGGCTCGCTGACTATGTCCGCTTTCTGGTAGGTTTCCAGTTTGATTGCCTTCTGGAACATGGCGTTTTTATTGGTCGCGCCATTGGCGTGGGCCGTCAGCGCAAAACCGGCGAAGCCATCCGCCGGGACGCCAAATTCGTGCATATAGCGGCGCATGATCAGAGCGGCCTGGGCGGTAGGCGTGAGGCCATGCACCGATTCGAAATCGCTGTCGGCGGTGGATGCCAGCGCGGCCTCCACGCCTGAACCAATGCTGTCGGTGAATTTCTCCACGCCCACGACCAGCGCAACATCCACCAGCCCGCTTTTAATCGCCAGATAGCCCTGACGCAGCGCCGCGCCGCCAGATGCGCCCGCGGCCTCGACGGTTGCGGCTTCGATGCCCGTGAGATCGGCGAAATCGGCCAGCAGAACGCCGAGATGCGCCTGGCGCGAAAGGTTGTGGGCGAGCATATTGCCGACGAACAGCGCCTGCGGGCGCAGACCGCCGGAATCCTGCATGGCGGCATTCATGGCTTGATAGGCCAGCTCACGCAGGGATGTATCCCAGTGTTCTCCGACGGGGGTTTGGCCGAGGCCGGCAATTACAACATCTGTCATTATGTTCTCTATGAGGGAGGTAGAAACGTAAACAGGTAAACAAGTACACATGTAAACATGTTTGTTTGCCCGCTTCGTTTACAGCCCGTACTTTAATTTTAGGTTTTCTGTCAGCCAGGGCAAGATGTTTTTTGCTCTCAGGTGGTTAATAATTTTTTGCCAACTGTATTTTCTCAACATCGTTGGCTCTTTCAATGCTTGTTTTGTTTCGATGTATGCACTTAAACCATCGCTGTTTTCTTGAAAGGCTGGGTTTTGCTCATCGTAGATCAGGACGGCATGACCGTTATCAAGAGATATATTCCCGTCTCTTACGCCCACTGCCAGAATATTCCTTACCAACTGGTAGTTTTTATTCAGCGGGCATGGGATCAGGTCGCTATCGTTTTTCCAGTTGAATAATTGAGGCACATAGTCCCAATATGAAACCCCGATGTGAGTTAATGAACATCGTTCCGTTCTTGATCGTTGCTTTGAATAATCGCCATTGCAAATTTCGCTCTCGTAATTTGAAGCGGTTTTCTTTAATCGCGGGCGCGAACAAGTCCCTACTTCCGCTTCTGTAAACTTGCACTCGATTGCTATTTGATAATCTCCAGAAACATACCCATCAAGGCTGGTTTGACGTGGTTCGCGAAGAAGGCAACCTATTTTATGCTCCATTTCAAAATTATCTGATGATATTTGTGCTTTCCCGAATAAATCTATTTCTTCATCATCTTTGAGTTCGGCCAAGGAATGTAAATAGCCGGATATTGCCAGGTTGCCAAACACACTTTGCGCCAATGCTTGCGAACTGTTCATGCTCCGAAACCATTTATGTCTTTCACCATCTGGCACGAGAGCAAGTAATTGTTTTCTTTCTTGCTTGCTTGCTTCGGGATTGATGATGATATTTCGCCACGCTTCCCGTTTGGCAAAAACGGGTGGGCTTGTGTGTTGCAGGTATTTTGGGTCAAAGATGTCCCGGTCATTTGCGAAGCGAGACTCTTGATATTTCCAATACCTTTGGAGTAAATCTGCTTTGTACTCCTTCATGCTCACTGACTGTTGTTTCATCTATTCACCTGTTTACTTGTATACCTGTCTACTTCATTTGAAGTTTCCCTCGATAGCGCACATACGTGGCGTAATCAATTTCCGTCCGCCGGGCGATGTATTCCTGCGTCTTGGGGGCACGGTCGCGACGCTCAGACAACTTGTCGGTGACGGTGATGTCGAAGGCATCCGAACCAGCGCCGGAGCCGAACGAGACGAGCAGAATCCGGTCGCCGGGTTCGGCCACGTCCAGCGTGGCGGTCAGGCCAATCAGCGCCGCGCCGGCATACGTGTTCCCAATCACCGGCACGAGCAGGCCGGGCGCGATCTGCTCCGCGCTGAAACCCAACATGCCCGCCACGCGCTGTGGGAACTTGGTATTCGGCTGGTGGAAGACGGCCCATTTGTAATCCCTGGCGCTCGTGCCGCTGGCTTCCATCAGCGCTTTGGCGGCTTCGCTGATGTGCTTGAAGTAGGCCGGTTCGCCGGTGAAACGCATGCCGTGTTCCGGGTAACGTTGGTACTCGCGCCGCCAGAAATCGGGCGTGTCGGTGACGTAGGAGTACGAGGCTTCGATGGTTGCCAGCGCCTCGTCCGCCGGGCCGAGAATATAGGCCGCGCCGCCCGCGGCGGCGGTGTATTCCAGCGCGTCGCCGGGCTTGGCCTGAGCGGTGTCCATGCCGATGGCCAGGGCGTAGCGCGCCATGCCCGAACCGACCAGTCCCATCGCTGCCACCATTGCTTCCGTGCCAGCCTTGCAGGCAAACTCCCAGTCCGCGGCCTGCGTGTTGGGCACCGCGCTGATGGCCTCGGCCACAATCGTGGACGTGGGTTTGACCGCGTAGGGATGCGATTCCGAGCCGACCCACACGGCGCGCAGTTCCGCCGGGTCAATCTGCGCCCGCAGCATGGCATTACGTGCCGCTTCAATTGACATGGTCACTACATCCTCGTCCAGGCCTGGGACGGCCTTCTCCTTGATCGGCAGCCCGCCAGCGCGTCCGCCTGTCCAGATGCGGGCGACCTCTTTGGCCGGCAGGCGGTAACGCGGCACGTACGCGCCGTAGCCGATGATGCCGACGGGCTTGGCGGGTTGCAGTAATGTCTTGCTTTCAGGCATGAGTTATCCTTTCTTGGGCGGAGTCTGCATTTAATTTTCGTAGCGCGACATTCATGTCGCTTCCCCATTGCAAGGCGACATAAATGTCGCGTTACGGAGGCTTGTTTGTAGAATGTAGCAGATAAGATCCAGCGTTCCACTCACATCGTCCGATTCCGCTTTCCAGCCTGGATTTTGCCGCCCGACCCAGGCGCGGTCAATCAAGGGACTCCAGCGCGCATCGAGATTCTCCTGCGCCCATTTTGCCGCGACTGGCTTCGAGACTACCGCGCCATGTTCAAGCGTGTAAAGGATGCGACAAAGCGTGAGCACGGTGTAGGATTGATACCCGCGGCTGGAAATTTCTGCGGGATTATCGAGCATCTGTTTCGTCCATCCATGCAAGATGGCCGATGCCGCCTGCCGCAAATCGTCTGGCGAGACGGGATCAATCATGGTTTGCGGCGGGGGGCCTGCCAGCGTGATGCCGCATTCGCGCAAATTCTCGCGCAGGATCACCCATCCGCCCCACCAGGCGCGGCTGAGAAGGTCGCTATCCATTTTCATTCGATGGAGGCGTTCACCCCAGCCTCGGTCAATGTGAATGTGCAATGCACGAACAGGGTCATACTGCCGCAGCGTGTGTAGCGGTATATACGAGCCTTCCAATTGCGTGGCGCACCACGAGTCCATTGTGGCGATGCGCGTGTGCATGGCGTCCAATGCCGAGAAGAGGTTGTCGGAGAGAACATCAGTCGTGACGACGACATAGTCCACGTCGCTTTCCCGGTCGAAGTCGCCGCTCGCCAGTGAGCCGTAGAGATACATGCCGATGAAGTGGTCTCCGAGAATGGATTGGATGGACGCTGGTCAGTACATTGTCGAGAACGAGGTTAACCTCGGGGTAGGGGGTGGTGGGCTTTCTGCGTGCCATAGGCTATTAGAGCAGTGAATGAAAGTTATTCACGACGGATTTGTAGAGGTAGTTGTATCCGCTCACTCATGAAATCAGCAGAAAAGAGCGGAAGGCTCTTTAACAAGGTTTCCCAAGTCGCGTGGCAGGGAAGCAGCACAACTGCATCCCCCACGCGTTTGATGAAAACATGATCGCCATTGAAGCGGTATCCTTTTGGCAAACCTACCGCTTGGCTATCGCCGTCTTGAAAGAGTTTTGCAGTTTTCATGGGAATCTCTACTTGTGTACTTGTGTACTATTGTACTCCCTCACCAACTCCTCCGCCCGATCACTCCGCACCATTTTCTCCGCCACCATCTGCGCGGCGACCTTTTCGATCATATCACCCGTCGCGCCCGCGGCAACCGCCACCTGCCGCGCGTGAAGGGACATATGTCCGCGCTGGATGCCTTCGGTGGACAAGGCGCGCAGGGCGGCCAGGTTTTGTGCTAGCCCGACCGAGACGATGATTTCGGCCAGTTCTGCGGCAGTTTTCACGCCCATCAATTTCAGCGCGGCCTTTGCAGTGGGGTGCACCTTGGTTGCCCCGCCGACGATACCAACGGCCATCGGCATTTCCAGCGAACCGGTGAGATTGCCGTCCGCGTCTTTGCTCCACATTGAAAGGCTGGTGTAGCGGCCGCTGCGCGCGGCGTAGGCGTGCGCGCCGGCTTCGATGGCGCGCCAGTCGTTGCCGGTAGCGATAACCACTGCATCCACGCCGTTCATGATGCCCTTGTTGTGCGTGGTGGCGCGGTACGGGTCAGCGGCGGCGAAGGCCCAGGCTTCAATAATGCCATCCCGTACTTGCTCGCCAGTGTATGACAAAATGCCATTTTGTCCTACAGTTTCAAATGCTAATTCTTTGACCGGAATGACGCACCGCGCCCGCGCCAGCCTTCTATCCGCCAGATTGGACAATATCCGCAAATGGACGCGCCCACTAGTGAAGGCCTCGACGCGCGGGGCGAGTTTCTCGCAGGCGGTGTTGACTGCGTTGGCACCCATTGCATCCCGCACGTCGTAAATCAGATGCACGACCATGAACGCGCCGATGGGCGACTCTTCGATGATGCGCACTTCCAGATCACGCGCCCCGCCACCGAGTTTTTTGAGCAGCGGGTCAATTTCGTCCGCTTCGGCAAGAAGCGCATCTTTGTGCTCCAGTAACTTCATGCTGGCAGTCATCAGGTCTTTCACGTCCAGCACCTGCATTTGACCGATCATTTCCGGCGCGGTCGTTTCAGCCTGAAATCCCCCGCCGGCGCGGACGAGTTTCGCCAGGAACGACGCCCCAGCCACTACCGACGGCTCTTCGATTGCCATCGGCACCAGCACATCGCGGCCATTGACCACAAAATTCAGCCCGATGCCGAGCGGCAGGGCGTGGATTCCGACCGCGTTCTCGATCATGGGATCAGCCTGTTCGGGGGTCAGTCCGCCTATCAGCGTGAAGGCGGCCAAATCAACGGCGGACAGGCCCGCGGCGTCGGCAAGCGCCGCAAGTCGCTTATCAAGCGGGAGGTTGTAAAATCCGGCGATTCTCGAAGTATGCATCATCCTATCCTAAAGTTTAATAATTTCGTGCAAATTCACCTGCCCTAGCTGACTAAGCCCAATATTGTTTAGACAAGGCCGCAGAGGCGGCTCCCACGCCGCCGGGCATGGGAGCCCGACCCACTAACTAAAAAGTATTGGGGCTAAGCCAGGGTTTCATTCGTGGCTGGAAACTCCCAACAATTTTACCGCCTCCGGCTGGCAAAACCTATCAAACTTGGCGAATGTGGATATATAGGGTAAAATTGTCAACATTAAGCGAGGTATCTTAATGCTCCTGACGCGTGAACAGTTACAAGAGCGGTTGGTCGCGCTACATCTTGCGAGCCTTGAACTGGTCAAGGATGTCTCGCTTGAAACGTTGTTGGAACGCATCGCTTCCCTGGCGTGCGACCAGGCCGGGGCACGGTATGCAGCCATGGGGGTGTTGGACGAGCAAGGGAACCTAAAGCAATTCATCACGGTGGGGATGACAGCCGAGGAGATCAAGCGCATTCCGCATCCACCCAGGGGGAGGGGGCTGATCGGCGCCTTGATGAAAGGCGGCGGAACGATCCGTATCCCAGACATTGCGGCTGACCCGCGCAGCGTGGGTTTTCCGGCCGGTCACAAATCCATGAATTCTTTTCTAGGCGTACCCATCCGGATGGGGGATAGGCAATTAGGGCAAATTTACCTGACAGATAAAATTGATTTCCCTGAATTCACACAAGATGACGAAAAAGTCATCGAAATGCTGGCAGCCTATGCGGGCGTCGCCATCCAGAATGCGCACTTGTATGAAAGCCTGCGCAAGCATGACCAGACTCTCGCCCATCGAAATGAGGATTTGGCTCTACTCAACCACATCGGGTCGGCGTTGGCCTCTTCATTGGAAATGGAAGAGATACTGAATAAAACGTTGGCTCAACTAATGGCGCATTTCAAGGTGGAAGCGGGTGAGATCTTTTTGCGGGAAGACGACGGGCAGACCCTGCGCCTGGTATTACATCGCGGCGAGGCGGCTGAAGCTTTCTGGACGCGCAACCGCTTCAAGATTGGCGAAGGTTCCATTGGCCTGGTGGCGGAGATCATGCAGCCCGTTATCAGCCACGATCTACGCAAGGACAAGCATTTCCTGCGCGAGGCGGTGGTTCAGGCTGGCTTTAACCAAATGATCTGCATCCCGTTGACGGCGCATGGCGAATTGATTGGGGTACTCAGTCTGGCTGCCCGCAGCCAAAGGTCTTTCGACGAGAACGAGATTCAAATGCTGACCTCAGTCGGCGCGGCGGCGGGTACAGCGATCGAGAATGCGCGACTGCATTTCAACGCCCGTCGCGTGGCCGTATTGGAAGAACGTGAGCGCATCGGTATGGATCTGCACGACGGCATCATCCAGTCCATTTATGGCGTCGGGATGGCGCTGGAGAATGCGCGCTTGCTGATGCGTGAGGATATTCAGCAGGCCGACAATCGCATTCAGAAAGCTATGGACGATTTAAACCGCACCATCCGGGATATTCGCACCTACATTCTCGACCTGCGCCCGCGTGATTTGCGGGATGGCAGCTTGATGGAAGGCCTGCAAAGATTAACAACCGAGTTCCAACAGAATGCCAAGGCCGAAATCATCCTTACCGGCCCAAAGAACGATCAGCTGGGCGACCTGCCGCAGTTACATGCTATGGCCTTGTTTCATATCTGCCAAGAAGCGCTGGCGAATGTAGCCAAACATGCCCATGCCACGAAAGTGACCGTGGACTTATGGGTCTCCTCCGACCGGGTCTTGCTTGAGCTCCACGACAACGGTAACGGCTTCATTGTGGCAGAAACGAACAAAATGGTTGGTCATGGGCTGGCCAATATGCTGACACGCGTCCACAACGTGCGCGGTGACCTGGATGTCTCGTCCACTCCCGGCGAGGGGACGACAATTATCGCCTGGGTGCCGCGCTCGTAAGCAGCTTGAAACGCAGAATACAGGTTTGGGTGGCTGAACGAAACTCCAAATTTTGCATTTCACATCTTCATGCAAACATGGTTGAGCCCAGAGACATATTTTAAGGTTGTCGAGGGTGGTCTCAGTAGCACTGAAAGTAATTGTCACTCCTCGCCAGATATGGGGCTATGAAAAGTCGAGAGCGGCGGCTGTGGTGGCGAACAGGTGTTCGTATTATGGATGAGGGTTCGGGTTTTTCTGCCAATGTGTTAATGTTCTAGTGACCTTAAAAACTCGGAAGTTTTTAAGGTAGCGTAGGTTGTGCGTATGGAATATCGCGCCTGTTTCTGCTAAAATAAATCTTGCAAGCAGGGATAGTCGGCGCTATCCTACCCACATAAATAAGTCGGTATTCATTCGAATAGTTAAGGACACTGTCCCACTGCGAAAGCAGTGGGCTTGCTTCCCTGTACCTCATCGCATTTGATTTCTTCTGGATTTGTCGTGATGAGAGCGAAAGCGTAGGTTGTGTGGGCGGGCGTAGACCCACGCCTCTCCTGAATTGTCGAGAAGTCATTGTACCGGAGGAAGAAAATGGATGTAGAACAAGCCTGGCAGTCTGCGCTTGGGCAACTCCAGATGGAAATGCCAAAAGCATCATTTGACACCTGGGTGCGCGATACCAGGATGGTTAATTTTGACCAGGGGTTATTTACGATCGGTGTCCGTAACGCGTACGCCCGCGATTGGTTGGAAAGTCGTCTCTCCAGTACGGTGACCCGTCTACTGATGGGAATTATGAACCGCGACGTAGATGTGCGATTCATCGTCTCTCATCAAAGCGGGAGCGAGACGATTGCAGACTCTGCGACTGCCACCACTCGGACTTCGCTGGATTCAGTCGAGGCGCTGCGTGCTGGCAATGAAGTCTCCGCGGCGGTTGAGGAAAATGAAACCGCGGTTTCTTACCCTCGTAACGCTACGGTGAACCCCCGTTACACCTTCGAGAATTTCGTCGTCGGCCCAAACAACCGGCTGGCGCACGCCGCCGCACAAGCTGTCGCCGAAAACCCGGCCAGCGCTTACAATCCGCTTTTCCTGTATGGGGGTGTCGGGTTGGGAAAGACCCATCTTCTCCACGCCATCGGGAATTACTGCCAGGAACACGGTCTTAATATTTTATACGTCTCCAGCGAAGAGTTCACCAACGACCTGATCAATTCCATCCGCTCGCACACCACACAAGCGTTTCGCGATAAATATCGCTCGATTGATGTCCTGCTGATTGATGACATCCAGTTCATCGCCGGGAAGGAGGCCACGCAGGAAGAATTTTTCCATACCTTCAATTGTCTGCATGGACAGAACAAACAGTTAATCATCTCTTCCGACCGGCCGCCTAAATCCCTGGCCACGCTGGAGGAACGCCTGCGCTCGCGCTTTGAGTGGGGCCTGGCAGCGGATGTCCAGCCTCCTGATCTGGAAACACGCCTGGCAATCTTGCGCGCCAAGTCTGAGCGCGCCGGGCATCGAGTGCCGGCTGAAATTATGGAACTTATCGCCAGCCGCGTGCAATCCAACATCCGGGAACTGGAAGGCGCGCTAAATCGTATCGTCGCCTTTGCCGATTTGAGCGGTACGGCAATGACTCTGCAACTGGCAGAAGTTGCTCTGGCTGACTTGCTGCCCCAGCGCGGCAACATCAAGCCGGATACCGTGGTCAATGTAGTTGCCCGCACTTTCAACCTGTCTGTCGAGCGGATGCTCAGCTCCGATCGCTCGCGCGTCGTTGCCCTGCCACGCCAGATTGCCATGTACCTGATGAGGGAAACCAACCTCTCCCTGCCGCAGATTGGACAAGCCCTGGGCGGGCGCGATCACACCACAGTCATGTATGCCTGCGATAAAGTAGCCGACCTGCTCGAACGCGATGATTTACTGCGGCGGCAAGTGGTGCAGATCCGCCAAAAGCTGTTCGGGCAGGCTGCACCAGCTTAGAACGCAGTTACCAATGTGACCCCGACCGGCCTCTCTGCAAAAAATTATGGTATACTATGCGCCGCTCCCGCCTCGGCGGGACTATCTTGCCTGGGACGGGCATCAAGCGTCCCTGAGCGGGTTATCACCGATTTGAGTCGGCTAGCCCCGCTAAACTCACAGGTTCTGCGCCCAGTGCGCGAGCAACCGAGTAGAAGGAGAAAAGATGGCAGTAATTTCAATGAAAGCGCTGCTTGAGAGCGGTGTGCATTTTGGGCATCGCACCAACAAGTGGCATCCGGCGATGAAGCCGTACATCTTCACCGAACGCAACGGCATTCATATCATTGATTTGCAGCAAACAGTGAAGGCGCTGAATAGCGCTTACGCGGTTGTCCGTGATTCCGTCGCCAACCGTGGCGTAATCCTCTTCGTCGGCACCAAGCGCCAGGCGCAGGAGACCGTCCGTGAGGAAGCCATGCGTTGCGGAATGCCTTATGTCACCGAGCGCTGGCTGGGGGGCATGTTGACCAATTGGACCACTATGCACAAACGCATCATGGAACTGGATCGTCTTGAGAAGTTGATCGAGACCGGCGATATCGAGCGCCTGACCAAAAAAGAAGGCCTGCTCATCCGGCGCGAAATTGCCCGCCTGGAGACGCGTCTGGCGGGTGTGCGCACAATGAACCACTTGCCCGATCTGATCTTCGTGGTAGATGTCAGCCGCGAGGCTGCCGCCGTCCACGAAGCCAACTTGCTCAACATTCCAATTGTCGCCCTGATGGACACCAACTGTGATCCGTCCAACGTGGATTATGTCATTCCTTCCAACGACGATGCGATCCGCGCCATCAAGCTGCTGGTCGGTAAAATTGCCGATGCGGTGCTGGAAGGCAAAGCCATGCGCAAGGACGAGGAACTGGAGGCCGAGGCTGAGGCTGCCCGCGCCGTTGAGGTCATGGCTGTTTTGGCCAAGCAAATAGTTGCCGCCGAGTCCGATGAAGAACTAGAAGACGATGTATTACTCGGCGAAGCCACCTTAGCCAAGTTAACCCCGCGCGAGGCTCCTAAAGTTGTCAAAGAAGTGGAAATCGAAGACGATGGCAAAGGTAAAGACATAACGAGTCCCCAAGTCAAGACTACGGAAGAGGTAATTGTCGAGAAAGTGGTTGAAGTCGAAAGTGAAGAAAAAGACGAAACCAAGGTCGAGAAAAAGACCGTGGACGAGGTAATGGTTGCAGACAAGGAATGATTGAGGCATGAGCATGGAAATTACGACTGAAATGATCAAAGAGTTACGCGCTGCCACTAGTGCAGGCGTATTGGATTGCCGCAAGGCGCTGGAACATGCCAATGGCGACTATCAGAAGGCTGTAGATCAACTCCGCGAGAAGGGCCTGGCCACAGCCGCCAAGCGCGCCGACCGCGAGGCTTCACAGGGCATGATTGAACTGTATTCGCACGGCAACGGCCGCGTGGGCGTGATGGTGGAGGTCAACTGCGAGACCGACTTCGTCGCTCGCTCGGAGCAGTTCCGCACTCTCGCGCACGAGGTGGCTTTACAAATTGCGGCTGCGGCGCCACAGTATGTCAAAGTGGAAGATATCCCTACGGATGTATTGGAACATGAGGCTGAAATTGCCAGAGCGCGTGCCCGCGACGAAGGCAAGCCGGAAAACATCTTCGAGCGCATTGTCGTCGGCCGGCTGGAAAAGTTCAAGGATGAGGTCGTCCTGCTGCGACAGGCCTACATCCGCGATGAGCAGGTTACAATCGAGCAGGTTTTGCTCCAGAACATCGCTGCCATCGGCGAGAACATTGTCATCCGGCGCTTCCAGCGCTGGGAGTTGGGCGAAAGCACTGTTGCGATGTGATCGAAAGGCCAACCGTTTGGTTGGCCTTTTTCGCCCCCCTTTGTCCCCCATTTGCCCCCTCCTCAACCCTCCTCCATTCCGCACTACAGGAGTGGGGGAGGGCAGGGTGGAGGCAGGGATGAAAGGGGGGCAAGGAGAGCGAATGAGCAATCTGAAATATCCTCGTATTATGCTTAAATTAGGCGGCGAGGCGCTCGCTGGTTTGGATGGTTTCGGCATAGACCCGCTGCAAGCCGAGTCCATCGCCGGGCGCGTCCAGAAGGTGTACCAGATGGGGGTTGAGGTGGCGATCGTGATCGGGGCCGGCAACCTGTGGCGCGGCAAGCAAGGCTTGGATCGCGGCATGGACCGCGCAACGGCTGATTACATGGGCATGTTGGCAACCGTGATGAATGCCCTGGCGCTGATGGATGCGCTTGAACGGATTGGCGTTTATACGCGTGTCCAGTCTGCCGTCGAGATGCGCGCCGTGGCCGAACCCTACATCCGGCGACGTGCCATTCGTCACCTTGAAAAGCAGCGCGTAGTCATCTTCGGCGCCGGGACAGGCAATCCCTATTTCTCGACCGACACAGCGGCCGCCCTGCGGGCGATGGAGATCAGCGCCGACGTTCTGATCAAAGCCACCAAGGTGGATGGCGTGTACGATTCCGATCCCAAGAAGAACGCCAATGCCAAAAAATTCGATCAACTGACTTACATTGACGTTCTGAATCGCCGCCTGGAAGTGATGGATAGCACCGCCATTTCCCTGTGCATGGAAAACAACTTGCCCATCCTGGTGCTCAATCTTTGGGACCCGAATGCGTTGGAACGCGCCTTGCGCGGCGAACAGGTTGGTACGCTGGTAACATCCTAAAGGGTCCCCGTCCGTTTTAGTAGCGTATTTTGACAATTTAGGGTATCCTTAGGGCAGCAATTCACCGCTCAATCCAATCAGGAGGTCAATGTGATTAAGGACATCCTCAAAGACGCTGAAACCCGCATGCGTGCAGCGATCCAGAAACTGGAAGATGATCTGTCCGGTATCCGCACCGGTCGCGCCAGCCCGGCATTGGTGGAAAAATTGCCGGTTGACTACTATGGCACACCTACGCCCTTGATCCAACTGGCTGCCATCAGCGTCCCAGAGCCGCGCGGCCTGCTCATTCGCCCCTTTGACCTGGCTACCGTCAAGACTATCGAACGGGCGATCCTGGCCTCCGACTTGGGCCTGACTCCCAACAACGACGGCAAACAGATCCGCCTGAACTTGCCCCCCCTGACCGAGGAGCGCCGCCGCGAGCTTGTCAAGGTCGTGCATGCCCGGCTCGAAGATGGGCGCGTGGCTGTCCGCAACATCCGCCGCGACCAGATCAACAATCTGCGTGAGTTCGAGCGCGAGAAGCTCATTTCCGAAGATGACCTAGAGCGGGGTGAAGAAGAATTGCAGAAAGTTACCGACCGTTTCATCGAGGATATCAGCAAGATCGGTCACCGTAAAGAAGCGGAGATCATGGAAGTCTAGGCTAAACTATGGGCGATAACGATACGACCTGCGGGTCTGAGGTACCTACACATGTTGCCATCATCATGGACGGCAATGGACGCTGGGCGCTCTCACGCGGCCTGCCCCGCCTGGCCGGTCACCGCGCCGGTACTGAAAACCTGCGCCGCATCATCCGGGCATGTGTGGAGTTTGGCGTTAAGTACCTGACCATCTACGCCTTCTCGACCGAGAACTGGGGCCGCCCGAGAGAGGAAATCGAAGGCTTAATGCACATCCTGGAGGACGTGATTGACAAGGAACTGAACGAGTTGAACAAAGAGGGCGTGCAGTTGCGGCACATTGGCCGTTTGGAACGCCTGGCTCCGAAAATCCAGGAAAAGGTCCTGGACGCGATCGCGTTGACCAAGAACAACCAGCGGCTAGTGCTCAACGTTGCCTTCAATTACGGGGGACGGGATGAGATTATCTGCGGCATTCAAAAAATGATCAAAGAAGGGGTCAAGCCGGAAGAAGTTAATGAGCATCTGGTTGACCGCTATCTCTTTACCGCTGGTGTCCCGCACCCGGACCTGATTATTCGTACCTCGGGCGAACTGCGCATTTCGAACTTTCTCATCTGGCAAGCAGCCTATTCTGAATGGTATGTGACCCCCACCTATTGGCCGGATTTTAACAAAGAGGAATTCCGCAAGGCGCTTGAGGCTTATACCAAGCGCGACCGCCGCTTTGGAGGCCTCTCTGCCACGGTCGCGGATAACCCCTCTCATGCTTAAACGCACACTCACGGCGCTTACCCTGGCTGCGGTTGGTATCCCGGCGATCATTTTTGGCCGCATCCCTTATTTCATTCTGATTGGGATCTTTTTAGGGATGGCTGCCTGGGAATATGTAAAAATCTTCCGAGCGGCAAAATTATCGCCGTCCATGTGGCTGACTGTGGGCGGCGTGTTGCTTCTGCTGTGTGCCCGCGCCTTCTTCCCGGATTATGCCGCCGCCGCCCTGACCCTGCTGGTCTTGCTGGCTATGACCCTCCACCTGCTCGCTTTCGAGCGCGGCCGCGATCAGGCGGCCACCGATTTCGCCCTCACGCTGGGCGGCATCGTTTACTTGGGCTGGATCGGCGCCTACCTGCTCGACCTGCGCGGCCTGAATGGCGGCCTGTGGTGGTTATTGCTATCCTTAGGCTCGGTCTGGATCGCTGATTCGGCCGCTTATTTCGTCGGCTCGCGTTTCGGGTGGCGCAAGCTCAGCCCACGCCTCAGCCCGAAGAAATCCTGGGAAGGCTACTGGGCGGGCGTCTTCTTCGGGACTCTGGGCGGTGTGGGACTGGCGCTGCTTTGGCATCGGATCGGCGGCTTGGATGTAAATTGGTGGCAGGGCGGCCTATTGGGCTTGGTGATGTCTGTCTTTCCCACGCTCGGCGACTTGGGCGAGAGTATGATCAAACGGCAGGCGGGCATCAAGGATTCCAGCAACATCATCCCCGGCCACGGTGGGTTTTTGGATCGGGTTGATTCCTGGCTGTGGGGCGCTGTGCTCGGCTATTATCTGATCCTGTGGTTTATTCGCTAGTACACGATTTCGCAAGTTTTCCGACTATTGGCGACAGGCCAGTAGTGAGC
>DYHT01000076.1 GCA_020723995.1 Chloroflexus sp.
GAATGGCCGGTATGGAAACCGGCCCTACTTGTTGTATGTTCATGATGTTGTAATGTAAATTGTAGGGCGGGTTTCTTACCCGCCGATGAATGGCCGGTATGGAAACCGGCCCTACTTGTTGTATGTTCATGATGTTGTAATGTAAATTGTAGGGCGGGTTTCTTACCCGCCGATGAATGGCCGGTATGGAAACCGGCTCTACTTGTTGTATCGCCCATAATGATAATACGCCGCGCAGGCGCCCTCGGCCGAGACCATGGTTGCGCCGAGCGGCGTTTGCGGGGTGCACTCCATGCCAAAAGCCGGGCATTCGTTGGGTCTTTTTACGCCCAACAGCACCTGCCCGCTGATGCACAGCGGCGACTCCTTTGTTTCAATGCTCTGCAATTCAGGGAATCGTTTTTCAGCGTCGTAGAAGGCAAACTTCTGGCGCAGCCGGTAACCGGATTGCGGGATAATCCCGATGCCGCGCCAGGCGTGGTCGCAGATCTCAAAAACCTGGTTGATGACAGCCTGCGCCGGTTTGTTCCCGTCTCTTGTAACAGAACGGGCGTATGCGTTCTGCACCCCTCGGCTTGCGCAGCGAGGCCCCTTTTCCAACATGCGGACACATGCCAGAATCCCGTGCAGGATGTCCACCGGTTCGAAGCCGGTCACCACGATGGGGATGTTGTACCTCTCGGCCAGTGGTTCATATTCCCAGTAACCCATTACTGTGCAGACGTGACCGGCAGCCAGAAAGCCGTCCACTCTGACATCCGGGGATTCCATCAGCGCGGTGATCGCGGCCGGCACAGTCACGTGCGAGACCAGAACGGCAAAATTCTGGATATTCTGCGCTTTGGCTTGCAAAACAGCCATGGCATTGGCCGGGGCGGTTGTCTCGAAGCCGATGGCGAAGAAGATGACGGTTTTATCCGGGTTATCTCTGGAAATCTTCAACGCGTCGAGCGGCGAGTAGACGATGCGCACGTCGCCGCCAGCCGCTCTAACGGCCGTGAGCGCTCAGCCGAATGGTCGAGCCGGGGACGCGCAGCATGTCGCCGTAGGATGCAAATATCACCTCCGGCCGTGCGGCCAATGCAATCGCCTTGTCAATCAATTCGAGCGGCGTGACGCAGACCGGGCAGCCGGGGCCATGCACCAGCGTGATTTCGGGCGGCAGCATCCGGTCGAGGCCGCTGCGCATGATGGCATGCGTTTGCCCGCCGCAGACTTCCATCAGAGACCATGGTCGGGTGATGGCTTGGCGGATATCGGCCAGGAGTTTTTGGGTCAATTCCGCGTCGCGGTATTCTTCGATGTATTTCATGTCACTGATCACGGGTCACTGATTACTGCTCACTGGTTCTTCCCCCAGCGCGTCAATCTGCTTGAGCATCTCCATCGTCTCGAAGGCCTCTTCTTCATCGAGAATGCTCAAGCCGAAGCCGACGTGGATGATGGTGTAATCGCCGAGTTTGACTTCAGGCAGGTATTCCATGCAGGCTTCTTTGATTGCGCCGCCGAAGTCCACTTTTGCCATTCTCATGCCGTTGGATTCGTAGAGTTCAATTACTTTTGCGGGAATGCCGAGACACATAAGACACCTCTAATTTTTCTATGCTCAAGCCGCCGTCCTCAGCGGCATCCACGGGGATGCTGTGCGAGGGACGCCGCCGGGAGCAGTATAGTCATTCGTGGATATGTTCGTGCTTCGCCTGGTCGGTTTCGACCTGGAGGCTGGAGAGATAGACGCCGTTCCCGCCGGTGACTTTGAGCGGGAACGCGCCGCAATCGGGACAGGCGGCGTATAGTTCGGTAATTTCAACGTCTTTGACACAGGCGTTACAGCGCGCCGTTCCGGGCGCTGAGTCGAATTCCAGGGCGCAGCCTTCGGCCAGTGTGCCAGGTGACAACGAATGGAAATAGAACTCGATGGATTCCGGAGTGGCATCCGAGAGCACGCCGATGGTCACCTTGACGCGTGTCACGCGGCGGGCGTGGGCTTGCCTGGCATGGATGAGTACGTGTTCGAACAGGTCCTGGGTCAGCGTGCTTTCGTGCATGAGTGTGCGTCTCCTGAAAGGAAATTGCCATAAGTAGCATTATCATAGCATGGCCTTTGATTTTGTCAATGCTGTATAATGTAACGAAACTCCCGCCTCTGCGCGGAGTTTTATCAATGTATTCCAATATTCTCGTCAAAGGAGGTTTTTATGGCAATGGCGTCTGCACGCCCAATGGTCAACGATAAGAAAGAGATTTTCGGCTGGGGCATGTACGACTGGGCCAACTCGGCCTTTTCGACAACGGTCGCGACGGTCTTCCTTGGCCCCTATGTCGCCTCGCTGGCTGCCGAGGCGGCCAAGGCCTTTCCAGAGGGCTTGGCACGCTTTGCCGGGATTCCGGTTGCGCCCGATTCGTTCCTGCCCTATTGCGTCTCGTTCTCGGTTGGTTTGCAGGTGCTTTTCCTGCCCATCCTGGGCGCGATTGCGGATTACTCGCACCTGCGCAAACAGATGATGCAGTTGTTCGCCACTCTCGGCGCGCTGGCGACAATTGCCATGTTCATGACGGCGGGCAGCCTGTGGTGGCTGGGCGGGCTGCTGTTTATCATCGCCAACCTGGCCTTCGGCGCGGCGATTGTTTTCTACAACGCCTACCTGCCCGAAATCGCCAGCGAAGAGCGGCGCGACAGCGTTTCGTCTTATGGCTGGGCGATGGGCTACCTGGGCGGCGGCTTGCTGCTGCTGTTGAACCTGATCTTCTACCAGTTCCGCGAGGCGCTCGGCGTGCCGACCGCCCTGGCGGTGCGCATCAACCTGGCCTCGGCCGGCCTATGGTGGCTTGGATTTTCGCTCATCACCTGGTCGCGGCTGCGCACCCGCCAGGCGACGCGTCCACTGCCGCAGGGCGAGACTTACGTCAGCGTCGGTTTCAAGCAGTTAGGCAAGACGTTGAAGGAAGTCAGGAATTTCCCGGAGACGCTCAAATATCTGCTGGCCTATTTCCTGTATAACGACGGCATCCAGACGGTCATCGCGGTTTCGGCCACCTTTGCGGCCGCGCCGTTGATCCGCGGCGGCGTGGGGATTGACCAGGGCGTGTTGATCATGATTATCCTGATGATCCAGTTTGTCGCCTTCTTTGGGGCGCTCTTCTGGGGCAAACTGGCCGGCTGGGTGGGCGCCAAGCAGTCCATTATCATCAGCCTTGTCATCTGGTCTGGCGTGGTCATCTATGCCTATGGCGGCATGAAGGGCGAGAGCCGCGTGCTGGAGTTCTGGATTCTGGGCGCGTTCATTGCCCTGGTGCTGGGCGGCAGCCAGGCCATCAGCCGCAGCCTGTTTGCGCAGATGATTCCGCGGGGCAAGGAGGCTGAGTTCTACTCGTTTTACGAAATTAGCGAGCGCGGTACATCCTGGATTGGGCCGCTGCTGTTCGGCCTGGTCAACCAGCTGTTTGGCAGCCTGCGCCCGGCCATTCTCTCGGTGATTTTCTTCTTCGTGATGGGCTTGATTCTCCTGCCCTTCGTGAACGTGAAAAAGGCGATTGCAGATGTGAAGGCGTACGATGGACGATAGACCGTAGACGATAGACGACGGACAATGGCCGAGGGTGCTCGCCTCGGCCAACGTCTATGATCCATCGTCCATCGTCAATGGTTTATCGTCTGAGCGAAGCGAAGAATGCCGCCATTTTCTCTATCGCCTGCTCGATCGTTTCCATGGATGTTGCATAGCACATCCGCAGATAGCCTTCGCCGCCGGCGCCGAAATCGGTGCCGGCCAGCACAGCCACGCCCGCCTCGTCCAGCAGACGGCGGGCGATTTCTTTGGAGGACAGGCCAAACGATTTGATATTGGGGAAAACATAGAACGCGCCTTGCGGGACCTTACAGCGGATGCCGTTAATTGAATTTAATCCCGCTACGATAACATCACGGCGGCGCTGGTACTCGAGCAACATCGCTCCGGCATCCTCCTGTGATCCGGTGATGGCTGCGATGCCTGCAATTTGCGTAAACGTGGCCGTGCAGCCGACCGAGTGCGTCAAAAGCAATTCCACGCGCGTGGCCAGTGGCTCTGGCATGATGGCATAGCCCAGCCGCCAGCCGGTCATTGAATATGTTTTCGAGAAGCCATCTACGATGACTGTGCGTTCCAGCATTCCGGGCAGCGAAGCAATGCTCGGCACGGACAAGCCATCATAGGCAAGATGGGCGTAAATTTCATCCGACATCAGCCAGCAATCGTGCTTTTGCGCTTTCTCAGCGATGTGTTTCAAATCGTCAAACGGAATTACGCCGCCGGTTGGGTTGGCGGGGGAGTTGAGGATAATGAGTTTGGTTTTATCTGAGATACGCTTATCGAAAGCATCCAAATCGAACGAAAACTGATTTTCCTCGCGCAGCGGAATGGGAACTGGAACCCCGCCCGCGACGTCGATCATGGCCGCATAAGTCGGGAAGCCGGGGTCTGGATAAATCACCTCGTCGCCAGATTCGACCAGCGCCAGGGTGGGGAAGAAAAGCCCGGGCTTGGCAC
Organism: Chloroflexus sp.; assembly: GCA_020723995.1. Taxonomy (GTDB): domain Bacteria; phylum Chloroflexota; class Anaerolineae; order Anaerolineales; family Villigracilaceae; genus CG2-30-58-95. Next base: position 4,530 of record DYHT01000076.1, read on the forward strand.
CAGGGCCAATTACAACGGAAGCAGGCTTGAGGTCCAGGCCGCGCCGCCGCCCGGCTTCTTCGGCAATAACCTCGCGCAGGCGCGGCAGTCCGGCGGGCGGATTGTAGCGCGTCTGTCCATTTTCAATGGCCTGAATCCCGGCCTGGCTGACGTTGGCGGGCGTGGGGAAATCCGGCTGGCCGATTTCGAGGTGCAGGATTTTACGCCCCTGCGCTTCGAGCGCCTGGGCGTGGGCGAGGACGGCGTAAGCGCCCTCGGCTTCGAGGTGAGAGACACGATTTGCAAACATGGCGCACCTTACTTTTTACGCTTTACGTTTTACGTCTTACGTTTTTCGCTCCCGTAAAGCGCAAAACGTAAAACGTAATTCTACAACTTCGGCAGCACAATCGTCTGCTGCCCCTGATACTTGCCCTTCTTATCCGCATAGGAGATTTCACATTCCTCGTCCGCCTCGAAGAAGAGCACTTGGGCGATGCCCTCGTTGGCGTAGATTTTGGCGGGCAGAGGTGTAGTGTTGGAAATTTCGAGGGTGACGAAGCCTTCCCACTCCGGCTCGAAGGGAGTCACGTTTACGATGATTCCACAATTCTTGACGAACACCGCTGCTTCCAAAGCAAAGTTCCCTGCCTCTGGAACTGTGAGGCAGTAAACGTCGTGATCGCCAGGCACATCGCGAATAGCCGCGATTTTGTGGTTCGTGCCTTGCCGGTTTTCTCTGAAAGCCTGGATCACTTCCGGGAATCGGCGAAAAGCTGCCCGGTCGCAGTTGAGCAGCCTGGCTGCTCCACGGATAGAACCTGTCTGATGCAAGGCTGCCCGTACTGCTTCAGCCGTTATCTCGGGGCGCAGGTTAATGACATGCGCAATCTCGGCTTGTTTTTGCCGTCGCGTGCCATCGTCTTTAGCCCAGGCAGCTCTAACCAATTCGGATTGGCGCGCTCGCTCCGCCGGATCGCTGAAGCGCCGGAGCATCGCAACGCGATGGGCGTGCCGCGTTTCATCGGAAGGATTTTGCCTCTGTTCCAAAAGATCGGCGCGAATTTCTGCGCAGGTTTCATCGTGCCAAAATTGCAACGCCCGCTCCTTTTGGGCCTGATTGAATCGCTCACGCCACTCTGGGTCCTGGGCCAGTCTTTCAAGCGCTTCGCGAATAGCAGTGCTGTGCTCGTCCGGGTCGAAATCCTGGCCGTATGATTCCTGGTTGTGGAGGCGAATATGCTCACCGACATTCATCCGGGTGATGTTCCATGGCCGGTTGTTTCGCCGGTCGCCATCCACGTGATGGCGGTGCGTATTGGCAATGTCTTCGTAAATCCCGTGTCGCAAGTTCCACTCGTCCGCCAGGCGATGGGTTGAGTACAGATACCCATCCACAGGCTGGAAAATCATCTCATAACCGCGCGCCGCTTGCCTGTAGAGCGGCATGAGTGAGCTTCCCGGATGTAGATTATCGGCCGCGGTCATCCTGCCATCTCTCGTCAAAAACTGATGATCGGGAGTGCAGAATACAGACTCGCCTGTATCCAGAATGACTTCAACCAATTGATCTCTTCCGATATAGCGAGGCGCTTCGAGCAAGGCGACCATAATCCGGCCGTATGGGCCAACGCTGTACCCCCAGAACAACTCGCCATCCTCTGATCGCCGGGTCATCTCCTCCAGCGTGGGGGCCGAACCGTCTACGAGGGCTACGCGGGTATCGCCGCGAAAACAGCGCGCATACGTGCTTTTTCCCAAGCAGATCGTCAGCACCTTCCTCGGGATGCGAAAATACTCAATTGTCCTCGCCAGCGCGAACGAGTTGGGCGGAATGACGCACACCTCGCCCATGTAATCCACCATGGATTTCGGGTCGAAATTTTTGGGGTCAACAATGGCAGAATAAACATTTGTGAAAATCTTGAATTCGTCGGCGACGCGGATGTCGTAGCCGTAAGACGAGACGCCATACGAGATGACGCCGTTGCGTACCTGGCCTTCGACGAACGGCTCGATCATCCTGTGTTCGCGCGCCATTTTACGGATCCAGTGATCGGGTTTAAGTCCCATTTCTTTACTCCTATAATTTCTTGGATTCAACTTGTAAGTGCAACAG
>DYHT01000077.1 GCA_020723995.1 Chloroflexus sp.
TCCGTGTTCAAAAACGCCCGATCAGGCTCATTCCACGGTTAAGTGCAGTCCTACCCCAAAAAGCGTGGGCAGGCTGGCACGAAGAAACACGAAGATTCATAAAATTTATGATCCTTCGTGTTCTTCGTGGATTAAAATTTTGGTGAGCGTTTCTCCAGGAAAGCCGCCACACCCTCGCGATGCTCCTCACCCTTGCTGGCGATTTGCTGCATGTGCGCCTCGTAATCCAGCGCCTCTTCCAGGTTGGATAGGATGGCGCGGTTGAATGAGCGTTTGGCCAGCCCGAACGCGCCGACTGGCCCCGCCGCCAACGACGCGGCCAGCGCGGCCGCCTCGGACTCCAGCTCTGCCGCGCCGACGAGACGGTTGACCAGCCCCCATTCCAGCGCTTGTTTGGCGGGGATGGCTTCGTTTGTAAAGGCAAACTCCGTCGTTCGTCCCAGGCCGATCAGCGCCGGCAGCAAAATCGAGACGCCCGAATCAAGCGCAAGCCCAATGCCCGTGAACCCGACCGTGAACCTGGCAAAATCGGCAGCCAGGCGCAGGTCGCAGGCCAGGGCGATGCCCAGCCCCGCGCCGGCCACCGGCCCGTTGACGGCTGCCACGACCGGTTTCTCGATCTGGCGGATTTGCAGAATAAGCGGGTTATATGTTGCCAGCAAATGGGCGCGGTAGGAAATCTTCTCGCCGCGCGCCGCCAGCATTTCCGCCACCTCGTGACCGGCGCAAAAGGTCGCCCCCGCGCCGGTCAGCACCACGCAGCGTATATTTTCGTCGCGGGCGGCCAATTTGAAAGCTGCCTGCAATTCAGTGATCGTCTTCAGGTCAAGGGCATTGACCGGCGGCCGGTTAATGGTCAAGGTCAAAACGCCGGTTTGCAGGTCTGAAGTGATGTTTGCCACGTAAGACTCCCGAGCGCGGTTATTTCTCGTCTTCTGCGCCTTCGTCGTCGCCGGAGTCCAGCTCGAATTGCACTTTTTCCCGGTCCAGATTTACCCAGAGCAGCAGCACCTGGCCTTCGAGTGTCTCCACCGAGCGAGCCGCAAAAATTGGGGCATGTTCTTCTAACCCTATATCGTTGCGGAAATGCAGGTGAATGTGGGAATTGTTGTGCCAGGCGCGGTAACAGCGCTCGACCAACGCCGGGCCGTTGAAGGTGCGCAGGTGGGTGATTGCGGTAAAGCCGAGGTGCGGGCCTTCGCCCAGGCTTAACGCCCAGCCGTCACGGGCTGGTTCAAATATGGGCGGCGGGCCTTCGATGATGTTGATTTTGTTATCTTCCATGAGGTTACCTGTGTGGGATGGGAAAATGATACCATAAAACCAGAATATAATTAAATCATGTCTTCCAAATGAAGGTGAGCAAAAAAAGTAATGCACAAACTTATTATTCTCTTTAAATCGCCTGATGCTGAGCAAGCATTTCAATTGGGCTGGCAAAAATTTCTTGCCCTGGCCGAGAAAATGCCCGGCCTGCGGCTCGAGACCGTCAGCCGCGTCGAGCGGATGGTCTTCGGCAAAACCGAAGGCGGGTACGCGCTGATCCACGAACTGCTGTTCGATTCAAAAGAAGCGCTGGAAGCGGCCATGCAATCCCCCGAGGGCGCGGCCGCCGGAAAGTTTTTGCAATCCTTTACCGGTGGGAAGGTAACGCTATTGATCGCAGAGCATTTGGAGGCCGGCGAGAAGGATTTTGTGCGGGGCGTGCTGCGCAAAACGTAGTCAATAATCAGCAGCGGAGGGAGTGGGATTCGAACCCACGGTGACTTGCGCCACGACGGTTTTCAAGACCGTTACCTTAAGCCGCTCGGTCATCCCTCCGAGCGCGAAGATTTTACCATAAATTCGACCGTGGACGCTGGACAAAAGACCGTATCTTTCATTCTCTGTCCATCGTCTACGGTCTGCGATCTATTTCCGACAAACTTGGTATAATTCACAGACTATGAAATACCACATTTGGACCGAAGGCTGTCAAATGAACGTGGCCGACTCGCAGCGCCTGGGGTCGGCCCTTGAACGCCTGGGCTATGTTTACACCGCTGCCGCCGAAGAAGCGGACGTCATCGTGCTAAACACCTGCGTCGTGCGCCAGTCCGCTGAAGATAAGGCTACCGGCCGCCTGCACTCGCTGCGCCCGTTGAAAGACCGTAATCCCAACCTCGTCATCAACCTGATGGGCTGTCTGGTGGGCGTGAAAGGGGATGATAAACTGCGCGCCCGCTTTCCGTTTGTGGACGTTTTTTCCCCACCCTCCGACCCGGGCCCGTTGATTTCGTTTTTGACCCAGTCCGATGTCCGGGCGCTCGAAGCGCGCGCGACCGAGAGCCGGTTCGCCGTTATGAATGGCGATATCCTACCCGAACACGAGCGCGGCAAAACTGTCTCCGTGCATCTGCCTGTGGTATTGGGCTGCTCGCACGCCTGTACTTTCTGCATCATTCCATACAAGCGCGGCGTGGAACGCTCGCGCCCGGTGGGAGAGATCGTCGCTGAAGTGCGCGCTCTCGTCGCACAGGGCGTGAAAGAAATTACCTTGCTCGGCCAAATCGTTGACCGTTACGGCAAGGACATTCCCGACGGCCCCCATCTGGCGGCTTTATTGCGCATTTTGCATGATATCGAAGGGCTGGAACGCATCCGCTTTCTCACCTCGCACCCGAATTATTTTGGCGAAGACATCATGGACGCGGTCGCCGAACTGCCCAAAGTCATGCCGCACATCGAAATCCCAATTCAGGCCGGCGATGACGCAATTCTCGAAGCCATGAAACGCGGCTACACTCAAAAGGATTACCGCCGCCTCGTCGAAGAAATCCGCGCCAAAATCCCCGGCGTTTCGATCGCCACGGATATTATTGTCGGTTTCCCCGGCGAGACGGAAGCTCAGTTTATGCAAACCTATCAAGTTCTCGCCGACTTGAAACTGGACGTAGCTCACCTCGCCCGCTATTCGCCGCGCGCCGGGACAGTCTCCGCCCGGCGCATGGCCGATGACGTGCCGGCTGCCGAGAAGATGCGCCGATTCCGCGTACTGGAAAACTTGCAGGAGGGCATTGCCGCCGAAATCGCCGCCCGTTACCTCGGTCAGACTGTCGTGGTTCTGTTCGAGGAGAAGGTCAAAGGTCGCTGGAAGGGCCGCACGAGGACGAATAAATTGGTTTTCGTCGAGACGAATGACAACGTGCGCGGCAAGGTACTTCCCGTCACCGTAACGTGGGCCGGGCCGTGGTCTATGCAGGCATCTCCCCTCTCCCCCTGGGAGAGGGGCCGGGGGTGAGGGAATATGTTCGCAGAGAAAATCCGCCCGATTGCCATCTGCGTCTGCCAACACGATGGGAAAATCCTCGTGGCCGAGGGACATGACAGCAAGAAGAACCAGATTTTCTACCGTCCGCTGGGCGGGACAATCGAATTCGGCGAGTGCGGCGCGGAAACCGTGCAGCGTGAATTAATGGAAGAAATCGAAGCGGAATTGACCGACATTCGCTATCTGGGCATGTTGGAAAACATCTTTGTCCACGAGGGCCAACGCGGGCACGAGATTGTGCTGGTATACGATGGCCGGTTGAAAGATACATCCTTCTACGAAAAAGAGATTATCCAGGGCGATGAGCTTGGCCACAAATTCAAAGTTATCTGGAAATGGTTGGATGAATTTGGAGATGGAAAACTGCCGATTTATCCGGATGGCTTGCTGGCATTGCTCCGTTCAACGAGCGATTGACCTACAGGGCGCTTCGCGGAGTCGCCACTCCTTGTTCGAGACTGTCTAAGAAGTCATGCTGAGTGCAGCGAAGCATCCCTTTGGGTAGTGAGGAGACCCTTCCTTTCGGTAAAATCGTACCTCCATAATACAAGGATTTTCAGCATTTTACAACCTGTTTCCCGTAATCACAAAGATCGTTGAGCGGACAGGCCGGGCAATCGGGTTTGCGCGGCGCACAGATTTCGCGCCCCAGCCGGATGAGGTTCAGGTGCGCGGTGTAATAAGTTTCGGGCAGAAATAGTTCTTCCAGATGTTTATGCGCCTGTTCGACCGTCATCCGCTCCGGAAGCAGGCCGATGCGCCCAGTCACACGGTAAATGTGCGTATCCACCGGAAAGGCCGGCCGCCCCAGCGAAAAGAGCAGCACGATGGCGGCCGTTTTTGGCCCCACGCCGTTGAATCTGGTTAGCCAGGCGCGGGCTTCTTCCAACGGCAATCCAGCCAGAAAATTCAAATCCAGCGCGCCGCGTTCAGCGGTGATGGCTTTAAGAACGGCTTGAATGCGCGGGGCTTTCTGGTTGGCCAATCCGGCCGGGCGGATGGCCTCGATAACGGAACCAGGCTCGGCGTCGCGCGCCGCTTCCCAGTTCGGAAAACGCGCCTTCAGGGCCTGGAAGGCGCGGTCGCGATTGGTATCGTTGGTATTCTGCGAAAGGATGGTCGAAACCAGCTCATCCAGCGGCGAAAGGGGATTGCGCCAGGTTGGCTGGCCGTAAAAATCCAGCAGGCGCTGCTGTACCTGCAAAGCGAGCGTGTGCAAATCAGTCACGCGGATTGTGTTTCCCGTTCCAAAACAAATGTTGGGCGGCTCTCCCCGACAACCAGTTTGCGCCAGTTGGTTACCGGCTTGCGCGGGCCAAACTCGGCCAAGGCTTCCAGTTCTTTTTCGGAGATTGCGCCGAGCTGCTTGAGTATCTCCAGCCCGACCGCCGGGCGGACGCGATGATGTGTCTCGCCATCCGGTTTACGCAACGGGAGGTCGCCATCCGCAATCTTGAGCGCAATGCCAACGCCGGGCGAATCCGCGCCCAGCGCGCCGGCCATGATGCCCATCAGCAGGTAGCCTTCTGCGCCGCCTTTTGAGATAACCCGCCCGCTACAGACTTCCATCAGGCGCGTGTCGAATCGCCCCGGCCCGGCGACCATTTCGGGATGAGCCATCATGGCCGAGGTGATGCGGCGGCAGGCTGTCGAGCGTTCAACCGACAATCCGCGCGGGTCGCACAGGTGTGCAAAACCCAGCGCGGCGTTGTAAAGCGGCAGGGCGAAGTTCGGCGCCGAGCAACCATCAATCCCAATTTCAACTTGGGTTTTGGAGATGCCACACATATCGGAGATGGTTTCTAAAATGGTCTGCTGGATGGGTTGCTCCGGGTTTGTGTAATCCGCGATCGGCAGGCCGCGCATGCGGGCTTGCGCCAACATGCCTGTGTGTTTGCCCGAACAATTATGCCGGTTGGAGGTCGGGACTTCAGCGCGCTTTTTCATTGCCTCCGCGGTCAGCGCATGAAAGGACGGGTGCACGCCGCACAACAGGTCGCTTTCCTGAACCCCAACTTTGGATTGTATGCCTTGTATGACCGCCACATGCTCATCCATGCCATCGTGAGAGCCGCAGATGATCGCAATTTCTTTGGATGTCAGGTGAAAGACATTGTCGCCGCCGCGCTCGATGAGCGGCAAAGCCTGCAGCGGTTTGGCGCTGGAGCGCATAAAAGTGACCACTCTCGGTTCGCCATACCAGGCAAGCAGGCGGCCGGTGGAATCGACCACGGCCGCCGCCCCGCAATGGATTGATTCGACAATCCTGCCGCGCGTCAGCTCAAAGATCGATTGGTATTCACCAGTCACAGGAATGTTTACTCCTCTCCGGCGGTATTATTCGTGGGGCGGTAGTGACGCATGTAGTAATTATATAGACCGTAGCGCAAGCGTTGGGTGTATTGGCGCTGGCGCTCGTTGGGGATCTTAAAACCGGAAAGCAGCGGCGCGATCAGTTTTTCGATCTCTTCTGGGGTGGATTTCTTCTCGGCTAGTTTTTCACATTTTTGCATAATTTTTTGTAGGTATTCCACCTGTGATCGGATGACTTCCACTGCCGTCAACCCGCCGCGTCCACTGACCACCAGCCAGCCACGATAAGCTGGCGAGAGCAAGACTTTCAACGCATCAATCCAGGCCTGCAAGTCGGCGCCGGCCAGGAAGGGCGGCTGGTTGGGAACGACGGCATCTCCGACAAAGACCACCTTAGGCTCCGGCAAAATGACCCACAACGCCCCAACGCCAGGCCCCGGATGGTGCTCTATCAGGACGGGCGTCCCACCCCAGTAGATCGTCATTTCATGACTGAAAGAAATCTCGGGTGGCACCCAGCGAACATTGCCCAAGCCTGGAATAGCCTCCCATTCCGCGCCGGTCTCGTCTCCTTGCGCCTTAAAGGTGCTGGGACGGCTGCGGAAAACCTGCGCCGCTTTTTCCTGGGCGACCACGGTGCATTCCATCGAGCGGGCACCCAACGTGCGATCCGGGTGAGCATCCAGGTTGATCAGCAACCGCTCTGAGCTTCCACCCAGGCTCAGCAGGACCGCGCGCCAGGCGCGCACATCCTCCGGCGATGGCGGCGCATCCACCTGGATCAATCCATGCGGCAGGCGGATGGCGCCCAAAGTCACACCCAGATATTGGTTTTCTATATACACATCCTCGGCTATGGCTTGCATAATAACTCCTCATAGGGACTTTTTTTTATTTCTTGGATTCAACTTGTAAGTGCAACAGACTGTTCTAAGAATACCTCAACAG
>DYHT01000002.1 GCA_020723995.1 Chloroflexus sp.
TAACTCATGTTCAACCAAAGTCAATCAATTTCCCCCACTAATCTGAGGAGAACCATTTTTTATATGCTTTCTACGAAGGTAAAACTTACCGCTCAACTGATCAGGGAGGGACATGGCAAGACCTGGAACTTGGATGCGATGCAATCTCTATCTCACCGCAAGACAATCTTAGCGTCTATTGTACGAAAGGAAGTGGCGTCTTCCACACCACAAACGGTGGAAATTCATGGGGGGAAATTACAAGACTGAGTTCGAATGGCACGACCATTAGCGTTTCGCTGTCGTCTGACCAAACAATATATGTTGGCGGAGAAGGGCTTTGGGTATCCAACGATGGAGGCAAAAGCTGGACAGAACGCTCTAGTGGGCTGGCAGCTCAACAGTTACAGATCAGTTTGCATCCAATAGATTCTTCTTCCCTGCTGCTCGAGGCCAACAACATATTCCAATCATCTGACGATGGCAAGAATTGGGAGGCAATCAGCGTTTGGCCCCCTCTGCAAAGAACTACTACTTTCAACCGAAGCGGGTATCTATTTTACGAAGCTGGAAATTACCTGTATCGCTCCGATGATGAAGGCAAGACTACAACTCAATTCCCTATGCCCCGAAACGACCTGAGGAGCCTTGCCTCGCATCCAACTATCCCTGGAAAATTATTTGCGCTGTACGGTAGAGGGAATCCACCCTATATATTCGTATCCAACGACAACGGCGAAACATGGCAAAGCGGCGCTGGCATAGGCGACATCGAAGATGCCAGACTTTTCTTCGACCGTGACCAAGGAAAACGGGGCTATGCAATTGGTGATCTCGATTTCTTCCGATCTGAAGATTCGGGAGAGACTTGGCAAAGTTGTCAAAGCACCATGGGAGTCTGGACAACGCCCATGAATTCGAGAATGATCGTTGACCCGCGGGATGCAAATCACCTGGTTCTTGCAACGCGCGGAGATGGTGTAATCATTAGTGATGATGGATGTGACTCATGGCAATCCAGTAATATCGGCCTCGGCAGCCTGTTCGTCAACACGATTGCGTTTGACCCCAACAACCCCGATATAATCTACGCAAGTACAGATGGCGGCGTGTATGTTTCCTTCAACGACGGCGAGACCTGGGGCCAGGTCAACGACGGCCTGCTCGGCGCGACGGTGGTCTATTCCATCGTGGTGGACCCGCAATCCAACGTCTACGCCGCGACGCCGTATGGGATTTTCAGGTTGGAGGGTAAGTGAGTAGAGAGTAGAGAAAAGGGAGTAGTGAGAGATGACAAAACATCATGAACTCGAATCTTTCTACAAAGAAGCACAATCCGCGCTCAAAGCCAAAGACTACGACCGCGCCGCGGAGTTGCTCAAGCAAATCCTGAAAGCTGACGTGGAATACAAAAACGCCTCGCGCCTGCTGGCGCAGACGGTGAAACTCCGGCGGCGGCGCTGGCACAATGATGCGCGAATATGGGGCGGATTGGGCATATCGGCGCTGATTCTTGTGATCATTCTGGCTTTCCCAAAAATCGAAACATTCTATGCCAGCCGCATTCCCCTCAACCCAACGGCGACATCGAGACCAACCAGCACAGCAATACCGACCATCACACCCACTCCCACCCCAACACCCATCCCGCTGGTCTGGAAGCGGATTTACATCGGGCAGGAGTTTCTTCGAGATAAAATCACTGCCATCGCCGCAAACCCCAAGGACAAAGATGTTATATATGTTGGAACCGCCAACGCGGGGATTTACAAAACCATTGACGGCGGCTTGTCATGGTCGCCGGCATTCAATGGAATAGATTACCCAAAAACAGATAGTCTTCTGATTGATCCACACAATCCGAGCATCCTTTATGCCGCCACGGATCAAGGCGCATATAAAACCGATGACGGGGGACAGAATTGGCGAATGGTAAAATCAGATCCCGCACAGTATATCGCCATGGATCCCCAAAACAGTACCCATCTGTACTTTTATGCTCCGGGGTGGGTCTTTGAATCAAGGGACAGCGGTGAGACGCTAACTAATAATTATTTTTCATCCTCCGGTGATAAGTGCCCGAACGGTTGGTATACCCTTGCCATCCATCCACTGGATGGCAATACTCTTTATACAGTTGAAATCAGATGGGGCTTTTGCGAGCCTGGCGTCTATCAGTCAAACGACGCAGGAAGAACGTGGGATTTGATAGGCCTGGGAGGCATTGGAGATTTGCACAGAATTACTGCAGGAACCGATTTCAATGGAAACGTAGTGCTTTACGTTGAATCCGAAAGCGGAAGCACCTATATCTCATACATCTCATATGATGGGGGCCAGACATGGGACACAATGGATTTTGGATGTAACCTATTCACCATTGATCCCCAAACGCCCACAAAGGTTTATTGTAATGAAAATGGTCTGACTTTCTCTGAGGACGGAGGACATTCCTGGCAATCAATATCCATTTCCGCGAATAATATTTCGGCGATTGGCATTGATTCCTCCAGCGCAAATCCTCGGCTGATGGTAGGTGAGAATAGTCTCTTTGTTTCACCCGACCTCGGTGTCACGTGGTCAGAGTTAGCCAATGGACTTGGGGGCAGTAAGGTGTCTATCAAGATCAATCTTGTTGATCCATCGAACATGTATGTGATTGTATTTCCAGAGACACGGCCATCCTATTGCAGTCTGTATCGGTCGCTCGACCGTGGAAAGAGCTGGACGTATGTATTTGATATTCAGGATTGTGTCCCCTCCTTTGACAAAGGCGGAAAGTTCTATGTTGTCAAAGACGGTCAATTCGTGATGTCCGCAGATAAAGGCATGACGTGGTCGGATATCAATCCACCACAGGATCAATTCCAAACTGCCATTATTAATCCGAGTATCCCCGGTCTTGCATACTGGATATTGGAACAAGCAAAAGGGTTGATAGTCCGTTATTCAACCGATTACGGCCAATCCTGGTCAGTCAGCGACGGGATTCCATCAGAGGTTATGGTATGTGGGGTTACTCATCGGCTGTTCTTCAGCAATGATGGAAACACAGTCTACTTGAATACCTGCAATTGGATGCTTTCCTCAATAGATGCGGGAAAAACCTGGGAGTACGGGGGAATGGAATTCTCCGTCGCAGGAGTTGAAGAACGCCTTGCTGTCAATCCACAGGATGGCAATCTTTTCTATATGGGAAAAGGGGAAAGGGATGGTGGCATTTGTACATGTAGGCTTGTAGACAACTACAGAATCAGCACAACGACATGCAAACTAGAGAACACCCATGTAAACAGCATCGCTATTGATCCCAATAATCCTGACACTATCTACGTTGGCGCAGATAGTGGTGCGTACGTCTCCTTCGATGGCGGCCAAACCTGGGGACAGATCAACGACGGCCTGCTCGGCGCGACGGTGGTCTATTCGATTGTCGTGGACAAGGAGGGCAATGTCTACGCCGCGACGCCGTATGGGATTTTCAAACTGGAGGGCAAGTAATGAACCCCTTCACCTTCGGCAATCCGATCAAAGACTCGCAACGTTTCTACGGGCGCAGCGCGGAGATCCGCCAGATCACCAACCGGCTGCTTTCCAGCGCGCATGAGAGCACCTCCATTGTCGGCGAGCGGCGCATTGGCAAGACCTCGCTGCTGTATTTCCTCTCCAATCCGCAGGTGGCAGCCGGGCTGGGACTGACGCCGGATAAATATTGCCTGGTTTATGTAGACTTTCAAGGCCTGACTGACATCACCCCGCAGCGCTTCTGGCAGCGCGTGCTCAAGAAGATGTCCCGCAGCGTATGCGACAAGAGCCTGAAACCATCCATCGAAACCTTGAGTGAACAGGATGCGTTCGATCTTTTCGATCTCGAAGACCTATTCCAATCTGCGCAGGATAAATGCTTGACGACCGTCCTGATGATGGACGAGTTCGAATATGTCACCCAGAACCCTAATTTCAAAAGCGATTTCTTCGGCGGGCTGCGCGCCCTGGCCATTCATCACGGCTTGGCGCTTATCCCCGCCACGCGACGTGAATTGGTGGATTTGTGTCACTCGGACGAGATCAAAGGCTCGCCGTTCTTCAACATCTTCGCCAACGTGGTGTTGCGCCCGTTCAACCGTCGTGAAGTGGACGAATTACTGACCGGTTACACGGAAACGGTTGAATTTGGCTTTACGCCCGAGGAAAAAGATTTCATCTGGAACCTGGGCGGCGGCCACCCGTTCTTCGTCCAGATGGCAGGTCACTATTTGGTCGAGGGGCAGGCCCAGAGCCTGAGCGGCGAGGCGCTCACGAAATTCGCGGTTATTAATTTCGACCAGCAGGCGGATGCTCACTATAGTTACCTGTGGTCGCATTGTTCCGAGAGCGAGAAGATCACCCTGCTCACTATCCTGACCCTCGGCCTGCAGAAGCCATCGAAAAAGACCGTACCCAGCCTCGAGAATCTGGCCCATCTCCGCCCCCGCGCCGCGCAGGATATCGTCTCGCTGAGCAAACGCGGCCTGCTGGAGGAGCGAGAGGGTGCCTACGCGCTGTTCTCATCATCATTTGTGCGCTGGATACGGCAGGAAATCACCGCCGCGCCGGGCGAGGAGGAATCGCAGCAAAGCGCGGACGAATGGCTGAAATCGGGCGGACAAAAGAACCTGAAAGAGGCCAAGAGCGTGCTGCCAAAATTCAAGAAGAAGTACTGGTCCTTGTTGGGGGACATCGCCAAGGAACTTACCTTTGAGTTTGCCGCAGCGGGCGCATTGGAATTAATCAAGGTTTTGGTATAGCGATGTCGTCGCCCGCCGGATGACATCGCCCAAAAGATGGGCGTGCGCCTCATCTGCATAGATCGCCCCGGCTATGGCCTCTCCGATTTCCAGCCGGGCCGCCGCATCCTCGACTGGCCGAATGATATCGCCCAACTCTATTCGCGATGTCTGTTACGCCAGCACGAAGGAAGCCCTGCGCAATGGCACGCGCGGCCACGCCTAGGAGACACGGCGCATCCCCCGTCCATGGGGTTTCTGACTGGAAGATATTGAGGCGCCTGTTTTTTTATGGCACGGCGTCGAGGATAACCTGACGCCTGACAGCATGGCGCGATATATCGCTGGTAAAATCCCCAACTGCAAAGCCGCCTTTTGCAAAGGCGAAGCATATCTGTTATTATTCCAGCACTGGGAAGAAATTCTCGACGTAATTCGTAAAGCGTAAAACGTAATCTCCAACACCCCTCGCACGTGACACTTGACACGTGACACTGGAACATCAAACCCAGGAGTACCCATGCTCACCCTTCATCTCGTCTCCCACACTCACTGGGACCGCGAATGGTATCTCACCTTTCAGCAGTTCCGCTTGAAACTCGTCCATTTGATTGACGGCCTGCTCGACATCCTCGAAAACGACCGTCAGTTCCGCCACTTCATGCTCGACGGCCAGACCATCGTCCTGGACGACTATCTCGCCATCCGCCCGGAGCGCGAGGCCGACCTACGCCGGTACATCAAAAACGGACGCATCCTGATCGGCCCCTGGCACATCCTGCCGGACGAGTTCCTGGTCAGCCCGGAGGCCACCATCCATAATCTACTTCAAGGGGATCATACTGCCAGGAAATTTGGCCCCAAGATGATGGTCGGCTACATCCCCGACCCGTTCGGGCATATCGGTCAGATGCCGCAAATCCTGCGCGGCTTCGGGATCGAGACCGCCTGCGTCCAGCGCGGCCTTGCCGACGAACCCTGCGAATTCTGGTGGGAGGGGCCGGATGGCTCGCGTGTTTTCATGGCCTATCTGCGGGATGGATATGGAAACGCCGCCAGCCTCCCCACCTCTGACCCTGAACGCTTCATTACCGAAGTCAAACGCCTGCGCGACTCCCTCCTCCCACACAAGCAACTCGCAACCCGCAACTCGCATTTCTTGCTCATGCACGGCACTGACCACATGCAGCCGCCGCCGGAGACGAGCCGCGCTATCGCGTACACAAAAGGTAAACTGGACGGCGACATACTTGTCCACTCGACTTTGCCTGCCTACATTGCCGCTGTCCAATCGGCCATCGGCCATCAGCCATCGGCCATCCCTACAGTTATCGGTGAACTCCGCTCTCCAAAACGCAGCCACCTCCTGCCTGGAGTCCTTTCCACCCGCATGTGGATCAAGCAGCGCAACCGCGCTTGCGAAACGCTGCTGGAAAAATGGGCGGAACCTTTCACGACGTTCGCTGCAATTGCGTGTCATTCTGAGCCGCGCAGCGGCGAAGAATCTCATCATCAACTCCAGGAGACCCTTTGCTTCGCTCAGGGTGACAAACTCAAGAACAATGCCCCGATTCTCCACCAAGCATGGCGTTTGCTGATGGAGAACCACCCTCACGATTCCATCTGCGGCTGCTCGATTGACCAGGTGCACGACGAGATGAAAGTCCGCTTCGACCAGGTGGAACAGATTGGCGAGGAAATTACAAAACAAAGCCTGGAAACGCTCACCACAGCCATTCAGACTCAATCCACCATCCGCAATCCGCAATCCGCCGTCGTCGTTTTCAATCCAATCTCCGGCCCGCGCACCGACGCGGTCACTGCTGAAATCACATTGCCGCCCAATATGGACAAATTTGAAATCAATGATGAATCTGGCACAACCATTCCATATCAAATAATTGGTATGGGCAGCCGCGACCTGATCCGCGTGGCGTTGACGGCGAGAGATTTGCAGATCGCTTTCGGCAATATCCACGATGGCCGCGCCGCCAATATCGTCATTCAGAATATCACTGTTCGCCGCGAGGGGGCGCAGATCTTCATCGAGGCGATTGTAAGCGACAGCGGCGAGCCAAATATAGCGGCGTGGAAGAGCGGTTTGCAGCAGATCGAAGCCTATTTTCGCGACGAAACCATCACCACGTACAATGTCCATGCCCATACTGCCGCTGCCACACGCGCCCTCTTCACCGCGCCGGAGGTGCCCGGCTATGGCTGGCGGACGTTTTATGTCCACGCGCAGTCCGGCGAAGAACAGCCGCCGGCGCGCCTCCCGCCGTTGGCGCGTCTGCTGCTGCCGCTTGCTAGCCCACCATTCCTGCAAAAACTGGCAACCCATCCGCGTTACAAGCGCGCCCCGCAGAGTATCGAAAACGAGTTCTTCAAAGTCCGTGTGGAACGGGATGGCACGCTTACTATATTGGCTACGCGCAACAATTTAGAATATCGCGGCCTGAACCGTTTCGTGGATGGCGCCGACTGCGGCGACGAATATAACTATTGCCCGCCTCCATCCGACCGGATGGCGACGGCAAAACTGAAAGGTGTGCGCGTCCATTCCGGCGCGGTGCAGCAAAAGCTGGAAATTCATCTCGAACTGCACCTTCCCGTTGAACTCTCCCTTGACCGAAAATCACGGTCGCGGCAAAACGTTATTATCCCCGTCACCTCTCACGTTTCACTCATCACTGGTGTGCCGCGTATTGATATTCAAACCGAGGTCGAAAACGATGCCCGCGACCACCGCCTGCGCGTGCATTTCCCGGCCCCATTCGCCGCGACGGAAGCCGATTACGATAGTCACTTCGAGGTCGTGCGCCGACCCGCCGGCGTTCCAGCCTTCGACGAGAGTTGGGGCGAGCAACCCCGGCCCGAGGTCCCGCAGCGCGTATTCACCACTATTTCAGATGGCAACAACGGATTAATGATCGCCAATCGCGGCCTGCCCGAAGTCGAGGTGCTGAAACGTCCCGATGGCAAAGCTGAAATTGCTCTCACCCTGCTGCGCTGCGTCGGTTGGCTGTCACGCGATGATTTCGCTAACCGCAAAGGCCATGCCGGGCCGTTCCTGCCCACGCCCGGCGCGCAGATGCTTGGCAAATGGGTGTTCGAGTATTCGATCATCCCCCATGATGTGGGGCGGGATGGCGTCCTGCCCTACGAGCAAGCCTATGCCTTCGAGACCCCAATGCGCGCCGTGAGCACTGGGCTGCACGATGGTACACTGCCCGCCAGCAGTTCTTTCGTGGAGGTCTCGCCGCAGGGATTTGTGCTCTCGGCCGTCAAGGTAGCCGAGGATGGAAAAGGCTGGCTGGTGCGCGGCTACAACATTAGCGGTGAGGAAATCAATGTGACACTTACACCCTGGCGTAAATTCAGGCGCGTCGCGCGCGTCAACTTGGTCGAGGAAAAACACGCCGTCTTGAAGCCCCTCAAGGACAGGAGTGTGACCTTTGCGGCGCGAGGATATGAGGTTGTGACGGTAATGTTCCAGGAGTGATGTGTGCAGTAGGGATTGTTCAATAAGTCTTTAATCTAATAAAGAAGAATCCCTTATAGGTTGGCCGTCAAGAAGTAGGCATTACTGGCATCTTTGGGATCCTGGTCCCACTCGGTGCACGCATCTTCACCACCCATCGAGTTGGTTCTGCAAATGGGTGTGGCATCAGCGCAACCAGTAACGAGATTCCAGCAGTAACAGGAATTGCGATTATCATCAGGATCCAATAAAGTAGGTTCTTGTCTCGATAATCCTTCGCTATCCGCATCTCGAGGCAAGACGGCCCTAAACTGACTACTGGCTGCCATCCTTGATCTATCCAGTCCTGTAACAGTATATTTATCGCCTTTTGGTACGCTGACCAAAAGCGTTGCCTGACTTCATCCACGCTCGGTGCACCGCGTCCGCTAAGACCTATCGCTAGACGCTTTCGGAGTTCATGGGAGAACTCGAGCACCCAATCAGTGTAGATATACTCATCGGAGGTGGACGGTGGCTGAATGGCGGAAGTGACAGGGATGGCAGGAGTTACCGGTGTATCAGTTTGTGTCGTTGCAACAGACTTGCCCCGATGAATTCCTGTACCAATAGGGGGTTGGGGAACGACTGGTCGAGTCGCAGGAACAGCAGCGGTATGAGTTGTGAGAATATCGGCTTCGATCACATCCACAAAATCTTTTGCTTCTTTTAAGCTTGCTCCCGTCTCGTCCCGATAAAGTTTGACCGCAAGTACTTTGGATCCTTGAGATAGCAGCTCTTTGATCTTGCTGATAGATTCTTCACTGACGGGGTATTTTTGTTGCTCAACAGGGACATTGGGATGCAGTTGCGGTGAGAGAGTCGCAGTGACAGGCAATACAGGAGCGTTGGCAGTAAGTGTAGGGATAGGCTTGCCGCAGTGTAAGCAGAACGCACTATTCTCCGGTACCGGTTTTCCGCACGATGGACAGTACATGAGTAATATCCTTTCTGCAATCAGCGATTGATTATATATATTGTCGTTTGATATACGATGATGAGAATAGTAGGTTGGCTGGATTTTACCATAACCTTGCAGGTCAAAGATTGCGGGCCATGAAATCATCCGAAGGCGGCCGCGTGACCTTGACGGCAAAAGGACACGAAATTGTGACAGTGATGTTTCGTGATTAGAAAACTATTCCCACCGCCATAACTTTACCGCCAGCAGGTTGAGCAATAAGTTCAGTGATCAGGATCACAAAGAGTGATACGGAACAACCCGAATGTCGTTGCCTCCACCTGCCTGATTTTCAGACCTGCATTTGAACAGGTGCGGTTAAAATCTTGCCAGGCCCACGCATACAATAACTCAGACTCGTCGATTAATGATGCGCCAAACGCCCAGAGATTCCTCAGACATTGATTATGCGGCGGATTGGGTTCGACAATCACAAGACATTTTCGCGTCACCCGGCGCAGCTCTTTCAAGATATGCCATTGAACGGTTTCAGGCATGTGATGAAGGGCCAACGACAGCACAGATATATCAAACGATTCGGAGGCAAACGCCAGTTCGATCGCATCCATTACCATCCATGTAGGCCTCGCTGATGACTGTTTCGCGGCTGCCCGCCGCAGCATCTCTGGGGCGATATCCACACCTACCACATCCGCGCCTCGCCGAACAAAGGTCAGAGCCAATTCGCCTGTGCCGGTACACACATCTAACACCTTCTCGCCAGGTTGATAGTCGCTCAAAGCGACTGCTCTGCGTCGAGTCTCCCGGCGAATAAATTCTGACCAATCATAGCAGGAAGAAAACCGGTTATAGTGATCAAGAACATGGCGACGAAAATCAGAGTTAGCCATCACATTGACCCTTCCCTGTCCATTATTCATAGGTTTTCATCGCCATACATCTGCTCAGGTTTCAGAATTTGCGGGAAGCGCCCGCGCAGCGCCCTCCGCGATTCGTAGCACAGGTGACAGGCGTCGGCATAAGCCGCCTCGTGCGGCAAATTGTATTCCGTCACCAGCGCGGCCGGCCCGCCTGCCAGCAGCGGCCCACAGATTGGATGCGCGTCCGCGTCGTACCGCGCGCATATTTCTTTCAAAGGCGTCTCGAAGACGTTCCCCAGTGAAACGCCCTGGCAAATATGCAAATTGCCGAGCGGATCGAGGTGGCAGCGCCCCGGCTCACGCAAGTTTTCGTGCGGACATTCGCTGAAATGCTCCTAGGGCTGGAGTCTGGCTCGAGAAACCAGCTTGCAGGCCGCTCGTCCGCGATACATGACCGCTGATTCACCGCTCGGGATCTGCCCAACGGTCAGCATGGCGTTCGTGTCTTCCGGCTGGGCTACACAGATCGTCCCTAAAGGGATGCCCAATTGCTCGGCAGCGCGAGCGGCATCCTGCGCGTGCCGGCTGTTGCGCTCGTTGTAATGATACAGGTCACTGCTGATGGTAAGATCCGCCACCAGTCCGGCCAACGGACGCAGCCACTCGAGGGCGTCTTCCAGGCCGGTCGCCCAGTACGCATTGGAGACAATGCCGGCGCTAAAACCCGCTTTGACGGCTTCCTGAAGGCCCTTGACTAGAACGGCATAATAGAGAAACGGCTCACCGCCTCGAAATATATACTTGTGATGGTGCCTGCCTCGCGCGCCTGTCGCAGGATTTCCTGGATTTGGAGGATGGTCATCACGCCAGTTTGCGAGGGACTCCCGAAAACGAAACAATGGTCACACTCGAATGTACACTGGTAAGTCAAGAGCAGATGCAAGCCTGTAAGTTTCATGGCGTTCCTCCATGATCTCGATCCTGTAAAAACCTTCTCGTCACCGTGCGCAATACATCCATGTCAAAAGGCTTGGGCAAACAATCATCCGCGCCGGCCTCAATTCCTTTCAGCCGGTCGTTCTCGTCAACCAGCGCGGTCAGTATTACGATTGGGATATAGGCTGTAACCGGATTTTGACGCAAGCGCCGGCACAGTTCATAGCCATCCATGTCCGGCATCATCACATCCAGGAACGCCAAATCGGGCGGAGTTTGGTCAGTCAATTGCAGGGCAGCCTCCCCGCTTTGCGCTGTAATGACTTCGTATCCCTCCATCTCAAGCAGCCTGGAAACAAGCCGCAGGTTGATATTCTCGTCGTCCACAACCATAATTCGTAAGGGCATGGCAGTCGTACTCCCGCTGAATATTTCCACACTAAAAATCTTTCAATAATACCAATTTTCCAAATATGCTCTATAATAACCCAAAACCATACCTCACGGAGAGTCAAATGGCTAATATTTTTCCTTCTTCCCATCCCCTGGTCGCCCATAAATTAACCCGCCTGCGCGACAAGAACACCAATCCGAAAAAGTTCCGTGAACTGGTGCGCGAGATCGCCGCACTGATGGCTTACGAAGCCACCGCGGACCTCCAGACTGTTCCCCGAGAAGTAGAAACGCCGCTCACCTCATGCACCGGTGTAGAGTTGCAGGAAAAGATCGGTTTGGTGCCGATCCTGCGCGCCGGCCTGGGCATGGTGGAGGGCGTCTGGGAACTCATGCCGTCGTCCGAAGTCTGGCACATCGGGCTGTACCGCGACGAACGCACGCTCAAGCCGGTGGAATATTACAATAAACTGCCCATTGAGCCGACCGTATCCGTCTGCCTCATCCTGGACCCGATGCTGGCTACCGGTGGTTCGGCCGTCGCCACTGCTGACGTTCTGAAGCGCTGGGGCGTGAAGAAGATCAAGTTCGTGGGTCTGATCGGCGCGCCGGAGGGCATCGCCGCCATGCAGAAAGCTCATCCAGATATTCCCATCCATCTGGCTGCGATTGACGATCACCTGAACGAGCACGGCTACATCGTCCCCGGCCTGGGCGATGCCGGCGACCGGCAGTTTGGGACGGGATAATGGCGGATGGCAAATGGCTGATGGCGGATGGAGGTGAGCGCATGAAAGTTATCCTCGAATTCAGCGTCATTCCGATTGGAGTCGGCGTATCCCTCTCCGGGTACATGGCGGCCTGTGAGCGCATTCTGCAAGAGGCCGGTTTGACTTACGAACTCCATGCCAATGGCACAAACGTAGAAGGCGAATGGGACGAAGTTTTTGCCACCATCAAACGCTGCCACGAAGAGCTGCACGAGATGGGTGTCCCAAGAATATCCACCATCATTAAAGCCGGCACACGAACAGACCGGTCACAAACGATGAGCGATAAAGTCCACAGCGTTCGAGCAAAACTGGGGACGCCATAACAGCGGCGACCGCAGCGCGCAAGAGCAGAAAATTGCCGTTCGTTCGGCGCGGCCACGCTTGCCATCCCGCGCTGGTGGCAGTTCGACGTCACCGGCTTCGGTCAAGGCTTGGCGTACTCCCTCGACTCTCGCCGCCGCGTCCCTCATCCTGACCTTGTGCCTGACCCCCTACGCTTTACAATATGATTACGTTCCGCTGACCTTGGCCTTTCTGCTGATGCTCAAGCATCTGTCAGGTCTCAAGCCTCTATCGCGTGCCCTCGTCATCCTTCTGTTGGCTTTGAGCATACTCGTCTTGTATCTGACAAAGCTGCAATACCAGGCCACTTGGATTTTATTATTCGTATCCATCTCGTTTGCAGTCGCCATGTTGGGGAAAAAGCCCAACTGAATAAAGCAGTATAATCCCCGCTCGTGAACGAATCCCCCGTAAGGCCTTCGGCAGCCAACGCCAACCGCCAGATCGCCCGCGCCGCCGGGACGGTGATGTTCGCATTCGTATTCAGCCAACTCGCCGGCCTGGCGCGACGCATCCTGGTTGCCAGCGCCTTCGGCGCGTATGTCGAACTGGATGCCTTCATCGCCGCCAATCGCGTCTCGGAGACTCTCTTTAACTTGATCGCCGGCGGGGCGCTCGGTTCAGCTTTCATTCCGACATTCACAGCTTTCCTGGCAAAAGGTGACAAGAAATCGGCCTGGCGTCTGGCCTCTGCGATTGCCAATCTGGTCGTCCTGAGCCTGAGTCTGCTGGGCGTGGCGGCCTTCTTTTTCGCCCCGCAGATTGTGCGCTACGCGCTGGCGCCCGGCCTGGCCGAAGAGCCAGCCCTCCAATCGCTGACGGTCAACCTGCTGCGCATCCAACTGGTCTCTGCGGTGCTTTTCGGCTTGAGCGGGTTGGTGATGGGCATTCTCAACTCACATCAGGTCTTCCTGATCCCTGCCCTGACCCCCTCCATGTATCAATTGGGCATGATCTTTGGCGTACTCGTACTGGCCCCCAAGATAGGCATCTACGGTTTGGCCTGGGGAGTGGTCGTCGGTGCAGCATTCCACCTGTTATTACAAGTCCCCCTGCTTCTAAAACAAGATAGCCATTACACCCTTTCACTGGGACTGGGTGACCCTGCCGTAGGCGAGGTAGTGCGCTTGATGGGCCCGCGCCTCCTGGGTGTGGCTGTCGTGCAGTTGAATTTTTGGGTTAACGCCTGGCTGGCCTCGCGCATGACCGAGGGCAGTCTGGTGGGTATTGACTATGGCTTCTCCCTGATGCTAATGGCGCAGGCGGTGATTGCTCAATCGGTGGCAACTGCGATGATGCCCACGCTGGCAGCCCAATATGCCATGGGCAAACTGGACGACATGCGCTCATCGCTGGCAGCCTCGTTGCGCGGCGTGC
Source organism: Chloroflexus sp. (assembly GCA_020723995.1). Classification (GTDB taxonomy): domain Bacteria; phylum Chloroflexota; class Anaerolineae; order Anaerolineales; family Villigracilaceae; genus CG2-30-58-95. Next base: position 13,869 of record DYHT01000002.1, read on the forward strand.
TGTTTCTGTCCCTGCCGGCCTCCGTTGGATTGATGTTACTGCGTGAACCCATAATTGCCTTGCTCTACCAGCGAGGCAATTTCGATGCCCGCTCGACCCAATTGGTAGCCTGGGCGCTTTTGTGGTACGCGGCCGGATTGGTCGGTCATTGTGTGCTGGAAATATTGGCGCGTGCCTTCTATTCCTTGCATGACACAAAAACACCCGTCCTGGTCGGCGCGGCGGCGATGAGTCTGAACGTGGTCTTTAGTTTTGCCTTCTCGGCCCTGTTTGCCCGCCTCGGCTGGATGCCGCACGGCGGCCTGGCGCTGGCCAATTCACTGGCGACCGCGCTGGAGACAGCTGTCTTAATCGTGTTGATACGCCGCCGCTTGAAAGGAATCGATGGCAGGAACGTGGCAAAAGGTTTCGGTCAGGCCGCCGCGGCGACACTGGCAATGAGCCTGGCCCTGATTGCTTGGCTGCAATTCGCCGGTCGCACCTCGCCGTGGGTGGCGGTAATGGGCGGCGTGGCTATCGGAGGTCTTATTTATAGCCTGGGGGTTTGGGCTTTGCAGATTTACAAGTTTACCCTCACCGCCAAATAAACCACAGCAATTGCGTCACCACAAGTCCGAGGATAAGTCCGCCCAGCGCCTCCAACGGCGTATGCCCCAGCACTTCGCGCAGTTGCTTATCCGAGACCGGATGTCCCTTCAGCAGTTCATCTACCAGGATGTTAATCTTTTGCGCCTGTATACCAGCCTGCCGCCGGATGCCGGTGGCATCGTAGATGACAATCATGGCTATCGCGAACGCCAATCCAAAAGCCGGGGTATCAAAACCGGCATACAAACCAATGGCATGAGCAGTTGCAACCACCAGCGCAGAATGTGAACTGGGCATGCCGCCGGCGCTAAACAACAATGCCCAATTCCAGCGCCGCGAAAAGAAATAATCCAACGGCACCTTCAGTCCCTGCGCCAGTCCCCAGGCCGCCAGCGCACTGAGCAATACGTGGTTTTGGAAAACAGCCAGCATATTCATGCAATTTTTCCACCGCAGGCCTAATCGGCCAGCTGGGTTATTTCTTCGCCCGAAAGCTGTCGAATCTTGAGTTCGGCCTTATCGAGCAGTTCAGCGCAATGTTTGGCCAAAGCCTGCCCGCGTTCAAAAAGCGCCATCGCTTCCTCCAACGGTCGCTGCTCTGTTTCCAACGCGGAGACGATGCCGTCCAATTCAGCGAAGGCTTCCTCATAGGTCAATTCAGCCACAGGTTTGGCGTCAGCCGTAGGCCTGACGGCGGTTTTACTCATGATCGCACCTCAATACTCCAAAATATTATTGCGTAACGCGCGCCTCGAACTCGCCATCTGCGACGCGCACATTCAGGTCGTCGCCAGCTTTTACCGACGACGCACTGGATACAATTTTATCATCCCGCTTGTGGGTGACGACCGCGTAACCGCGACTCAAAACGGCCAGGGGATTCAGCGCGCTCAAACGGCGTTCCAACCCCTTGAGCTGGCTCGTTTCAAGCGCGAGACGATGGGCCTGCGCCGCGTTCTCACGGCGGGAGAGGTCATCCAGGCGCTGACGCTCGGTCTGCACCCGGCGCAGGGGCGAAAAGAAGCGCAAATTGCTTTGCAGGCCATCCAATAGACCGCGCTGTTGGTCGAAGAGCGCCTGCATGGCGGCTCCAAGGCGACTGGTGGAAAAAGTCAAGCCAGCCTGCAAGTCTATAATCGTGACCGGTGTAGCCAGTTCGGCCGCCGCAGTCGGCGTGGGGGCGCGCAGATCCGCGGCGAAATCAGCCAGCGTGAAATCGGTCTCGTGGCCGACGCCGGTGATAACCGGGGACTGGGAAGCGACGATGGCGCGCACCACGCGCTCGTCGTTGAAAGCCCACAGGTCTTCGATCGAGCCGCCGCCGCGCGCCAGCAGGATCACGTCCGGATGGGCTGCCCGGTTGAGGTTCTGGAGCGCGGCGACAAGTCCGGGCGGGGCTTCGTCGCCCTGCACCGGCGAGGGCGCCAGAATGACCTCCGCCAGAGGGTACCGGCGTCTGATTGTATCCAGCATATCCCGCAGCGCCGCGCCGGTGGGCGAGGTCACAATGCCGATGCGTCGTGGAAGTTCCGGGATCGCCCTTTTGCGTTCGGGGTCAAATAATCCTTCGGCTTCCAGGATCGCTCTCAGGCGTAGGAATTCCTGATACAGCGCGCCTTCCCCAAGCGGGCGAATGGCATCCGCTTGAAGTTGGTATTGCCCCTGGGGTTCGTATACGCGGATGCCGCCATGCACCTCCACCGCCATGCCATCCTGCAAAGCCAGCCGGAGACGGGCCACGTCGCTGCGCCACATCACGCAGCGCAGGGAGGCGGCGCTGTCTTTGAGCGTGAAGTACAGGTGGCCCGAAGAGGGGCGCGCCAGGTTGGAGATTTCCCCCTGTACCCAGATATTCTGGAGTGTCTCGTCCGATTCGAGCAATTGACGCAGATGACGCGTCAGGTCTGCGACAGTCCAGCGGGCAGGGATATTGAATAAGACAAGCTGTTTCATAATATCAACAGGATAACCTCGTTCAAGGCGGCTGTCAACTATTCCTTATATCCTGATTCTTTGCTACAATACATTTAGAAACTATCTCAAATCCCATAAATCCAATGAAATACATCTTTTCCCCCTGGCGGATGAAATACATCCAAAACCACGACGAGGAAGGTTGCGTCTTCTGCAACGTGCAGGCGCAGACCGACAGCGCGGAGAATTTGATTGTCTTTCGCGGCCGGCGGGCTTTTGTCATGCTTAATCGTTATCCATACACCAACGGTCATTTGATGGTGGTTGCCAACGCCCATGCGCCTTCGTTAGAAGATCTGGATGCCGAAACACGCGCTGAAATGATGGAACTGCTCACGCAGTGCATGGGTATCCTGCGTAGGAATTACCGCCCACAAGGTTTCAATCTCGGCGCAAACATCGGGGAAGCGGCCGGCGCGGGAATTGCCGACCATGTCCACTTGCACATCGTGCCGCGCTGGGGCGGGGATACCAATTTCATGTCCACGCTGGGACAGACGCGCGTCCTACCGGAAGAGCTGGAAGAGACGTATCGCCGCATCCGGGAGGGCTGGGGAAGCAACTGGTTCTCCCAAAATAGGAGGCTGTCATAAATAGGAAATTTCGCTTGATCGCGCTGCTGGTCATCGTGGCGCTGCTTATAACAGCCTGCGAAATAATTGCAACACCTACCCAAGTTGAGGAGGCCCAACCAGAGCAGGATGATACCGTCGAGTCATCCCCAATCACGCCATCCAATACGTCCACGGAAACACCCACACTCACACCTACCGCAACCTTCACGCCCACACCGCAGTCAACCCAAGGTTCAGCCGCCGTCGGCCCAGACCCAGACGATTTCCCGGCTGGATTCAACCCGTTGACCGGTCAACTGGCTGGCGACCCGAACTTGCTGAACCTGCCAGCGATCCTGATCTCGATCACCAACTTCCCACCCTCGGCGCGTCCGCAGGCCGGGCTTTCCTTCGCGCCGATGATCTTCGAGATCTACATCAGCGAAGGCATGACCCGCTTCCTGGTCGCTTTCTACGGGAAAGAGCCAAGAACCGAAGAGAGAATCACGGGAAATTGCGCAGAAAGGGAAGAGCCTTTCGAGGCAGCCGATATTGTCTTAGGCAACCTCGTCTGGCTGGATGAGAATTTCAACGGAACTCAAGACCCGGAAGAGCCGGGAGTGGGTGGCGTCTGCGTCACGCTCTACGACGCCGCTGGCAATATCCTCCAGACCACATTCACCGATTCCAACGGCTACTACGGCTTCAACGTCAGCCCTGGCGACTATGTGCTTGGGTTCAACGAAACAGCCTCACTGGCGTTCACGGCCCAGGATGTCGGTTTCGATGATTTCGACAGCGACGCTGACCCGCTGACCGGCAAGACGCCCAACATCACGGTCAATGCGGCCGAGACGAAGATGCGCCAACTCGCCGAGGCTCAGAGGGCCAAGAATCCCGGCCAGGCGCTGAATTATTCCGGCAACGTTTTCTCGGAACAGCCACCCCCCGGAGGGCTGAATGCGCAAGAGTTGAGAGTGTTCTACCAGGCAATTGCCGGCTGGATCGAAGTAGGAGTGATACGTGAAGCGTGACGAGTGATGAGTGAGGAGTGAGGAGGATGGTTTATGAATTTTGAGGAGTGGGTGAAAGATGTTCCTGAGGAAATTTCAAGCGATTCGCTATGGAAGGTTGAGGCCTACCGCCTGGGACTCTTTGTCGCCGATATTGGCTGGCACGATGTTACAAAACTCATCGGTGATAAACGCACCAGCAGTCTGGCGGATCAACTCTATTGTTCTCTTGGTTCTATCAGTGCGAATGTTGCCGAAGGATTTTTGCGAATCTCGCACAAAGAAAAAGCACACTTTTATGAATATGCTCTCGGTTCGGCGCGCGAAAGCCGCGACTGGTATTTTAAAGCGCGCCACGTTCTTGACAAACAAGTGACAGAGCACCGAATTCGCCTTCTAACGCAAATCATCCGCCTGCTCATTACCATGATTCCACAGCAACGTAAACATGGCCTTATTCGAGAAGAGCAAGCGCCCTATTTAGTTACACCCGATGACACCATTCCCCCAGACGCCAACATCCTCAACGCTCTCCTCCAAAACGTCCCTCCGCCTTAAGACATCACTCATCACTTATCACTTATCACTTATCACTCATCACTCATCACTAAAACCTCAAAGGAGAACATGCAATGGCTCAGAATCAACAAGAAGCAATAATCCTCAGCGCCTGCCGCACACCGAGCGGAAAGTTCCAAGGCAGCCTGTCCAGTTTCAGCGCGCCGAAGCTGGGGGCGATGGTCATCAAGGCGGCCGTCGAGCGCGCCGGGGTCAATCCCGCTGACATTGACGAAGCCTTTATGGGTAACGTTGTCTCGGCCGGATTGGGACAGGCTCCGGCACGCCAGGCCGTCATCCACGCCGGGCTGCCGTCCTCGGTCGGGGCGACCACGCTGAACAAGGTCTGCGGCTCGGGGCTGAAAGCGGCCATGCTGGCCGCGACGGCTATCAAAGCCGGGGAGGGACAGTTATTTGTCGCAGGCGGATTCGAGTCGATGAGCGGCGCGCCGTATCTGGTCCGCGGCCGCTCGGGCGAACTGCGTTTCGGCCATCAGCAATTGACCGACGCCCTGCTCTACGATGGATTGTGGTGCTCGCTGGCCAATTGGGGCATGGGCGACGCGGCCGAATTCATCGCCAGCGAATACAACGTCACCCGCGAGGCAATGGATAAGTTTTCTTATGAGAGCCACCAGAAGGCTCTCGCCGCCAGCGACAGCGGCAGATTCAAGGCTGAAATCACGCCGGTGGAACTGGTCAGCAAGAAAGGCACCACCATCTTCGACACCGACGAGGCGCCGCGCCGCGATACCACGCTGGAAGGACTGGCTGCGTTGAAACCAGCTTTTCAGAAAGACGGCAAAGTGACGGCCGGCAATGCCCCCGGCCTGAACGACGGCGCGGCGGCTGTGGTCGTCGCCAGCCGCGAGTACGCCGAGAAGAATGGCTTGCAGCCCCTGGCACGAATTATCGGCTATGCGCAGGCCGCCGACGAGCCGAAGTACCTCTTCCGCGCCCCGGCTTTCGCCATCCCCAAACTGCTCAAGCAAATTGGCTGGACACTGAAGGATGTAGACCTGATTGAACTCAACGAAGCCTTCGCCGCCCAGGTGCTGGCGGATGGCTGCATTCTTGAGAAAGATGGCTGGGATTGGAGCAAAGTCAACGTCAATGGCGGCGCGGTGGCGCTCGGACATCCCATCGGAGCATCCGGTGCGCGCATCCTGACCACGCTCATTTATGCCCTCAAGGATCGCGGCCTGAAGCGCGGGGTTGCTTCCCTTTGCTTGGGCGGGGCGGAAGCCGTGGCCATGGCTGTGGAAGTCGAATAGGCAGGTAAACAGGTAAACAGGTAGACAGGTACATGTATACTTGTTTACTTGTTTACTTGTTTACCTATCTACCTACACAAGGAGCAAACATGGAAATCAAATCCATCTTCATCATCGGCGCAGGGACAATGGGCAGCGGCATTGCCCAGGCTGCCGCGACTTCGGGCTACACCGTCACTTGCATGGATGTCGTCCCGGCCGCGTTGGAAAAGGCCAAAGCGACAATTGGCAAGTCGGCCGCCAAACTGTTCGAAAAAGAGACGATCACTGCCGAGCAAAAATCTGCTACCGAGAAAATCAAGTTCGCTGGCAATCTGGATGATGTGCCGCAAGCCGACCTGATCATCGAAGCCGCCAGCGAAAACCCGGAATTGAAATTCAAAGTGTTCCGCGATCTGGACGCGACAGCGCGGCCGGAAGTGATTCTGGCCTCGAACACATCATCCATCAGCATCACCAAAATTGCCGCCGCAACGAAGCGCCCGGACAAGGTCATCGGCATGCACTTCATGAATCCCGTCCCGTTGATGAAACTGGTCGAAGTGATTCGTGGACTGGCGACCTCCGACGAGACCACCGCCACGACTGTCGAGGTTTGCAAAGTAATGGGCAAAGAACCGGTGGAAGCTAACGATTCGCCCGGTTTCATCTCCAATCGCATCCTGTGCCCGATGGTCAACGAAGCCATTTTCGCCCTGCAGGAGGGCATCGGCACAAAGGAGGCGATCGACGCGGTAATGAAACTCGGTATGAACCACCCGATGGGCCCGCTGACATTGTGCGATTTGATCGGTCTCGACGTGGTGCTCTCGGTGATGGAAATCCTCCAGCGCGACTTGGGCGATGACAAATACCGCCCCGCCCCGCTGCTGCGCAAGATGGTAGACGCCGGCTGGCTGGGGAGGAAGACTGGGAGAGGGTTCTATAGTTATCAGTAAACAGTGACCAGTCAGCTGCGCCACGTGTCAACGCACTTACCCCATCGTTGATGGCATCCCCGACTTTCTTCTGGAAAAGCCGGTGGAGAGCAGCAACCGCATCTTGCGCAACATTGAAAGGGTGGATAAAGCGGCGCGATTCTACGAGAGCAAATTCTGGTATCCCTTCGTGCTTAACTTTTACAGCGGATTGGGCGTCATGACATTCGAGAGGCTGGTCGCGTATACACGGGAGAAAATGCAGCCGGTCAAAGGCTTGGTGCTGGATGTGGCCTGCGGACCCGGCACTTATGGCCGCCGCGCCGCCGGGCCACAGCGCGAGGTTTATGGCATTGACATCTCGCTGGGTATGCTGCGGGTAGGACAAGGCTTTGTCGCTAAAGAAGGGATCACGCAGATGCACTTCTCGCGCGCCGACGTGGAGCGCCTGCCCTTCGGCGAGCGTCTCTTCGCCGGCTGCCTGACCTGCGGCTCGCTGCACCTGTTTCCGGATACAGTCAAAGCCCTGGGCGAGATCGGGCGGACGCTGAAAACCGGCGCGCCGCTGGTCGTCATCACGTTTACTAATGGCACGCAAGGGTTGTTCAAATATCGCTGGGCGCAGGAACGCGTCCAGCGGCGCGGCTTTCACCTGTTCCCGCTGGATGAGGCGGAACGATGCCTTTCAGAAACAGGTTTCGAGCAGTTCGAGCCGGAAGTTTATGGCTCGCTGCTGCTCTTCACAGCGCGCAAAGTGTGATATGATTGTGCAAAAATCAGAATTTCGTACAACACGAGGCAAACCATGAGTGAAACACGCCCCTATTACAAGACCCGCCTGCGCGCCCGCGGGCAAATAACCATCCCACCCGAAATCCGCAAACGGCTCCAGGTCCGCGAAGGCGACGATGTGATGTTCTACGTCACCGACAAGGGCCAGGTTGTGGTTGATCAGGTGCGGGTGATTGATCCCGAGCAGGCCTGGTTCTGGACGGAACGCTGGCAGAAGATGGAACGCGAGTCTCGTCAGGATTATGAAAACGGCGACTATGTTGAATTCGATAATATAGAAGATGCAATAAACCACCTGCACGAGTACGCTAATGCCAAAAATAAAGTTTAGCAGGCGCTTTAAAGATTGTTACGCCGATCTGCCGTCAGAAATCAAAAAGAAGGTGGATAAGGCCTTGCAGTTTTCGCGCGAAAATCCGCGCCATCCTTCCTTGCAAGCAAAACCTATACAGGGCATTTTTGGATATTATGAAGCCCGTGTAGACATCAGCTATCGGATAACCTATAGGCGTCTTCCTGGCGATACATTGGAAATGAGCGCAATTGCCAGGCACGATGATGCGCTGAAAAATCCATAAACCAATAATCCAATTCAATCACTTGCCATCGGCCAAAGGAGTATCCCTTGAAAAACACCTCATCCACAACCTACGATTACGTCATCATCGGCTCCGGCTTCGGCGGGAGCGTGGCCGCCATGCGGCTGGCCGAGAAGGGCTATTCGGTGCTAGTGCTGGAGCGCGGCAAGCGTTTCCGCGATGCAGATTTCCCCAAATCCAACTGGAACATCTGGAAATTCCTCTGGCTGCCGGCCTTGGGCTGTCACGGCATCTTCGAGATGACCTTCATGAACGGCCTGCTCGCCCTGCACGGCGCAGGCGTGGGCGGGGGCAGCCTGATGTATGGCAACGTGCTGCTCGAACCGGATGACAGTCTCTTTGCCGCGCCATCCTGGAAACATCTCAACGATTGGAAGAAGGAACTGCTCCCGCACTACGATACTGCCCGCAAGATGCTGGGCGTGACGACCAACCCGCGCTTGTGGAAAGCCGATGAAACCTGTAAAGCGATTGCCGAAGAACTCGGCCACGGCGAGACGTTCCGCCCGACCGAGGTGGGCGTCTTCTTCGGCAAGGAGGAAGTGACCGTCCCCGATCCCTACTTCGGCGGAGAAGGCCCGCCGCGGGCGGGTTGCAACTTCTGCGGCGGCTGCATGGTCGGCTGCCGCTACAACGCTAAGAACACGCTGGATAAAAATTACCTATACTTTGCTGAAAAGAACGGGGCCGAGGTCCGCGCCGAGTGTAAAGTCACTGACATCCGCCCCCTCTCCCCTCCCCCATCGGGAGAGGGGCCAGGGGCGAGGGATGACGGCGCACGGTACGAAATCATTTATCGCCGCTCCACGGCACCCGTCACCCGTCACTCGTCCGTCCGGGCACGCAACGTGGTTGTCTCCGCCGGCACACTTGGGACGCTGGACCTGCTCTTCCGCTGCCGCGAAGTGACCCGCTCCCTGCCGCGCCTTTCGCCGCGCCTCGGCAACCGCGTCCGCACCAACAGCGAAAACATCCTCGGCGTCACTGCCCGCGGCCGCGAGGTGGATTATTCCAAAGGCATCGCCATCACCTCCATCGCCAGTGTTGACGAGGTGACGCGGGTCGAACCGGTGCGTTATTCCGACGGGTCGTCGTTCATCCGCACGCTGACCTCACCACTGATTGACGGCGGGGGCAGCATCCCAGTGCGCATATTGAAAACGCTTTGGGCAATCATCTGCCATCCGCTGGATCACATCTATGCCAAATACCTTTCCCGCTGGGCGCGCTACACTACGATCTTGCTGGTCATGCAGACCGAGGAGAATCTCACGCGTGTCCGCCTGGGGCGCAGTTTCTTCACCTTTGGCCGCAGGGGGCTGATCATCCGCCCGGAGAAGAAACACGTCGCCAGCGAGTTGACCCTGGCCAGCCGCGTCACCCGCGCCTTCGCCGAAAAAACGAATGGCATCCCGGCGACTGCCTTCACCGACAGTCTGTTCAACTTCCCGACCACCGCGCACCTCATGGGCGGCGTGCCTTTTGGCCGTGACGATCAGGAAGGCGTGATCGGCCTGGATTACCAGGTACACAACTATCCCGGCCTGTACGTGGTGGATGGCTCGGTCATGCCGGCCAACCCCGGTGTCAATCCGAGTTTGACCATCACCGCGCTGGCCGAGTATGCGATCAGCAAAGTGCCGGGGAAGAATGCACGCAAGACGCTGACAACGCATGTTGAATGATAGGCCAAATTTCGCTATGCGACGACAGTAATCGTCGCACTCCGCTTTTATCTTCACTTGAGGATCTGGAATAGATTACTGTAATCATCCGTCCACAAGCGGATGGATGTGCTGTAATCGCCCAATGGCGTAATCGCGCCGACAATCGCCGGTTGGTCGAGCAGCGCCGGATCACGCGCCAGCAGCATCCAGATTGAACGGTAACCGCGCACCCCATCACCCATGGATTCGACCAGTACCCGGCTCAGGTTGTAGACATCCGCCAATTGCCAGATGACGGGCTGAAGGTCGAGGTGTTGATTGGTGATGTGAACTGCAAGTATACCCTCCGGACGAAGATGTCGCAGGTATAGTGCAAATGCCTCTCTGGTCACCAAATGGACGGGGATCGAATCGCTGCTAAAAGTATCTAATACCAGGATGTCAAAGTCCTGAGGTTCGCCCGCCGCCAACTCCTTTTCGAGCGAAAGGCGCGCATCCCCTGATATGACTGTCACCACTGCCCGGCTATCTGCCAGGAAAGAAAAATAACCGCCCTCCCCTTGCGCCAACCGGATGACCGCAGGATTGATCTCATAGAAACGATAAACATCGCCCGGCTGTCCGTAAGCCGCCAGAGTACCCACTCCCAACCCCAGTCCACCAACCCGCATCTGCTGCCCATATCGGGGATGATTCAAGATCGCCAGCCCCGCGCCACTTTCTTGTGTATAGTAGCTCGTGGGCAGGTCATGTTTATCGGCGGCTTCAAACTGAAACCCTTGCTGCGTGATGCCATGCACCAGGCTGTAGGCGCGCAATTCAGGATCATGGGCGTTCATCTCTATTACCCGGATGACCCCATAGAAATTGCGTTCGGCGACCAGGGCATCCGAAAATACACCGGAGATGTAGTAAACGGCGAAGATGACGAATGTCACTGCCACACTACCGAGCAGGGCGTTGTGGGTAAATTGTTTTCTGGGAATGTATCCAGTGGTCTTCTTGGGGAAAGATAAGATCACCAACAACAGCCAACATAATGCTATGCCAATCAATAACTCCCAGTATCCGCGAAACAGGTATGGGGCGATAAGGTTGACGAAAATTCCACCCAGCGCGCCGCCGAAGGAAACCATCAAATAAAAGGTGGTCAGGTGCTTGGTTGCAGGTTTGAGGTTGAACAGTTCCCCATGACAGATCATGCAACTCACGAATAAGAGGGCGCTATAGATCGCAATCTGCAGGATTAAGTTCACTAAAGGCTGAAGTAAAACCCAGGCAAAACCTGCGCTCAAAATCAGCAGAAGCAGGCTATAGACAGGCCGCGCATACCAGCGCTCATTTGAAAAAGTAAGAATAAAAGAAAGCAGGTAGATCGTCAGCGGCAGCACCCACAAGAATGGGATCACGGCCACTTCCTGGGAAATTTGACTGGTTGTAGCCAGGAGCATGATCGCAGCACAGGCGCTCAACGTAATCCATAGCAGGCGCAGACGGAGCGACGGGCGCGCCACCCCGGGCTTGTCCTGTGATCCCGAAGCCTGGCTGCTGGCTGAATCCTTTGCCCGTAAGACACGCACTGCCCCGTAACCGGCCAGCAGCACGAAAAGCACGTATCCAAGCGACCAGATTCGCCCTTGCCAGCGCAGGGTCAAGAGCGGCTCAACTAAGATCGGATAACTGACCAATGCCAACAGAGAGCCGAGGTTCGAGAGGGCATACAGGCGATATGGCGAACGTCCCGGAAATTTACGGTTGAACCACGCCTGCATGAGCGGACCATTGGTTGATAACAAAAAATACGGCAGCCCTACCGCAACTGCCAGAAGCTTGAAAATATTCCCAACCGGAAAATCAACGCTTTCAGGTTTCCAACTCGCCCCGGGCGTGATCGGCGACGGCCAAAGCACGCCAAGAGCCAGGATTATGGTCAGGGATACTGCGACCAGCGCCAGGTGGATGATCCCCTGGCAGATGCTTCGAAAACGGGCGATCAACCAGTAAGCATAGGCATATCCCCCCGTGAGTAAAGTCTGGAAGAAGAGCATAGCCGTGGACCAGACAGCCGGCGTGCCGCCGAACCAGGGTAAAATGAATCGTCCGATCATCGGTTGGACTTGAAAGAGCAAAAATGCAGACAAAAAAACGCTGGCAGCAAAGTAGAGCATGGCGATATCCTTTTATAGAAATGTAGGACAAATTGGCAATTTGTCCCACGCTTTACCGCCAAATATGGCGGTGATTCACGGCGATCCCAAAGACCCGCTTATTTTACAACAGAGGAGAACAAAAAAACGAAGTAAAATAAAGCACGGTGTTCCCAAAAAACATTTCCCGCCTGTCACCCTGAACTGACGTACTGGGGCTCAGAAGAACAGCACTAGGGTGAAATTGCTCTCGCATTCGATAATTGACGGAGAAAAAACATGTCCGACTTTGCCATCCAAACCCAAGCCCTGACCAAAAACTACGCCTCCGTGCGCGCCCTGCGCGGTGTAGACTTGGAAGTCCATCAGGGTGAAATCTTCGGCTTCCTCGGCCCGAACGGGGCGGGGAAGACCACCACCATCCGCTGCCTGCTCGACCTGATCCACCCCAACGGCGGCAGGATTAGCGTACTGGGTCTCGATCCGCAGAAAGACCCGGTGGCGGTGCGCGCCCGCAGCGGGTACCTGCCCGGCGAACTGCGCATGGAAGAAAACTTCAGCGGTGAAGGTATCCTGCGCTATCTCAAAGCCCTGCGCGGCAACCAAACCGATTGGGACTACACCCGCCAAATCGCCGCCCGCCTGGATTTCGACCTGAAAACACTGGTCAAAAACCTTTCCAAAGGCAACAAGCAGAAACTGGGCGTCATCCAGGCGCTGATGCACCGCCCTGATCTGTTGCTGCTCGATGAACCCACCGCCGGTCTCGACCCGCTGATGCAGCAGGAAGTGCTGAACATCATTCGCGCCGCCAGGGACGATGGAGCGACGGTTTTCTTCTCCTCACACCTTATCCACGAAGTGGAAGTTATCGCTGACCGCGTTGGGATCATTCGTAATGGGAAGGTGGTCGAAGTGGCGCAGCCGTCCGCGCTGATCAACCGCTCCCTGCGGCAGGTGCGCATCCGCTTCAAGGAAAAGGTCAGCGAGCAGGAACTGACGCAGGTCCCGGGCGTCAGCCTGCTGGGCGGAGAAGACGGTCTCTCTGTCATCCTGAAGGTGGAGGGCGAGATGGACGCCCTCATCAAGGCCCTGGCGAAATATCCCGTCAGCAATTTCGAAACCGAGCGCCAGTCGCTGGAAGAAATCTTTATGACTTATTATGCGCAGCACTCTTCGAGCAAGAACAATCAAGTAGATGCTGCGCACGAGGAGGCCTGAGATGTTGACCGTATTCCGCTACTTTTTTGGGCGCGCCCGCGGCGCCATCCTGGGCTGGGGAATTACCCTGGCCCTGCTGGGACTGTACATGGTCGGTTTTTACGACACCCTGGCCGAACAGCGCGAGATGCTCACGATGCTCATCCAACAATACCCGCCCGAATTAATGGCCTTCTTCGGCGGAGCGGCGGACCTGTTCACCCCAGCCGGGTACCTGAGCTTGGAATTCTTTTCCTATATACCGCTGGTGATTGGCATCTACGCCGTGCTGCTCGGCAGCGGGCTGCTCATCGGCGACGAGGAGAACGGCACGCTCGACCTGCTGCTGGCGCAGCCCATCAGCCGGACGGCGTTCTTCTGCGGGCGGCTGCTGGGCATGGCCGCCATCCTGGCCGCCATCCTGGGCATTGTCTGGATTGGGTTTGTGCTGGGTGAACGCGGCACCACAATGGACGTCGCCGCGCTCGACATGTTGTACCCGTTCATCACCTTGTTCGCAGTGCTTTTCATCTTTGCCACCTTTTCCCTGATGTTGAGCATGATCCTACCCTCGCGCACGCTGACCGCCACCCTGGGCGGCCTGCTCCTGTTTGTGAGTTACTTTATCAACTCGCTGGCGCAACTGGATGAGAACCTGCGCGACCTCGCCGAATACCTGCCGCTGCGCTACTACCAGAGCGGCGCAGCCATCCACGGCCTGAACGGCGATTGGCTGCTCGGCCTGTTTGGTTTTGGGCTGCTGTTCGCCCTGCTGGCCTGGTTGCTCTTCCTGCAGCGCGATATCCGCGTCAGCGGCGAGGGGTCGTGGCGTATGCCATTCTTCAAAACAGCAAGAAAGCAGCCGCGGTAAGCGCGTTCAATACTCCTGGCATAACGCTCATGGTTACATTACGAGTAATGAGTGATGAGTGATGTGCAAACATAAAGGTCTGGATGACTGTGGAGTCATCCAGACCTTTTATTTGCGTTTTACGTTATTACGTTTTACGGATTAGCTTGCTGCGCCCAGCGGCCACCGCGCATCATGCCTGCGCCAACCGGCTGGCCTGTGCCGCCGCAATTGCCAAAGCCGAAGCCGTCCACTTGCCTCTCAGCCATGCGCTGGCTCATCCAGTCAGCTTGCTCTTGAGTTATGGCACCCGCCGCCACGGCTTTATCGAAGGCGGTCGAATGGACTTCGCTCAGCAAAGCCGGGATATCGGCCACAGCAACGCCCTGGTCGAGAGCGATTTGGTACATAGTTGTGCCGCTCTGCAACAGTTCGTTGACCTGTGGGACGCTCAAGCCGACTTTGACGGAAAAGGCATCAACAACATAGGGATGCAGCGGGCCAGATTGTCCGCCTGGGATCATGCCCTGGCCGCCTCCGCTGCCCATCATCCCCATTCTGGGGGTCATACCGCCTCCATAACCGAAGGGTTGCGTTGGCGGCTGAGGTTCCTGGGCAAAGGCTACACCGGTGGCAAACACGCCAATGGCAACAGCCAACACCAGGGCAACTAATAAGGTCTTTTTCATCGTACACACTCCTTTAAGTGATATCTCCGTAGGGATTTATTGTGCTATCCCTATCGGGTTGTTCTGCCTAAAGGATAGCGCATGAATGTAAAGTAATCATGAAGAAACAGAAAAGATCATGCAAAGAATGCAAAGTTTGGATTGGCACGCCAAAGCGATGGGAAAGAATTTGTCATAAAAGCATGACTTCGTGCGCCACGTGCGGCTGCCCGGCGTAAGCGTAGCGGTTGATTGCGCCCAGTTCACAGCCCATTCGGGCGTAAAAGCGGCAGGCCGGGACATTGACGTTTTGCGTCTCGATTTTCATTTGCGTGCAACCCCGCGCCCGCGACCATTCGGCGGCTTGCATAAACAAGGCGTGCCCGATGCCCCGACCGCGCAACTCCGGCTGGACGCGGATATCCCACAGCACAGATAAATCATGGCGGCCTTCGAGCATGTACACGCCGCTGGTATTGAAAGCCACTACCGCCCCGCCGACGGGACGGCCTTCATCACAACGCGAGAAAAAAGCCCCAGTTCGTCAGATCGAATTGCTTCGCCCATCGCTCTGGACCGCCTTCTTCAGTTGCATCGTAATCCTTGACATACGGCGCGACCGGCTGCTCCACCAGCCGGAAGCCGCCCAGCCCGCCTCCGATAATCTCGACGCGGAAGATGGATGTCACCGTGAAGGCAATTGGGATTTGGGTGTATTGGGAGAGGAAACGGAGATCAGTTTCTTGTACTTCGATCATCGAAACGCCTTGGTTGGTAATCAATATGCTATAATAACACAAGATTTAGACATATATTGTGCCACTTAAAGGAGAACAACATGCTCCGAGCTATCCAATCCACAGACCTGCGGCGGCGCTCGCGCGAAATCCTCGACCGCGTGCGCTCCAAGAAAGAGGCGGTGGTCATCCAGAATTACACCACACCCCAAGCTGTCCTTATCCCCTACGAAGACTATAACGAGTTTCAAGCCTGGCGGTCAGCCAAAGAAAAGCGCGCCGTTTGGCTGGCGGAATTACAGCGCATCGCCGAAGGCGTGACTGCCCGCGCTTCCCTTTCCGAAGAAAAGGCGGAATACCTGGTTAACGAGGCAGTGCAGGCCACGCGGGGCAAATGATGCGCGTCGTGCTGGATACCAATTTTTGGGTCAGTTACCTCATCTCCCGCCGCCCGCCGATTGCCGATGTGATTGACATCCACCTGGCGCACGGCGATTTCGAAGCCGTAACATCGCTCGTACTGCTGGAAGAGCTAGAGCGGGTACTACAGCATCCCAAACTACAACGCTATTACGACCCTGAAACCCGTTTGCGTTTTGTAGCCCTGGTCGCCGCGTTGAGCGAACTGGTTGACCTGCCCGAAAGCGTCCCCGCCATTTGCCGCCACCCGGCGGACGACTGGGTGATCGCCACCGCCGTTGCCGGAAATGCGCAATTCATCGTCAGCGGGAACAAGCATTTGCTAGAGTTGGGGCAAACTGGTAAAGTTGCCATCTTTTCGCCGAGGCAGTTTGTCGAATGGATTTCACGCAGTAATTTCGAGGAGGCGGTAAAATAGCATTGGAGGCCAACATGGAATCTTATGAAGTCTTGATTCGGCAATTGCCCCCTCACCTGCAGCAGGAAGTTACCGACTTTATCGGCTTTCTGCTGGAACGTGAACATCAGAAACGGGGACGAACTCTGCGCCAGGATTGGGCAGGCGCGTTACGAGACTATCGGAAGAGATACACTGCACTTGAATTGCAGAAAAAAGCGCTGGAATGGCGAGGGGATTGACTGATGTTCCTGGTTGACACGAATGTTTGGCTCGAACGGCTGCTCGATCAGGAACGTTCTGATGAAGTGGCTCGATTCCTCGAGCGGATTCCCAGTGACCAGTTATTCATCACTGATTTTTCCCTGCACTCTATCGGCGTGATCATGACGCGTCTCAAGCAATCAGAGGCGTTTGTGCACTTTGTGAACGATGTATTCGATTATGGCGCTGTTCGGCTCATTCATCTGATGCCGCAGGATTTGAAGCAAGTGGTTGAGAAGACCAAACAATTCCACCTTGATTTTGATGACGCTTATCAACTGGCAGCAGCGGAAAGACATAGATTGACTCTGATAAGTTTCGACAGCGATTTCGACCGAACCGAACCAAAGCGGAAAACACCGGCGGAAATTCAGGCAGGGTAGGAAGGGATCAATCCTGCCAATTGCCGATGCTTGGGTAATCGCCAGCGCGGTGACCGGAAATGCTGAATTCATCGTCAGTGGGAATCGGCATCTGCTCGAGTTGGAACGGGTTGGGAAAATAGAAATCCTTTCGCCGGGTCTGTTTCTGGAACAATTGAGCAAAACGTAATGTATAATCAGGGAATGAAATCGAATGTGGTGAGGTGTTGAGATGAAAAGAAAGACACAGGTCAAATTTTTAGGACGCTACATCGTTGCCGATCCTGAGATTTGCCACGGAAAACCAACGTTTCGTGGCACACGTATCTTCGTCGCGGATGTCTTGGAGATGGTTGCCGATGGCCTGGCTTGGGAGACCATCATTGAGCAATGGCACGGCAGCATTTCAAAAGAGTCGATTGCAGAGGCGGTTAAATTGTCCAGTGAGGCGTTCTTGAAACATGCCGACGAATTTCGCTTGGAGCCGGTCGCTGCATGAATATCCTTGATGAGAACATCCCCGAAGACCAGCGCAGTCAATTGCTGACTTGGGGCATCTCAGTTCATCAGGTGGGTTTTGATGTGTGGCGAAAGGGGATGAAAGACGAAGAAATCATCCCCTTTTTACATACACTCCGCGATACTTCATTCTTCACGCGCGACCTGGGATTCTACGAACGTAAACTCTCGCATCCTCGGTACTGCTTGGTATGTCTCGCCATAGAGAAAGACGAAGTTGCCGTTTTCGTGCGCCGTGTCTTGAATCATGCAGAACTCGATTCAAAAGCAAAGCGGATGGGCGTAGTGATGCGCGTTTTTCACGCAGGTTTTTCGCTTTGGCGACTGAAAGCCCAGAAGGAAGTTTACATTAACTGGTAAGCGACGAACGCGCGAATTGTAAACACACGCACGCCGAAAACCCGCGTAATTCATCCTGCCAGAGGCGCTCAAAATTTCTCGTTGCAAGACAGGTGTGGTAGGAAACGCGGAAGTCATCATAAGGAGGAAACGACATCTGCTTGAGTTTGAGCGGGTGGGGAAATGGGTTGGTTCTACCCTTAGGAAAAACAGTTACCTGTGAGGCAGCTATCATCTGCAAGCCATCGAAACCTTCCGCGCGGCGCGCAAAATCGCCCCACATGCGGGCGTGGTCAAGCGCGTGTTGCGATTGTTCGATGAGTTGGTCAAATGCGATGAGGGGGGAATATTGAAAGATGTCCGCAAGGCGGCGGAGGGTGTGGAATAATTTGCAGGGGCGACCCTTCACAATCAGCCGAAACGACTGATAAACCATGGCGGGTCGCCCCTGTTGTCCTTTACGTTTCACGCATTACGTTTTACGGATTCACTCCTCCCCCGCCAGCAACTTGATCCTCTCCCACGGCTTCAAATTCTCATCCTCCGCCAAAACGGACTTCAACTCATACATCTCGTCGCGCAGGGCGGCAGCCTTCTCGAACTCCAGGTTCTTGGCCGCTTCCTTCATCTGCTTTTCGAGTTCGGCAATGACGCGCTGCAACTCATTGCGCGAGGTGACCGCCTCACGACGCTTCGTCTTGTATTCGCCCCGCATCTCGGCCACCGCCTTGACCGATAACTGGTCGGTCAGGTCGCGGATGGCCTTGTGGATACTGACCGGCACGATGCCGTGTTCCTGATTGAACTTGACCTGCTTGGCGCGGCGGCGTTCCGTCTCGTCAATCGCCCGTTTCATCGAATCGGTCATCCGGTCGGCGTACATGATGACCCGTCCGTCCACGTGACGGGTGGCGCGGCCGGTGGTCTGGATGAGGGCTGTATCGGAGCGCAGGAAACCTTCCTTGTCCGCGTCCAGGATGGCGACGAGGGAAACTTCCGGCAAGTCCAATCCTTCGCGCAGCAGGTTGATGCCCACGACCACGTCGAACACGCCCAGGCGCAGGTCGCGCAGGATGCCGATGCGTTCCAGCGTCTCCACTTCCGAGTGCAGGTAGTGAACCTTGATGCCGAGTTCCATCAGGTAATCGGCCAGGTCCTCGGCCATGCGCTTCGTAAGTGTAGTAACTAAAACGCGCTGTCCCACCTCGACGCGGGCGCGGATCTCCTTGACCAAATCGTCAATCTGGCCCTTCACCGGGCGGACTTCGACCTGCGGGTCCACCAGCCCGGTCGGGCGGATGATCTGCTCGACGACCTGGTCGGCGCGTGCCATTTCGTACGGGCCGGGCGTGGCCGAGGTGTAGATGGTGTAGCCCATCACCTGCTCGAACTCGGCGAACTTGAGCGGACGGTTGTCCAGCGCCGAGGGCAGGCGGAAGCCGTACTCGACCAACGTTCCTTTGCGTGTGCGGTCGCCGTTGTACATGCCGCGGATTTGCGGCACGCTCATGTGGCTTTCGTCAATCACCAGCAGGTAGTCGCTGGGCAGGAAGTCGATCAGCGTCCAGGGATGCGTGCCGGGGGCGCGCTGATCTAATTGGCGCGAGTAGTTCTCGATGCCGGAGCAGTAACCCACTTCCTTGAGCATTTCCAAATCGTAACGCGTGCGCTGTTCGATGCGCTGGGCTTCGAGCAGTTTTTCATTGGCCTTGAAATAGGCGACGCGCTCTTCCAACTCTTTTTCGATATTGACAATGGATTCCTTGAGCCGGTCTTCATCGGCCAGGTAATGCTTGGCCGGGTAGATGTCGGCGTGGTCGGGTTCGGACAGGATTTCGCCGGTCAGCGGGGAGAACTCCATGATGCGCTCCACCTCGTCGCCGAAAAACGTGATACGCACGCCGCGTTTATCCTCGTAGGCGGGGATGATCTCCAGGGTGTCGCCGCGCACGCGGAAGGTGCCGGGGCGCAGTTCCATGTCATTGCGCTGGTACTGCCCGTCCACCAGTTGCCGGATGAGCGCGTTGCGCCGGGTAATCTCCCCCACCTTCAGGTTGACCACGCCCTTGCCGTACTCCTCGGGCGAACCCAGGCCGTAGATGCACGAGACCGAGGCTACGATGATGACGTCCCGCCGTGACATCAGCGCGGTGGTGGCCGCCAGGCGCAGGCGCTCGATCTCCTCGTTGATCTCGGTCTCTTTCTCGATGTACAGATCCTGGCGCGGCACGTAGGCTTCCGGCTGGTAGTAATCGTAGTACGAGACGAAGTACGAGACAGCGTTATCCGGGAAGAACTCACGGAACTCGGCGTACAATTGCGCCGCCAGGGTTTTGTTGTGCGCCATGATGAGCGCCGGTTTTTGCACCTGCTGGATGACGCTCGCAATTGAATAGGTTTTGCCAGTACCGGTCGCGCCAAGCAGGACCTGGTGCCTGAGTCCGCGCTGGATGCCGTCCACCAACTGACGGATGGCCTCCGGCTGGTCGCCGGTGGGCTGGAAGGGGGAGATGAGTTTGAAGGTAGACATGTTTCGTTCAGTTATTTCTGGCTAAGGCGCTTCTTGAACAATTCAAACTTGCGCTCAAAGTCTTGTGGGTCAGAGTGCAGACTAAAGGTTTCAACTTTAGGCAGCACTTCTTGAAAATACTGTTCCAGACTTACCAGATCAATCACCCCCGAGTGAATCATGCTGATAACGTCAGCGTAATCTTTTTCTGTGCCGCGGTGAAGTTTCCCTTAAGCAACCGAGTAGAAGTCAAAGTGAAATACGTCGAGTGCGCCGTACTGCCCAACGTAACTGTGACGACTCTGATAACCTGCAGGGAGAGGTAAAAATTCGTCAGGAGAGGCCTGTTCAACAGGCAATTGCATTTCACAGCTGAGGCGGCGCAGACAGCCAATGAATTCATCCTGATGTCCAGGAGGAACATCAAACCTCAGATCAATGTCGAATGTGCTCTCTTTGGCAGCTACCAGAAGAAGAGAAGAACCGCCAACGAGGTAAATTCTGCCAGGGTGACGGTAACACTGACCCAATCGTTGCAAGAAATCCACAAGCGATCGTGAGTCAACGGGCCTGTTTTCCATAACCTAGCCTGAGTTGGTCCAGGAAGAGTGCTATCACAGATTGGTAGGTTTTCAACCACTCGTAGCCGGTTTCCTGCTTTTGCAAGTCTGCTAGAGCACGCAATCCTGCTTCACCATAGTGGTCGTCTGGGGGTGGGAGAGTCTGTCCGAAATAATCCGGCAGTAATGGAAAGTCACCAAGATATAGTCCCAATGTCCCATGCCACAGCCGCTGTAGATAAACAGCGGCTGTGTACATGTGGCACAATATCTTGGCAGTAACAGGCTCAAGCGAGACGACTTTTTCTGGGACAAAGGCCGAATAATCTGGATGTCGCAGGAACAAAGGGATTAAAGCCTCTCGGAAACGAGGCTGCGGATGCCGGGCAAGGGTAGTAATCAGAGTAGTGATGTCGAGAGGCGACCATTCAGTTTTGGCCTCGCTCACCCGCAAATGACGCACGTCGTGGTCGGCCAGCGCGCTGGCTAATGCTGCATTGTCGAGAATATGAGACCCGTTCACATCGCCATTCTAACCCATCAGCTCCACTTTAGCAATCATGTTTTTCTATCACAACCGAGGGTGAAGCAGTGGCGCGACGACCGAATGATACGGGGAAGCCACCGATTGAAATCGGTGTCGGATTGATCCGATGCCTGAACAGAAACATATTATGTTTACAATGGCAGCCAGGCGCCAATGTCTTTCTCTCGCGCCCGCCGGTAGATTTCCGGCGCGACGGCCATATCGTCCATCGCCAGTCCGAGGTTGATAGCAAGCGTCCGTTCCTTGTTGGATTGGCGGCCTGGCTTGAGTCCGGCCGCGATTTCGCCCAGGTCGGCGTAGGGGTCGGGCGTCTGTTGAAAGTAACCAACGGACTTGTAATACTGAAATTGGGCGTGGTCGTCGGTGCTGATGCGATCCATCTGCGCCAGCGCGCCGCCGGTCCAATACGAATCGAAGTCCACCGCCGAACCGAACGCGCCGGGCTTGAGCCAGTCCTTTTCGATGGCCGGAGTTGGGTGCTTTAGAATCGGGCCGGAGGTCACGACCAGGTCCGATTCAACGACGGCCTGCTTTGGTTCCTTGACGCCGATGATCTCGAAATCGAATTTGGCCTGCATCTCGGCGATGTATTTCTCCTGCGCCTCGGGCAGGATGTCGTAAGCGTAGACGCGCTCGAGCGGGAACAAGCAGGCCAGCGCTTCCAGGTTCGTCCGTCCCTGCACGCCGCAGGCCAGGATGCCGGCCGCCGCGCTGTTCGGACGCGCCAGATACTTGGCCGAGAGGCCGGTCGCCGCGCCGGTGCGGTAGGCAGTGATCCAGGCGCAGTCCATCACGGCGTAGGGGATGCCGGTCTCGGCGTCGTTGAGGATGAGCAGGCCGGTGATGTAGGGCAGGCCGCGCTTGTAGTTCTCCGGGTAGCCGCTGACCCACTTGATGCCCGCCGATTTCAGCGAGGGGATGTAGGCCGGCATGGCGTGGATGAAGGCGTCCGGCATGGTGTGGATGCCGGGCTTGGGCGGCATCTCGACCTTGCCACGACCCTTCTCGCCGAAGGCTTCTTCGAGCAGGCGCAGGATGGTGGGCATGTCGAGGGCGGTTTTCTCCACGTCGGCGCGGGAGAGATAGAGTAGTTTTTCAGTCATTGAATTCTCCTTGTCAGAATTAGGCCGGGATCACACAGATACCTTATAATTATAAGTCATACTGGTCCGACAGACCGGTCTTGTTATACATGGCTCCTTCATCACCAGGAAACGAGGCGGAGAATGATTCTTGAATGGCTTTCGAATCTCAACCCCATCTGGCAGGCCCTTGTGGGTACAACCTTTACCTGGTTCCTGACCGCGCTAGGAGCAGCCACTGTTTTCATTTTCAAAAGCGTCAACCGGAAAATTCTGAATGCCATGCTCGGTTTTGCCGCGGGTGTGATGATCGCCGCCAGTTACTGGTCACTGCTGGACCCGGCTATCGAAATGGCAGCCGGGTCCAAGCTGCCGGCATGGTTTCCGGCCACGACAGGATTTCTACTCGGCGGCGTGTTCTTGTGGAGTGTGGACAAGCTGCTGCCGCACCTGCATATCGGTTATCCCATTGAGGAGGCTGAGGGCATCAAAACCAACTGGAAGCGCAGCATTTTGCTGGTTTTGGCCATCACCCTGCACAATATCCCCGAAGGATTGGCGGTCGGGGTGGCCTTCGGCGCAGTAGCAGCGGGTATGCCCTCGGCATCCCTGGCCGGCGCGGCAGCACTTGCGATCGGCATCGGGATCCAGAACTTTCCAGAGGGGGCTGCGGTATCCATTCCCTTGCGGCGGGAAGGAGTAAACCGCCTGAAAAGTTTCTGGTATGGACAGTTATCCGGCCTAGTCGAGCCGGTGGCAGGTGTCCTTGGAGCAGCCGCGGTACTGCTCATCCGCCCAATTCTGCCCTATGCGCTGGCATTCGCGGCGGGGGCGATGATCTACGTCGTCGTTGAGGAGTTGATCCCGGAATCGCAGAGGGAGAAGGAAACCCACCTGTCCACAATCGGGGCGATGCTTGGTTTCGCCGTGATGATGATGCTGGACGTGGCGCTGGGATGATTCTCTGACATGAGGCAACAGGAACATGACTAATCAAAAGACCCTCAAGGTTCTTGTCACCTTCAGGGTCTTATTTTTCTGGGGTGGCTGACGGGGCTTGAACCCGCAACACCTTGATCCACAGTCAAGTGCTCTGCCGATTGAGCTACAGCCACCGCGCTTGTGACCGGATGGTCAAGCGGGCAAATTTTATCACGAAGCCAGAACCTTCGCAAGCGCCTGCCGGATCGCCTCGGCTGCCTTCTCGCGCGCAACTGTCACCTGCTTGCCTCGAGCCAGGTCTTTGAGCGTCACCTTGCCAGCAGCAGCTTCGTCTGGACCAACCACGGTGACCAGGCGTATGCCCATGCGATCTGCGAACTTGAATTGCTTGGGCAGCTTGGCCGGTTCTGGGTAACAGGTCACGCTCAGCCCGGTCCGGCGCAGCTCGGAGGCCAGGGCGTAAGACTCCAGCAAACGCTCATGATCAAACACAGTCACTAATACCGGCGCTGGAGAGACCTTCAAATCTTTGGGCAGCAAGCCATATTTCTCCAACATGAGGGTGATGACCACATCTCCCATGGCGTAGCCGACCGCCGGGAGCCGGTCACCGCCCACGTCGGCCAGCAACTTATCGTAACGGCCGCCTCCCAGGATGGAACGCCTGATGTCTCCGCCCACCTCCCAGGCTTCGAAGACCGTGCCGGTGTAATATGTAAAACCACGCACGATACCGGCGTCGAAGCGGACGTAATCGCTCAAGCCGAGCGTCTCGATGGCCTTGAAGAAGCGAATCAGTTCAGCCGAGTTTTTCCACAGTTCTTTATCAGCCAGCATGGCTTCGATCTGCGACAATTGCTCATCTGAGAGGCCGAGTTCGCTGGCTTTGGCGCGCCAGGCCTCGGCGGATAGCTTGTCGCGCTGGTCAATCCAGGCCGAGACAGCCGCCCGGCTCTCGGCTGGGATATCGAATGCGCTCAATTGGGCATCCAACAGGCAGCGGTCGCTGACCATGATCAGCACTTCCTTGGGCGTCAGGCCAACTGTCTTAAAGAACGTCGCTAGGACGGCCACGTTTTCGGCATCCGCTTCGGGTGAATCAGGCCCCAGCAGGTCCACGTTCCATTGGAAAAATTCGCGCGTGCGTCCCTTTTGGGGCCGTTCATAGCGCCAGAACGGGCCGAACGACCACCAGCGCAGCGGGAAGACTAATACGTTCTGCTTTTGGGCGACCATGCGCGCCAGGCTGGGGGTCAACTCGGGACGCAGAGTAATTAACTTGCCGCCCCGATCCTCGAAAACATAGGACTGCTCTTTGACCATCTCTTCGTTCGATTTGGCGGCATACAACTCGAGGCTCTCCAGGAATGGGGCGTCCCATTCCTGGTAGCCAAAAGATTCCGAGACCTGACGTATAATGTTATACAACCAGACGCGAATCGCCATCTGCTGCGGATAGAAATCGCGTGTGCCCTTTACAGGCGGAATGATATTTTTCATGTTAGCTCCACTTCCAGGGGATGGACGATTGACCATCGTCTGCCATCAGCCATCTGCCATCAGTCATCAGCCATCTATTGTCCGAATATTTTAGCATACTTCTGTCAGCCAAATGTATGACAACTCACTCGCCGGATTAGGAAAGAATACACTATTGCTTATTTGTGATAAATAGTACAAATTGGGCAGCATAAGAGAAAGGAAAATGACATGAACCCACAACCTGAGATTATTGTTGAACTAAAAAAAATCCCCTGGTTCCGTGAACTCAAGCCGCAACACTTCCAGCGCATGGCCGCCATCGCCACGCTGCGCCGCGTGAAGGCCGGGGAAACGCTCTTTCATGAAGGCGATAAGGAGGATTATCTCTATATTGTCATGGAAGGGCGCGTGGCGCTGGATATGTTTGTGCCACACCGCGGTAAAATGCGCTTTTACACCGTCGAGTCAATGGATGTCTTCGGCTGGTCGAGCGTGACGCCGGTCGTCCACCAGCGCACGGCCGGGGCGATGGCCGTGATGGACAGCCTGGTTGTCGCCCTGGATGCGGAAAAACTGCGCCAGATTTGCGACGAGGATCATGACCTGGGGTACGTGGTCATGCGCCGTCTGGCAAATATCGTCGCTGGCCGGTTGATGGTCACACGCCTGCAACTGATTGACATGTTCGCCCGGCCCGACCCGGAGAGCGGTGATGATTGAACGACATCTCGCCATCGACAGCGCCGTTTCGCTCCCAAAAAACGAACTCGACGCCGTGCTGTCTGATCTGCGTCAGCACGGCTACCAGACGGTCGGTCCGCGCCTGAAAGACGAGGGCCTGGTCTATGCCGGGATCGAAACACTGGACGACCTGCCGCGCGGCGTCATCAGCGAGCAGGCGGCCGGAACATTCCGGCTGGTTCAGGCCGGGCAGGAGCGCTACTTCGATATCATCCCCGGCGGGCAGTCGTGGAAACAGTTTCTCTTTCCGCCGCGCGTTACGCTCTTCACGGCGCGCAAGAACGGACACTGGCGCATCGAATCGGATGGCGAGCCTGCGCCGCGCTATGCCCTGATCGGCGTGCGCGCCTGCGAACTGGCCGCCATCGAGATCCAGGATCGCGCCTTCATGCGCGCGGACTATTGCGATCCCATTTACAGCGCCCGGCACAGGAACCTGTTCATCGTAGCCGTCAATTGTCTGCAACCGGCCGGGACATGTTTCTGCGTCTCGATGGGAACGGGGCCACGCGCTGAACGCGGTTACGACCTGTGCCTGACCGAGCTGGATGACGTTTTCCTGGTCGAAATTGGCTCGGAACTGGGGCGCAGCCTGCTGGCAAAGCGCTCTTTTGAACCGGCCAGCGCCTTTCTGCAAAACGCTGCCAATCAGGGTCTCGAACAGGCTGCACAGCAAATGGGTCGCCGCCTGGATACCAGCGACCTGCCCGACCTGCTGACAAAAAACCTGGAGGCCGAACGCTGGGAACAGGTGGGCAAACGCTGTCTCTCCTGCGCCAACTGCACCTTGGTCTGCCCCACTTGTTTCTGTTGGGACACGACCGATCATACCGACCTGCTTGGCAAAATCACGCGCCGCGAACGCGTCTGGGATTCCTGTTTCAATCCATCCTATTCCTATGTCGCGGGTGGCAACACCCGCCAGGCCATCCGCTCCCGTTACCGTCAGTGGCTGACGCACAAACTTGGCACGTGGAAGGAACAATATGGCACGCCCGGCTGCGTCGGGTGCGGGCGCTGCATCACCTGGTGCCCGGCCGGCATTGACCTGACCGAGGAAATTGCCGCCCTGCGCGAGGAGGTCAAGGCATGACAACCACTGCAATCCACTCTGCCGCGCACCGCGCCGCGCATCCCGAACGCCTGCTCGAACCCGACTGGGCGGAAATCACCGCCATCACACCCGAAACAGAGGATATTTCAACCTTCTGGCTGCGCTTCGATGGCGCCGCTGTTCAGGAACGCTACCGTTACCAACCTGGCCAGTTCAACATGCTCTATCTGCCCGGCTACGGCGAAGCGGCCATCTCGATCAGTTCCGACCCGCACAACCCTCAGCGGCTGGTGGGACACACCATCCGCTTTGTCGGCAATGTCACACGCGCCATCAGCCGCTTGAAGGCCGGCGACAGACTCGGTATGCGCGGGCCGTTCGGCGTGCCGTGGCCGATGCACGCAATCGAAGGCAAAGACGTGGTCATCGCCAGCGGCGGCATCGGCCTGGCCCCGCTGCGCCCGGCCATCTATCACATCCTTCACAACCGTGAGCGTTACAGTAAAGTCATTCTGGTTTACGGGGCGCGCACGCCGCGCGACCTGCTCTACTCAAACGAATACGACTCTTGGCGCAAGGCTGATATTGACGTGCAAATCACGGTGGACCGCGCCGATGAAACCTGGAGCGGCCGCGTCGGCGTGGTGCCAATGTGGTTCTATCACTTCCGCGTCGACCCGCGCAAGACCGCCCTGCTGACCTGCGGCCCGGAAATCATGATCCGTTTCGTGGTCTTCGAAGCCCTGGCCCGCCGCATCCCGACCGACCAGATTTATGTCTCGCTGGAACGCAATATGAAATGCGGACAGGGCGCCTGCGGCCACTGCCAGTTGGGGCCGTACTTCATCTGCAAAGACGGCCCGGTCTTCCCCTTCTCCGCTTTGGAGCGGTACTTCAACGTGGAGGAATTCTAATGAGCGACTCGATTAAACCCTCTGTGGCCGTCTATAAATTCTCATCCTGCGACGGCTGCCAGTTATCCCTGCTGAACCTGGAAGATGACCTGCTCGACCTGGCCGGCGCGGTGGATATTGCCTATTTCCTGGAGGCCACGCGGGCGGTCAAACCCGGGCCCTATGAGGTGGCCATGGTCGAAGGCTCAGTGACCACACCCCACGAGGCGGAACGCATCCGCCAGATACGTAGCGAGGCGCGCTTTCTAATTGCACTGGGCACTTGCGCCACGGCCGGCGGCATCCAGGCGCTGCGCAACTTCGGTAATGCCGACGAATTGGCGCGCATGGTGTATCCCCATCCCGAATATCTCGAATACCTGGATAAATCCACCGCCATCGCCGAACATGTCAAAGTGGATTTGGAAATCTGGGGCTGCCCAGTCAACAAGCATCTGGTGCTGGAGTGTACGGCTGCGCTGCTGCAAAAACGCAAGCCAAACTTGCCGCAATACACCCTCTGCATGGAGTGCAAACTGCGCGGCACGACCTGCGTGACGGTGGCGCAGGGTATGCCCTGCTTGGGCCCGGCCGTACAGGCTGGCTGCGGAGCGATTTGCCCGGCCAACGGGCGCGGCTGCTACGGCTGCTTTGGCCCGGTCGCCTATGCCAACACGGAATCGCTGACCACAACCCTGCGCGCCCTTGACCGATACGCGGGCGAGACGGCGCTCTTGTTGCGCAACATCAGCGGTTACGCCCCGGCGTTCCGCAAAGCCGCCGAGACCCTGTTTTCCGCCGAGGTCACATCCCACAAGGATCCCCAATGAACAAGACCATCGAAGTCCCCGCCCTGGCGCGCGTCGAGGGCGAAGGCGGCCTGTACATCGGCATAAAAGACGGCCAGGCGGCCGAAATCCGGCTGGATATCTACGAGCCACCGCGCTTTTTTGAAGGTTTTTTGGTAGGCCGCTATTTGCAGGAAGTGCCCGACATCACCGCCCGCATCTGCGGCATCTGCCCGGTGGCTTACCAGATGAGTTCGGTCTACGCGTTGGAAAACGCTCTGGGCGTCACGGTTACGCCGCCGGTGCGCGCCCTGCGCCGTCTGATGTACTGCGGCGAGTACATTGAAAGTCACGCCCTGCACATCTACCTGCTGCAAGCCCCCGACCTGCTCGGCCATGAAAGTGCCCTCTCCCTGGCCGCGGTTGCGCCCGAAGTGGTCAAGACCGCTCTGCGGCTGAAGAAAATCGGCAACCAGATTCTAATCGCCATCGGCGGACGCTCGGTGCATCCGGTCAATGTTTGCGTTGGCGGATTCTACCGCTGGCCCGATTCCGAACCGCTCAAGAAGCTATTATCCGATTTGGAATGGGGACTGGAGGCGGCGCGCGAATGCGTGCGCTGGGCGGCCACGCTGCCATACCCTGAACTGGAAGTGGATTACGAATTTGTCGCCCTGAACCACCCGCATGAATACGGCGTCATCGAGGGTGTAATCTGGTCGTCCAAAGGCCGCAAACTCCCGATTGCCGAATACGAAAAGGCCTACATCGAGTCACATGTCAAGCGTTCCAACGCCCTGCACAGCCACGCGGTGGATGGCAACTCCTACCTGGTCGGGCCGATTTCACGCCTGAATTTGAATCACGAACAATTCCTACCGCAGGCGCGAGTAGCGCTCAAGGAATCAGGGCTAAAACTACCGCTGCGCAATCCCTACAAGAGCCTGATCGCCCGCGCAGTCGAACTGGTGCATTTTTACGCAGAGGCCATTCAACTGGTCAGGGCCTATCAGCCGGAAGGCGCGGCGCACCTCGAATTGAAACTCAAGGCTGGCGAGGGCGCCGGCGCAACCGAAGCGCCGCGCGGCCTGCTCTATCACCGCTATCAGATTGATGAGCAGGGGTGTGTACTTTTCGCCAAGATCACCCCACCCACCGCCCAGAACCTGCCGCGCATCGAAGCCGATCTGTATGCCCTGGCGCCACAGCTAGTTGCCATGCCGCAGGAGGCGGCCACGCTGACCGCTGAGCATCTTGTCCGCTCTTATGACCCGTGCATTTCGTGCGCCACGCATTTCCTGAAATTGAAAATCGAAGTCAAGTAGGGCGGGTTTCTTACCCGCCGAGTAGTAGGACGGATTCCATTTGTCCCCGGAAGGGATACCCGCCATAGTGGCAGGTATGGAAACCTGCCCTACGTTTGAGCAAGGTAAAACAGGCATGAAAATTATCGTCATCGGGACGGGACAAAGCCTGCGCGGGGATGACGCCGCCGGGCTGGAGGCTGTCCGCTTGTGGCGAGAAATGTATCCGCAAACGGCGAATCGGCCCGAAGTGTGGGCGAAAACGGTGGAACTGATCGGCCTGGGGCTGCTGGATTTGCTGGCAGAGGCCGAGGCGGCCATCATCGTGGACGCCGTCCACAGTTCCGCCCCTGCCGGGACCATCCACCGGCTCAGCCCGGAGCAAGTATCTGCCTTCACGCCCGATTCGCAGTTCGCGCACGGCTGGGGCCTGGCCGAGACGTTGGCACTGTGCCGCACACTGTACTCGTCGCGCGCCGAATGCCGCCTCACGCTGATCGGCATCGAAGCCGGGCAGGTGGAGATGGGCGCCGGCCTCAGCCTCGAAGTGGGCGCTGCGCTCCCCGCCGCCGCCCGCCTAATTGAAGAGGAAGTGCAGCAAAAACTGGCGGGATAGCCAAAAAAGTTTACTGCGTCCGGCGCAATCGTTGCTGCCTGCGTGCTCGTCGCCCGCGCCGTACATGCCACCCATGCCACCATCATCATCGCCGCCCACAGCCGGACAATGCTATACCGTAGAATCTGCCACCTCACCTGCCAACTCAAGTGCAGATTGGTAGACAGACTCTCCCAAATAGAATCCGGCAGTCTGGCGCAGAGCGTCAAGATGAGGCTGCAACCCCTCAATCACCCTCTTTGCTTTGGCCTCCAAAAGCACCCCTACAACACCTACCACATGCAGACCGAAGCGTTGGGCCGCATGACGACCTTCTTTCTCGTCCAGCAGGATAATGTCAACGCCAAGTTCCAAAGCCAGGGCAATGCTTTCGGCTTCGCCTTTATCGAAATCGCGGCGTAATGCTGCAACCAAAGTTTGATTTTGGACGCGGCGACGTTGTATCCAATCGGCATTTGCAACTTCATCACAGCCTGGCCAACGCCTGCCCTCGGCATTCAACTCCTCCCATGCCCCCAAAGCGATATGCAATTCGCCGTATAGGCGTCGCAAGACCTCAAATTGCCCAATAGCAGCCAGGTTCGTCAACGGGGATGTATCGCTGACGACGATCATAGCCGCCCCATCTCGCGCAGCGTCGCCACATCCTCGCCCAAATCAGCCTCGTCGTAATGCGGCGCAATCTGGCGGGATGCCAGCAACTGGCGAAATTCCCACAGTGACATCCCCGCCAACTCACGCGCCTTGCCCACCGACAACCGCCTTTGCACGTACAAGTACACTGCCAATTCCATCTTCAAATCGGACAGCGTGAGGCGTGCCGAGTCCAAAATATCCTGGGATACTTCCAATGTCTGGATTGCGCTCATCTTTTTATCTCCTGTCTCACCTCAAACAGCCCGATTCTACCACCCTCAACAGTACGGGCGAAGGTAAATTCCTGTCCCCAGCCGGGACCGGTCCTTCCAAAGACGTCAAACTGTTTTTATTGGCCTCGCGGAATCCCTATCTCGATCATCCCCTCCCTCACCCGCACCGGATAGGCGGGGATATCCACCACGGCTGGCATCTGTGTCACTTTGCCGGTGCGGATGTCAAACCGCGCCCCGTGCCGCGGACAGGTGATTTCGTAACCTTCCACATCCCCGTCGCCGAGCTGACCGTCATCGTGTGAGCAAAGGTCGGCAATGGCATACAGATTTCCGGCGATGTTGAAAATCACGATGGAACTATCGCCCGCTGTCACAAACATGCGCTCGCCGGCCGGTAACTCACTGGCAGGAGCAATCTCGATAAATCCGACCTTCGCTGGGTCAATCTGAGTGTAATTAAACATAAGACTATCCGACTATCAGACCATCTGACTATCAGACTACA
The DNA here is from genome assembly GCA_020723995.1 of Chloroflexus sp. Lineage (GTDB taxonomy): Bacteria > Chloroflexota > Anaerolineae > Anaerolineales > Villigracilaceae > CG2-30-58-95. Next base: position 45,603 of record DYHT01000002.1, read on the forward strand.
GGACTACTCGACCAACGCATCACTCGCCTCGCCCAGCCCATACACGCCTGCCTTGAGTACTTTCAGCGAGAGCAGCGCGCACTTCAGGCGCACCGGGCCGAGTTCGATGCCGAGCAAATCCAGCACATCCTGTTTAGTCAGGGTTTTGACTTCGTCCAAAGATTTGCCAACGATGGATTCCATCAGCATGTCGGCCGAGGCCTGCGAGATGGCGCAGCCCTTGCCGTCAAAGGCGGATTCGCTGACGCGCCCCGCTTTATCCACGCGCAGAGTGACGGCGATGTGGTCGCCGCACAGCGGGTTATCATCCTCGAAGAAAATATCGTGCGGGTCGAGGCGGCCTTTATAAGCGGGGTTTTTGTAATGGTCAATAATGATTTCGCGGTAGAGGTCTTCCATAAAGTTCTCTGGTGTCAGGTGTCAGGTGTCAGGTGTCACGTGTCACGTGTCCAGTGGAGCCTGACACCTGGCACTGGAACACTTGACACACTATTAGCCAAATATCTTCTTGACTTTATAAATTCCTTCAACCAATTTATCCACTTCCGCGCGGGTGTTATACAGGTAAAAACTGGCGCGTGTGGTGGTCGGGATGCCGAACTTCTCGTGCAGCGGCTGGGCGCAGTGATGACCGGCGCGCACGGCCACGCCCTCGCCATCCAAGATTTGAGCCACGTCGTGAGGATGGACGCCCTCCAGCGTAAAAGCGGCCACGCCGCCCTTCTTTTCTGCGGATGGGCCGAAGACTTTTACGCCGGGGATTTCTTCCAATCGTTCCAGTGCGTAAGAAATAATTTCGTGTTCGTAAGCGGCGATGGCTTCCATGCCGACTTTATTCAAATAGTCAACCGCCGCGCCGAATCCGACCGCCTCGGCGATGGCGGGCGTTCCGGCTTCGAATTTGTGCGGGATCGAATTTGGCGTAAATGTGCGCAAATGGACGGCCTTGATCATGTCGCCGCCGCCCAAAAATGGAGGCATGCTTTCGAGCAACGCTTGTTTACCATACAGCACGCCAATTCCAGTCGGACCGAGCATCTTGTGAGCCGAAAAAACGAGGAAGTCCACGTCGAGAGCTTGCACATCCACAGGAATATGCGGCACGGATTGCGCCGCATCCACGAGAGTGATTGCACCCGCCGCGTGCGCCAGGCGAATGATCTCGGCAGCAGGATTGATCGTACCAAGCACATTCGACATGTGCGTGAAAGACACCAGTTTCGGCAGGCGTTCCAACAATTTCTTGTAGGCTTCCAAATCGAGCAACCCGTCTTCGGTGACCGGGATGAATTCCAGATTCACGCCCCGCTCCGCCGCCAACATCTGCCAGGGGACCAGGTTGGAGTGATGCTCCATCTCGGTTAGAATGATGACATCGCCGGATTTCAGGTTGGCGCGCGCCCAGGTGTAGGCCACCAGATTCAATGATTCGCTGGCATTGCGCGTGAAAATCATCTGCTTCACGGAAGGCGAGTTGATGAACTTTGCGACCAGTTCACGGCCATTTTCGTACATGGCGGTAGCTTCTTCGGCCAGCGTATGCACACCGCGGTGAATATTGGCATTATTCAGGCGGTAGAAAGAATCCATTGCCGAGAGTACGGCAACGGGTTTTTGCGCGGTGGCTGTCGAGTCCAGATAGACCAGCGGCACGCCGGGGCGCAGGTCGCGGCTCAGGATTGGGAAATCGGTGCGGATGCGGGAAATGTCGAGGGTCATAACGATTTTATAAATAGAGAGTGGAGATTAGTGGTCACTATTCTCCACTCTCTATTCTTCATTCTCTAATATTCGAGGATTTCCTTCTTCCCCAGTTTCTTCTGCGTCCCGGCCGGGCGGAGATGCTCGGAAGTGAGTGGGTACCATAGGATGCGGTCCGGCACCATCCAGCCATCGGTCAGGAAAATGTTGGTGCGGAACTGCACCGCCACCATTTTGTTATCCACCTGGACAACAACGCCTTTCATCCAACCGCGCACACGCTCATTGCTTTTTTCGTGGTCGCAATAGACCTCGACGGTATCGCCGACCTCGAAGGCGTGTTCGATTCCGGGTGAACGCATAAAACCATAGGGTGCCATAGGCCCTCTCCGAGAAGGTTTTCTTTTATAGATACGACTACGGTCATTGGCAAGTGGTTTGGTTGTCATTCTGCGGCCGTCTTTTCAAAAATTGCCTGCTGGAAGCGGGCGCGTACGCCTTCAAAGGGTATGCGTTGCATAATGGGGTCAAAAAATCCTTCCACAATCAGCCGCTCGGCATCTTTAGGCGGGATGCCGCGCGACTTGAGATAGAACAGGGGTTCCTGTTCGAGTTTGCCGACCGTCGCGCCGTGTGTGCAGCGCACGTCGTCGGCTAAAATTTCCAGGCCAGGGATGGAATCGGCGCGCGCCTCCGGGCTGAGGATGAGGTTGCGATTGGCCTGGTAGCCGTCCGTTTTCTGCGCGCCTGGGGCGACGTAAATCATGCCCTGCCAGACCGAGCGGCTCCTGCCCTTGAGCGCGCCTTTGAACAGCAGGTCCGACGTGGTATGCGGGGCAAGGTGATTCTGCTGCGTGTCGTGGTCGAGGTGCTGGCTGCCGTCGGCAAAATAAAAACCGGACATTCGGCCTGTCGCGCCTTCCCCAACCAATTCCAACTCTGAGAAGTTTTTCGTCAGGCGCGAGCCGACCGCGCCGAAAATCCAATCCATGTTAGCATCGTGCCCGACCTGCACGCGCTCGTGCGAAAAATTCCAGACGCCGCGGCCCCAGGACTGCAATTCAACAAAACGCAGATTTGCGCCAGCGCCGATTTTGATTTCAACAATTCCAGCGTGCAAAGCCGCGCTGTTTTCATCCGGCGAAGCGGATTCGTGGGCGTAGGTGGCCGACGCGCCTTCGTCCAGCCAGATGAGCAGGTGCGAGAGATGCGCCAGGACCGCGCCGGGCCCCCACAGGATGCTGTGCAAAGGCTGGTCAACGTTCACACCTTTGGGGACGTATAATACCACGCCATTCTGCGCAAGCGAAGCGGCCAGCGCGGCAAACTTGCCTTCTTCCGGGCGGACAATGTCGTCAGTCATTTTGGCAATCAGTTGCGGGTGGTCATGCTCGGCGGTGCGCAGGTCAGTGAAGATGACGCCTTTACGAGTCAGCGATTCAGCCAGTTCAACGGTGGAACCGCCGGGCAGCAGGACGATTTGTCCGCCGTGTGCATCGGCTGCCAGCGGCTTCAATAAGTCTGCCGGAACGGGTGGTAAACCTTGATATTCACCGTCTTTCGGCAGGCGGAAGGAGTCCGCCGGTAAAGCGCGCAAGTCCGTCCGCCGCCAGGCTTCCTCGGCAGTTGTCGGCAGGGCGAGACGGTTGAACGTCTCCCAAGCGCGGGCGCGGTAGTCTTTGAGCGCGCCACCGGGAATCATATCCGCCGTAAAACCGAACTGTTTGGCAGCGGTTTCCGGGCGGCGAGTGCGACTGGTTACAACGACTCTAGGTTCCTCTTCCATAAGCATTCTCTGTAGGACAAATTGGCAATTTGTCCTACCCGACCGACCCTTCCATTTGAAGTTGAATCAAGCGATTCATTTCAACTGCATATTCCATTGGCAATTCTTTCACCAGCGGCTCGATGAAACCGGAAACGACCATGGTGGTGGCTTCTTCCTGGCTCAGGCCGCGTGACATGAGGTAGAACAACTGCTCCTCGCCCACCTTCGAGACCGAGGCCTCGTGGCCGATGGTGACATTTTCCTCGTCAATTTCGATGTAAGGATAGGTATCGGAACGGGACTGCGGGTCGAGCAGCAGCGCGTCGCAGACCGCATTGGATTTCACGTCGTGCGCGCCTTTATATACTTTGAGCAGGCCGCGATACGAGGCGCGTCCGCCGCCCCTCGAGATGGACTTGGAGGTGATTTTGCTGCTGGTGTTGGGCGCGAAGTGAACCATTTTACTGCCGGCGTCCTGCGTCTGGCCGGGGCCGGCGAAGGCCATCGAGAGCATCTCGCCGTGCGCGCCGGGTTCCATCAAATAGCAGGAGGGGTATTTCATAGTTAATTTGGAATTGTGCACGATGAAACCTTGCGAAATGAAATTGCCTGTGCCGTCCACTTCGATGTCCCATGTGGGGACACCATGTTCAGTGAGTTCAGATACTTCAACCTTGACGATTTCGACATCATCGCCAAGGGTCAAGGTAGAGCGGCCAACCTTCCGCCCCATCTGATTTTGACGCGGTTTCTGGTGGCGAATTTTCTCGTTCGTCGCGAAGCTAAGATGCGGCAGAAAGCGCTCATCCAGCCTGAAACTCAGGCGGTACGCGCCATGAGCGACGCACTCGACGCCGAGGATTTTTACTTTGCGAGGCTCGATGAATTCCGTATGCAGGCGGGCAGTGATTCCCAGAGTTACCAGAAGTGAGGCGATATCTTCCAGCAGCGAGCGGTTGGCAGAACGAATGTGAAAACCATATTCGTTCGCGAAACCATCTGCATCCAGATAGCCAGCAACAAAAGCCAGTCGCTGCGATTCGGGAATAAACCACACCCATTGAGGCACGCGCTTTGTCGCCGCCTTGCCGCCAAACCCATTTAACTTAAAGAACTCGGCCAGTTCCTTACTATTCCAGGCCAGATAATGGCCATCTGTACCTTCCGTGGGCTCTACATCAATGATATTGGTCATCACACCCATCAGACGTTCCCGCGCTCGATCTTGGCGGGGAGTGGAAAAACCCACTCTCGCAAAACGAATAACATCTGCAGTTTTTGCAGGAATGATGTCAATGTCTCCATCTCCAACCCAATAGCCCAACAACCACATCAAATCATCAGTGGAATATTCTCCAATTGTCATGCGGGAGGAGCGCTGGCGCGTCATCACCAAATCAGAAGCATACTGATTATAGGACTCAAACTTTGTTTCCAGGCTGGGGATACTCAATAAATACGGTTTGCCATAATCCAATGATCTGCGCGGTAGAATGGCTCTCTTGAGATGATCGGCGCGTACATAGCCCAGGCGGTAGCGACGGCTTTTCTTTGCCACGTCTGGATTGTAGTGATATGAGTAAAAGGGATGGTTCGCCGTCACCAGCAATCGTCGCTCGCCTCCTGATACTGTGTGAACAGGCTGATGCCCAGAGAATCGCTTGGCAGTAACAGTTCGAAAGCATAGTCGCCCCTCTGCTTCATCGTAAGATAGGACTTTATCCCCAGCTTGCAGGGACTCTATGGTCTTAATTCCATCTGGCGTTGTCACCGTAGAGCCTTCTGCCAGACATCCCAAATTCGCGTCCACCCATTCATGCGTGGCATCACCAAAAACTTTGGCGCGCTGCGTGACCAGGTTGTAGACGTTGGTGGACCAGTTCTGGATGGTGGTGTAGCGTGAGCGCGCACCCTTCTTGACGATGATTTCGATAACGCCGGAGTGGAAGGAGTCGGTGGTGTATTGGGGTGCGGTGCAACCCTCCGTGTAGTGCACATACGCGCCCTCGTCCACAATGATGAGCGAGCGCTCGAACTGGCCGACGTTGGCAATGTTCAGGCGGAAATAGGCTTGCAGGGGCAAATCCACCTTCACGCCCTTCGGCACGTAGACAAATGACCCGCCCGACCAGACCGCCGAATTCAGCGCGGCGAACTTGTTATCTTCGATTGGAATGACGGTGCCGAAATACTCGCGGAACAGATCCGGGTGCTGGCGCAGGCCGTCTTCGATGGATAGAAAGATAACACCCAGTTTTTCAAGATGCTCCTGGATGGAGTGGTAGACCATCTCGGAATTGTGAACGATAAGGCCTTCGGCGACAAAGTTGTGCGGGCCAGCCACTTCGATATCATAAACAGGTTCGCTTCCCACAGGAGTGATGGAATTGATACGAACATAACCGAGAGATTCGTTGGTGTGATTGCGGAACGTCGTCCCCTCGGCGCTGGAATAGGTATGATGGAACTTCCGTTTACCCAAGCGGGAAGTCCGTTGCGCCGAACGGCAACCCAGGCGCTCGAAATTGCCCGACATTTCCATGCGATAGCCGACAATTGTTCTGGTCTCATCATGAGGATGTCTTGACTCAAAACGATGAATATTTGACGTTGGCAGACCACACAATGCTGCCAAATTGCGGACATCTTGCAGTAGCTCTTTATTGCCGCTGGTCAGGATGACATCGTGATTCTTCGGATGATCGCGTACATAGCCATCGGCATCCACATAGCCGCCGAGAAAAGCCAGGATTTGCGATTGCGGCAAAGATGCCACCCATGTAGGAACGCGTTTTTCGAGCGCGCCGCCTGCAAAGCCATTGACTTCCAGATAGCGGGCGACAATTGTTGAATAAACTGTCATCCGATATGGGTCACCATTGGCAGCAGATAATTCAAACAGGCGCGTTGTCGCGCTATTGAATTCTGAGCGTAAGGTTTTGTCCGTTTCAGGGATGGCAAACTCAACGCGGGCTTTATCCGCCCCTTGACAACAGTGAGCAAACCCGTCGCCAACATATAGCCCAAGCCACCACATCAAATCCTCGGATGTTTGTCGGGGCAGCGTGACCGGATTATAGCGATTGGTGATGTCGAGAGAGTATTCAACCGATTGATTGCGACCCACAACTTTCGTCTTTATCACCGGCTGTTGCAGCGCATAAGATTGCCCCACATCGGGGAGAGTTTTGGCAACCGCAACCAAATCGCCTGCCCGCAATTCACGCAGATATTTCCAGGCACGCGTATACCGTCCGCGCTGGCGGCCAGCCTCGCGGCGATATTCCAGCGTTAGAAAAGGATGATTCTCGGTTGAGCGGATTGTGCGCGTGCCAACCTTGACATCGAAAACAGGGCACTCACCTTTCGGCATGGTCGCCTTGACGGGAGAAGGCCGAATTTCGTTTGTTTCCTCGTCCAGCGAAAAGACCACATCGCCAGGGACAATCTCACAGATAGGGACAATACCACGCGCGGTGTAAACGCGGGCATCGCCGCTCAGACATTCATACTGCGCGCCCACGCCAGCCAAAAACTTGCGTTCCGCTTCCGGGATACCAAGTTTGTCAAACGTGTTCTTGATGTCGTCGGGGACATCATCCCACGAGCCGCTGGAGGCCTGAGTGGGCTTCACGTAATAGAAAATATTGTCCAAGTCGAGGCCGGAGATGTCCGCGCCCCAGGTTGGCATCGGGCGCTGCATAAAATGTTCCAGCCCTTTCAATCGGAAGTCGAGCATCCACTGCGGCTCGCCCTTCATGCGCGAAATATTTTCCACCACGGCGCGGTTCAATCCCCGGCCGGATTTGAACACGTAGTTATCGGCGTCGTGAAAGCCGTATTTGTATTGGCCGATGTCTTGTAAAATCTTAGCGTCTTCGCTCATGGCAACATCAGTGAGTAGAGAATAGAGAGTCGAGAGTAGTGCATGAGTGCAAAACTACTCTCTATTCTCTATTTATTACTACTCTCTCCATTCTCGTACTTCTCGCGCACCCAGTCATAGCCCTGCTCTTCGAGGTGCAGCGCCAGGTCCGCGCCGCCGGATTCGACAATCCGCCCGCCGAGCATGATGTGGACGAACTGCGGCTTGATGTAGTTGAGCAAACGCTGATAGTGTGTGATGACCACCGCGCCCAGGTCGGGGCCGGTCAGTGCGTTGACACCATCCGCCACAATGCGCAAGGCGTCAATATCCAGACCCGAATCTGTCTCGTCCAAAATGGCAATTTCGGGCTTGAGCGTAGCCATCTGCAAAATCTCAGCGCGCTTCTTCTCGCCGCCGGAGAAACCGTCGTTCAGGTAACGTCCGGCAAAAACGGAATCCATTTTCAGGAGTTCCATCTTCTCTTTGAGCATCTTGCGAAACTCAGGGATGGGCATGCCCTTGTCTTCGGGATTGGCGGCGCGGCGGCGGGCATTGATTGCCGTGCGCAGGAAATTCGCCACTGTCACGCCAGGAATGGCGACCGGGTATTGGAAAGCCAGGAACAGCCCCAGCCGCGAACGCTCGTCGGCTTCCAATTCGAGGATGTTCCGCCCCTTGAACCAAACCTCCCCTCTCGTCACGGTGTAGGACGGGTGGCCCATCAGCGTATACGCCAGTGTGGACTTGCCTGTCGCGTTGGGGCCCATGATGGCATGGACTTCGCCTTGTTTCACCGTCAGGTCGAGGCCTTTGAGGATTTCCTTGCCTTCGACGCTGACGTGGAGATTTTTTACGACTAACTCGGACATTAAAGACTCCTTGCCGTTTGTTGCGGAGTGCGAAGTCTCCAGACTTCGCACATGTCGCAAAATCCCGAAGTCTGGCCCTTACAGGGTGCTTCGCGAAGACTTCGGATTCCAATGCGACGGGATTATAGCACGCGCGGGGAGATATGTCAATATTTATGATAATATTCTAGTATATTGACAAGGTTCAACAGGCCTGTTATACTCTTTACAGCATAGAAGAGGTAAGAAATGAAAAGCACGCGCGACCGAATTCTGCAAACCATCCAACGCCAGCCGCGCACGACCATCAATGCATTGGCCGAGGCGGTTGGCATTAACCCCATCTCGGTGCGCCACCACCTGACCAATCTACAGGTCGAGGGCCTGGTCGCGGCAGAGGAAGAACGGCACGGGGTCGGGCGGCCGCGCCTGGTCTACTACCTGACCGAGGCCGGCAGCGAGCGTTTCCCCACTCATTACCTGCGCCTGACCTCGCGTCTGCTCGACCAGTTGAAGGAATCGTTGCCCGAGCCGCTTGTCAGCAAGCTGTTTCTGCAAATGGCCGAAGATATGGCCGCAGAGTACGCCGAGCAAATGAAAGACATGCCGCTGGAAGAACGGCTGGAATTTATGAAACGCCTGCTGGCCGAGGAGGGATTTAACATCGAATGGGAGAAGGCCGCCGATGGCTACCACATCCATGAAATCACCTGCCCTTACCTGCAAATCAGCCAGAACCATCCTGAAGTCTGCACGGTGGACCATACGCTCATCTCACGCATGTTGGCCGTCCCGGCTGAAAAAGTCAAGTGCATCTTGAGCGGCGACACGCAATGCACATATATTGTGCAGACGAGTGAAAAGTGATGGAGTGCGAGTTGCGAGTTACGAGTTGCAGATTGGCAAGGTTGATGGAAGATGAACAACGAAGAAAAAAATGAAATCCGCTGGAATATTCACGAGACGCATCCCGACCTGGTCCAGCCGCTGCGCGAAAAACTGGCCGAAGTGGTGGACCCGGAGATCGGTATGAATGTGCTGCAATTGGGGTTGATCCGCAAGGTGGAGGTCGAGGAGGAGGTCGTCAAGATGTACATCATCCTGACCACGCCATTTTGCCCTTACGGCCCGGCGATGATCGAAACCATCCGCCAGAAGGCGCAGGAAGCGGTCGGTAAACCGGTGACGCTGGAACTCGGCATGGAGCCGTGGGATTTCTCGATGATGGAGGAGCCAGGGGCGTTAGATTGGGGGTTGTACGCCTGACTTTGGAATATAATGTCAGACGATGGGTGCGAGTTATCGTTCTACATTCGCCCGTTGATGAATTGGATGAAACGGAATGATTGCAAGCAGCGGCTCGCAATCCCCCCTTTGATTTTCTATAAAAGATCCGCATTTCTGCCTTTTTGGCAGGGCAAGGCGCCTTTTGGAAGTTCAAATAGCAAGTTATGCGGTACTGCCTAAAAAGAAATCTGTCAGCCCAACATCTGCTTTACCGTATCTTGAACATCGTCATCAGTTTCATGGCCAGGTTCAAGTCACCGGCCAGTTTGATCTTGCCCTGCATGAAAGCCTGCATCCCATCCATTTCGCCAGTAAAAATTTTGACGTAATCGGCAGAGTCGGCGGACAGGGTCATCTTTGGGCTGGGGTGCGCGCCCTGCGTGACGGTGCACTTGCCATCCTTGATGGCCGCGTACCACTCGCCGGCTTCCGCGCCGGAGAACTTGAACTGGATGACAGCATCCAGGCCGGGGGCTTTTTCCGGCAGGAACGCGCCGGGCATTTTGGACATGAGGTCTGCGACTGTTAGAGGCATTTTGGTCTCCTTGTCTATTAGTCGGACAGTCTGATGGTCGAATAGTCTGATAGTCTGATAGTCTGTAGTCGGATAGGCAGTTGGTCAAGTATTCAGTCAAAAGGCTTGGTAATGCCAAGCCACGGACTATGTGACTATAAGACTACCTGACTATCCGACTATGAGATTAGTTCTGCAAGTTCTCGAAGATGGACGCCGCGCCCATGCCGCCGCCGATGCACATCGAAACCATGCCGTACTTCGACTTGCGGCGCGCCATCTCGTAGATGAGTTGCGTGGTCAGTTTGGCGCCGGTGCAGCCCAGCGGATGGCCGAGGGCGATCGCCCCGCCGTTGACGTTGACCTTCTCGGGGTACAGCCCGACTTCACGAACGACGGCCAGCGACTGCGCGGCGAAGGCTTCGTTGAGTTCGATTATATCAATATCGTTCAACGTCAACCCGGCCATCTTGAGCGCCTTCGGAATGGCGACCACCGGCCCGATGCCCATCAGTTCCGGCGCCACGCCGCCCACCGCAAAGCAGACGAATCTCGCCAGCGGCTTGAGCCCGAGCGCCTTGACCTTTTCGGCAGACATAACCACCACGCCCGCCGCGCCATCCGACATCTGCGACGAGTTGCCGGCTGTCACCACGCCGCCCTCTTTGAAGGCCGGCTTGAGTTTGGCGAGCGCTTCGATGGTCGTGTCGGCGCGCGGACCTTCGTCGCGCTTGACGGTGAATTTCTTCGTCACCGGCTTGCCTTCCGGCCCCATTTCTTTGACTTCCACGTCCACAGGCACCAGTTCGGGGTCGAAGCGGCCCGTGTTGACCGCCTCGGCAGCGCGCTGGTGGCTGGTCAGCGAGAAGGCATCCTGGTCGGCGCGGCTGACGTTGTACTTCACCGAGACGTTTTCGGCAGTCAGGCCCATGTTGGTGTAGTACTGCGGCAAGTCCATGGCGAATTGCGGATTGGGTGAAAACTTGTAGCCCATCATCGGCACCATGGACATGGATTCCACGCCGCCAGCGATGGCGACGTCCAATTGCCCGGACATGATGGCATAGGCCGCATGGGCGATGGCCTGCACGCCCGACGAGCAGTAGCGGTTGATGGTCTCGGCCGGCACGCTCTCCGGCAGCCCGGCGCGGATGACGACGGCGCGCGGCATGTTCATGCCCTGTTCGCCTTCTGGGAATGCGCAGCCGAGGATGACGTCTTCGATGTCTTTGGGATCCAGCGCCGGTGTTCGTTTTAGTAATTCCTTGATCACCAGTACGGTCAGTTCATCGGGGCGGACAGTTGCCAATCCGCCGCGCTTGGCTTTGCCGACGGGTGTTCTGGCGGCTGATACGATTACAGCTTCACGAGTTGTCATAGTGTTTCTCCTTGTTGTACACGGATGACACGGATTTCACTGATAAGCACGGATTATTTCTTTTACTTCTTCGTCCAGCGCAGGGAGCCCTTGTGCTCGTTGTCGTAGATTTTGCGTTTGAGGGTTGCTGACTTCCCAAAGTTAAGTACATAACCAACTTCGATTTCGGTGGTCTTGAGATAGTTGAGCAATTGAGCTTCATGTTCATCAACGATGGAGTCAACGGATTTCAATTCCAACAAGATGACATCGTTGACGACCATATCAGCGAAAAACTCACCTACAACCTGGCCGTGATAGTAAACCTTGATGGCAACCTGCTCATCCACTTTGAAGCCAGACTCACGCAAGGCAATGGCAAACGCTTTCTGATACACCTTTTCACTGAAACCAAATCCGAGTTCGTTATGCACCTGATAGAACATGTTGATAATCGTCTCACTCAGGTCGGCATACTTGCCCTCGAATGGCTTTTTCGGTGTCATATCTCTGCGAGCCTGCATCGTCCTGCCTCCAACAAAAACCTATGGGAAATCCGTGTGACTCCGTGTAATCCGTGCAATCCGTGTACAGGTTTAATTCCTCAACGGCTTACCCGTATTCAGCAGGCTCCACATGCGCTCCTGCGTCTTCTGCTCGCCGCACAGCGACAGGAAGGCCTCGCGCTCCAGGTCGAGGATGTATTGCTCGCTGACCCAAGTCGGGCGGGAGAGATCGCCGCCGGTCATCACGTTGGCCAGTTTGGCGGCCATCACGCCTTCGTACTCGGTGATGTACTTGCCTTCCTTGAACGACCATGCGCCGACGCGTAACGCAGCCAGAGCGTCGCGGCCAGCCGCGTAAACCATCTCCGGCGCGGGCGGCTTGAAACCGGTGGCCGCCATGTGCAGCACTTCCTTCTTGGCCTCGGTCAGCAGATGATCGCGGCTCAACACCACGCGGTCAGCCGGGCCGAGGATGGCGAACTGGCGCGCCTCCTCGGCGCTGGTGGCTACTTTGGCCTGCCCGATTTGCTCGAAGACTTTCATCAGGCCTGGCAGGGCTTCGGCGCTTGGCACGCGCATCAACGGGTTGAGGATGCGGCGCATCATCTCCTTCGTCCCCCCGCCGGCCGGGATAACGCCCGCGCCAAGTTCGACCAGTCCAATATAGGTCTCGGCCGCCGCCACCACGCGCGAAGCATGCATGGTGATCTCGCATCCGCCGCCCAGCGTCAGTCCAGCCGGAGCGACTACCACCGGCCTGGCCGAGTAGCGCATGCGCATGTTCAGGTTCTGCAGCGCCGCCACCGCCTGCTTGAGCATCTCCCACATGCCCTGCTGGGCGGCGACCACGATCATGAACAGATTGGCGCCCGCCGAGAAATTGTCGGCCTCATTGCCCACCACCAGCCCGGCAAAATCCCGCTCGACGCGGTCGAGCGCCTCGTTGACCAGGCCGATAATGTCGGCGTCCAGGGCGTTCATCTTGGTATGGAACTCGACCAGCGCCACCCCGTCGCCGATGTCGTACAAACTCGCGCCAGCATTCTCACTGATGACTTTCTTCGCCCGTTTCAACTCGCTCAGAATCACCAGCCCCGGCGCGCGGGTGATGGGGACATAACTCTTTTTGACAACATCATAAACGCCGACTTTGCTATCACCTTCATAATGATAGAACGAAGTGCAACCGGACTTGAGCATGGTTACAACCCATTCGGCGGGCGCGAAGCCCTCGGCTTTCATCTGCTCGACCGTCTCGGCCACGCCAAGCATATCCCATATTTCGAACGGCCCGGAATCGTGCATGAAGCCCCAGCGCACGGCGTCATCAATTGGATTGGGCGTGTCGGCCACCTCGGGGATGAGCGAAGCCGAATACTGGAAACCCTGCAAGGTCAGCGCCCGGATGAGCTGCGCACCGCGGTCGGATTCGGCCAGGAATACTTTCAATCGTTCGCCCAGCGTCGCGAGGTCCTTGGCCTTGCCGACCGAATCGAAGCGCGGCTTGGTCGGCGGGATGTGTTCCAGTTTCTGCAAGTCGAGCGGCCAGAATTCCTTCTTGCCGTCCTCCGTGCGGACTTCCTTGTAGAAGCCGACCTTGGTCTTGTTGCCCAGCCAGCCGCGCTCGACCATCGTATGAATGAGGTTGTTGGCGCCTTCGGCTTCGAGATATTTCAGCGCCAGTTTGTCGTGCTGGATGAGCGGGGCCAGGTTCTTGCCGACATGCTCCCACACGTCCACGCCGACCAAATCAATCAGCCGGAAGGTGGCCGTCTTCGGGTGGCCCATCAGCGGGCCGGTCAGCGCGTCCACCTCGTCCACGGTGTAATTGTTCTCGAGGAAGTAGTTCATGGCGAAGGCGGCCGTGCCAAAGGCGACGCGGTTGCCGATGAAGTTGGGCGTATCCTTGCACAGGACAATGCCTTTGCCCAGCCGGTATTCCCCGAACCATGCAATAAATTCGGTCACTTCTTTCAGTGTGTCGGCTGTCGGAATGACTTCCAGCAGTTTCAAATAGCGCGGCGGGTTGAAGAAGTGCGTGCCGAGGAAATGCTGCTTGAAGCCCTGCGAGCACTCGGCAGCGATATCCTTGACCGGAATGCCAGATGTGTTGGTGCTGATGATAGCCTCCGGCTTACGCACTTTGTCAATGCGCGCCATCAACTGCCGCTTGATGTCCAGCCGCTCGATGATGGCTTCGATGATCCAATCGGCTTTGGCGATGACATCGAAATCGTCTTCGAGATTGCCAAGTTTGACGAAGGTCGCCAGATCCGAGGACATCAGGTTGGCCGGGCGGGCTTTGATGCAGCGCTCCCAACCCTCGTTGACAATCTTATTACGCCCTCCCTTATCGCTGGCAGGCGCGTCTTTAGGAACAATATCCAGTAGCGTCACCGGCACACCAGCATTGGCTAGGTGCGCGGCCAGCGCCGCGCCCATCGTCCCTGCGCCGATGACAACAGCGTTGTGAACATGATAGTTTTGCATATCAATCTCTCCTTTTCAAAGTGTCAGGTATCAGGTGTCAAGTGTCACGTGACACCTGACACTTGACACGGGAACACCTGAAACTAACGCAACTCGCTCGAGCGATAGCCAAGTATCTGCCGCGCCACCACCAGCCGGTTGATCTGGCCGGTGCCTTCATAAATATCTGAAATCTTGGCGTCCCGGAACCACTTCTCGAGCAGGTATTCACGGCTGTAACCCAACGGCCCCATGATTTCGACCGCCTTCTGGGTAATCCTATTGACCACATCACCAGCACGGACTTTGCTCATTGAGGACTCCAGAGCATTCGGCTTGCCGTTGTCCATCATCCAGACCGCCTTGAGCACCAGCCACCAGGCTGAGCGCAGCAGGATTTCCATATCAATCACATCCTTCTCGATGGAAGTCAACTTCTGGCGCGGCAAGCCATAACGGATGGTAACGCCTTTTTCGGCCAGCATCTCCTTGAGCAGTTCCAGCGTGGCGCGTGCCAGACCGATGGCCTGAGCAGCAACGATCGGCCGCGTCGCGTCGAAGGTGGCCATAGCGCCCTTGAAGCCGGTGGTGGCTTTGTCCGTGACCACCTCCGGACTGCCCAGGATGTTATCGAATGGTACGCGGCAATCCTGCAACACAATCGAAACCGTGTCACTGGCGCGGATGCCGAGTTTGTGCTCCATTTTGGTCACCTGGCAGCCGGGTGTGCCGGCCTCGACCACGAACGGCCTCATGCCGGCGCGGCCGGCCGAGGGGTCAATCGTCGCCCAGACGACGATAAAGCCCTGCGAGTCGACCAAAGCCTTGTGTCCGGCGGTGACGAAAATCTTCTCGCCATTCAGCACCCACTCTTTGGTGTTCTTGTCCAGCACGGCTGTGGTGCGGATGGCGGAGGTATCCGAACCGGCTCCGGCCTCGGTCATGCACATGGCGTCGAAGGTCGGGGTCTCACCGCGGAAACGAGCCAGGAAACGCTCTTTCTGCTCCGGAGTGCCGGTGGCAGAGACCGCCGCTGAGCCCAACATGCCGCCCGGCGTATCCAGGTAAATGCCGGCATCGCCCCATGAGAGCATCTCGACCATGTGCGCCAGCCGCTGAAAACCAATGCGCGGGCCTTCTTTCTTGCTGTCGCCAGGCGCCATCGAACTGCCGCCCATCGCCCGCGCCGCGGTGTGCATGAAATTGATGTAATCCCACGGGATTTCGTGCTCGTTTTCGTCAAAGTGGCGCGAGACCGGCCGCATCATGTTGTCGGCAACGGTCTTGATGACGGTGCAAACACCAACAATTTTTTCGGGAGTTTCAAAGTCAATCATTAGTATCTCTCCTTCTTGTCACCCTGAGCCAAAGCCCAGACCCTGAACGAAGTGAAGGGGAAGGGGCGAGCGAAGGGTCTCCTCACTACAGGGAGATTCTTCGCCGCTGCGCGGCTCAGAATGACAATATGTGACTTAGACCATTGCCAGGCCGGTAAACGTGGCAAAGCCACGCCCCTCGCGCATCCACATTTCCACCGGATGCTCACGGATATAGCCATGGCCGCCCAGGATTTGCACGGCGCGGTCGGTGACCATCATGGCCATATCTATCGCACCTGTCGCGGCCAGATAGGCCTGCTTGCTGGCCTCCGCGTGGCCCTTGTCAATCATCCAGGCCGTCTCCCAGACCAACATGCGGATGGCTTCGATTTCGGTGACCATCTCGGCCAGCATGAAAGCAATCGCCTGCTTCTGCGCCACCTTTACACCAAAGACATCCCGCTCCTTGGCATAATCGCGCGAATATTCAAAGGCGGCTTTCGTCACACCGATGGCCATGGCCGCAATCGCCACACGGCTGGCATCCAGCACCGGCGCAAAGTCACCAGCCAGCAGATTGGTTTTGGGGATTTTCACACCCTCCAACGTGACCTTGAAGAACGGGATGGCGTTCAGCCCCATGAATTTCTCCCGCTCCTCACCGACCTTCAGCCCGGCCGCGCCCTTCGGGACGATAAATCCCTTCGTTGCCCCGTCCAGTTTGGCATAGACGATCATTGCTTCAGCATTGGCGGCAAACGGCGCAAAGGTTTTTTCGCCGTTCAGGATGTAGTCGCCGCCCTCGGCTTTGGCGACTGTTTTCAGGTCATTAGGGTCGAAGTCGAAGGCCGGTTCAATCAGCGCAGCGGTGTAGGCCTTCCAGTCGGCCGCGATGACCGGCGGCAGGTATTGGCTCTTCTGCTCCTCGGAGCCGGACAAAAGAATGGGGAGCGCGAATAGGCCCGGGGTCCCGACCGCCAGCGCGCCAGCCAAATCACCGTGCGCCATCTCTTCGGCGGCCAGCACGCCGGTAACCGCGGAACGGTCACCAAATCCACCGTAAGCTTCGGGAATTGAGGCCTGCAACACACCCAGTTCCCAGCCTTTGCTGATTAACTTGGGAGGCAGTTCCTTGTTTTCATCCGCGTCGTGCGCCGCCGGACGCAGGTCACTGGCCGCGTACCGGCTAACAGCGTCTATCAACATTTTTTGTTCATCTGTGGGTTCGAAAGAATACATGGCTCCTCCTCGGTTAAGGTTTACAGGTTTGAAGGTTGGCAGGTTGAAAAGTTGGATTCCAGGATCAGCGCGGCGGCGGGATGCTCGATCCGTTGGTAGAGGACGGCAGCGGGGGCGGTCTGCGCCTCGAGTTCGTCCATGTTGGTGATGCGCAGCAGGCCGCGCTGGTAGAGGTATTCGACGTACGCGCCGACCTTTTCCAGAACCAGCAGGGCGTTGTAACCGCCCACGTCCGGATACAGCCGGGCAGTGATGCCGGCAATGGTGCGCTGCTCGGCCAGGATCTCCAGCGTCTGCGCCAAGCGCTCGGTCAGGAGCTGGCGCAGCGCCTCGATGCGGGCGGAAAGGTTCCCGATGGGGGCGTCATGGCCGTTGAGCGCCAGCCGCGCCCCGTTCGACCACCCATCCAGCCGCGCCAGCGATTCGAGGTACTGACCGATTCCCATGTACTGGATGATGCTCTCCGGCGCCTGGTGCGGGATGATGCGCTTGAGAACGTGGTCGCCGCTGAAAATGACATCCTCCAGCCGGATCGCCACGTGACCCGGACAATGCCCCGGCAGATGCAGCATCTCGAATGGCCCGACTTTCATCCCCGCCGCTTCATAGGTGTAATCCACCGGCACAGAGTGATAGAGCGCCTTGGTGAATTTGTACATGGTGATCATCGCGCCGCGCTCTTCGGCCGGGACTCCCGCCTCGGCCAGGAATTCACCCAGGCGGCGGCTCATCAGCGCCAGGCGTTCCTCGTGACCGGAGACCGTCTGCAAATCGAGTTCGTGGATGCCGACGCGGGCGCGGGTTTTTCCATGCAGGTGGACCAGTCCGCCGAAGTGGTCAATGTGGCCGTGGGTGATCAGGATGTCGGTCAGGTATTCCAGGCGCATTGGCCTGCCGGTCTGCTGACCCACCTGCTCGAAGCCGGAAACCAGCCCGGCATTGGAGCGCTCGCTGCCGGAGCCGGTATCTATCAGCACGACCATATCCTCCACCAGCACCAGGTAGGCGTAGGCCCAGAACCTGGGAAACGCCTCCAGCGGCAGGCGGAAGATCTGCGCGCCGCCGGAGGTGGTGAACTGTTGTAAGGAAGGGTTCGAAGCCATTAGTTATCAGCCATCAGCCATCAGCCATCAGCCATCGGCGATTGTCGGCACAACAATCCATTCAGGAAAAGGTCTGCAATGTGGTCAGCGATCTGATCTATCGTCAGCGGGCCGGAAGGCTTGTACCACGTGATCGTCCAGTTCAGCACTCCAAGCAGGGCGCGGGCAGTCAGCGTCGCGTCAGTAGCGCAAAACTTACCGGCATCTATGCCCTCTTGAATCAAATCCCGCCACAACCGTTCGAAGCGGTCGCGGCGGGGGATGTGGCGGGAGTGATATTTCGGTTCGAGGGAACGATGCTCGAGCAGGAGGACGGAGGCCAGATCCACTTTTTCGGTCAAGATACCGAGATAACATTTGGCGGCCTGGCGCAGTCTCTCGTCGGCTGGCAAATCCTGTTCCATCACGACCGAAAGGCGGTCAATCAGCAGATCGAGAGCTTGATCGAGCAAAGCTAACAGAATTTCCTGCTTACTGGTAACGTGGTGGTACAGGCTGGCCTTTTGGAGATTGACCGCTTCGGCAATATCCTGCATGGAGGCAGCATGAAAGCCCTTTTGACGAAATATTTGAGCAGCAGCATCAAGGATATTTTCTCTATTCATGGCAACCTACCGACCGGTCGGTAGATTAAGAATAGCAAAGTTTACACAAAAAGTCAAGAGGCAATGATAAAAAGATAAAAACATGCTATAATATTTCGAATGGCCGAATACAATCCGGACGCGTTTAGCCCTAAAGAAGCCGCGGCTTCAGCAGTTACCCTGCGCCGCCAGCGTTTGATGATCCTGTGGATAGCTCTGGGCGGGTTGGTTTTTCTGGCATTGATCGTACTGGCCGTCGTCGGGCTACTGCAGGACAGCACACCAACCGCAAAAATTCGCGACATCTTCATTATCTTCATGGCATTCGAGTCGCTGGTCATCGGCGCGGCATTGGTCATCCTGGTCATCCAGATTGCCACCCTGATCAACCTGTTGCAGAACGAGGTCAAACCCATCCTGGATGCGACCAACGAGACAGTAAATACACTGCGCGGCACAACCAGCTTCTTGAGCGAGAACTTAGTGGAGCCGGTCATCAAACTGAACAGTTATCTGGCCGGTATGCGAAAGTTATTTGACCTTTTCGGACTGAAACGAAAATAATCGTTCTTTCTCATTTGCGAAAGGAGAGATAAAATGTCTGACCGTGATGATTTTGGAGCGTTCCTGATCGGGTTTGTTGTCGGCGGCTTGACCGGCGCAGTAGTAGCCCTGCTCTTGGCCCCGCAATCCGGCGAAGAGACACGCGCGCTGCTCAAGGAGAAAAGCATCGAGTTGCGCGACAAAGCCTCACAAACTGCTGAAGAGGCATTGTCCCGCGCTGGAGCGGCCGTGGCTGAAGCACGTGCAAACTACGAGAAGCTTGCCCAAGAAGTCAAAACGCGCGGCGGCGAAGTAGTCGAGGCCACCAAGAAGGTCGTCTCACGCAAGCGCGCCACAACCGAAACCGGTTCGTAGAACTCGAACCGACGCGCACACTTTTTCCCGCGCAAATTCAGACAGGGGTTTGACCATCCTGAACACGAGGCTGGTCGAACCCTTGTTTTGTTTCCAGTCCGCTTGAGCGGACTTTGTAACTCTAGCCGTGGACTTCTAGTCCACGGCGGCGCTGGCGGCAAGTTTTCGATTGCTGGCAATAGCTAAAAAATGCGGGAACAAATGACCACAGCAACGCGCTTCTTGCAGTTCATCCTCCGTCCCATCTATCATCTCCTCTACCACCAGTTTGCCTGGACGTATGATTTCGTCGCGGCGGCGATTTCACTCGACCATTGGAACGAGTGGGTGTATTCGATCCTGCCCTACGCCCAGGGGCCACGCGTGCTGGAACTCGGTCACGGGCCGGGACATTTGCAGCTTGCCCTGCACAAGAACGGCTTCCAGGCTTACGGCCTGGACGAAAGCCACCAGATGAGCCGCCAGGCCGCGCGCCGCCTGCGCAAGAAAGGGATAGATGCCCAATTATCGCGCGGTCTCGCGCAGAATTTGCCGTTCGCGAAAGATACTTTCAAGAGCGTAGCGCTCACCTTCCCCAGCGAGTACATCTTCGACCCGCGCACGCTGTTGGAAATCCACAGAGTGCTCACGCAAGACGGCGAGCTGGTCATTTTGCCGCTTGCATGGATCACCGGCAAACGTCCGCTCGAGCGGCTGGCAGCCTGGTTATTCCGCACCACGGGCGAGGCGCCGGGTAAGCCGGGAGAACTCAACCCGGAACTAATCGGCTTGTTCGCGGGCGCCGGGTTTGAGGTCCGGAAAGAAATAGTTGAGTTTAAATCCAGCACATTACTATTTATCCTGGCAAAGAAGAAGTAGTATCTTAACCGTCATTTCTCGGCGGGATTGGAATCCCGCTCTACGGCTTTTTGTTGTACAATGAGGGTATGGAAGTACAAATAGCAGTTGCCAAAGTCAATAAATATGCTGTTTCAGAGAGCGGCGATACACTCGAAGTCATCGAGCGTCCCAATGGCGGTCTCTCGGTCGTCCTGGCGGATGGGCAGACTTCAGGGCAGGGCGCCAAAGCCGTTTCGATGCTGGTCGTGCGCAAGGTCATTGGGCTGCTGGCCGAAGGTGTGCGGGATGGGGCGGCCGCCCGTGCGGCTTCGGATTTGCTCTACACCGAAAAGAAGGGCAAAGTCATCTCCACCTTGAATATCGTCTCTGTGGATCTGCAGACCAATACCGTTGTCATCACCCGCAACAATCCGGTGCCGATGTTCATCTCCCGCGGCGAGCAAATAGATTGTCTCGACTCTGAGTCGGAGCCAATCGGTGTATCACTCAGCGTCCGGCCGGTTATCAGCGAAATACATGTGGAGGCCGGGCTGTCGATCGTTCTGTTTACGGATGGGCTGACCCACGCCGGCGAGCGCCGCGGCCAGCCAATGGATGTTTGTACTTCGCTGAAGGCCATGTTGGAAGATCAGGATCCATCTCCGTCAGGGATCGCTGACGCGCTGCTTGGCGAGGCTGTCCACCTCGCCGGTGGGCGACCGGCAGACGATATCAGTGTGGTGGTGCTTAAAGTGTTGAAACGCCGGGGCGACGACGTGCGCCGTATGACAGTGCGCTTGCCGATCAATGTGGGGTAATACAAATTTCGCGGAAATTCTTATCGGCGTAGTTGGCCCCTGCGGCTCGGGTAAATCCACGTTGGTGGCGGAGTTGAAGAGGCGCGGCTACAATGCACGCCACATTGCCCAGGAGCATTCCTATGTAAAGGATATGTGGTACCGGTTGACAAACCCGGATATATTGATCTTTCTCGACGCCTCATATCCGGTCACATGTAAAAGGCGGAATCTAAATTGGAGTGAGGCCGATTGGGCCGAGCAGCAGCGGCGGTTGAGTCACGCCCGCCAACATGCTGCTCTATTTTTAGATACAGACAAATTGAATATCGAGGAAGTCCGCCGAAAAGTAATGGATTTTCTCGCTGAAACGGTAAAGCGTACTTGACCCCGCACAATCCTGCCCTACCCACCCTATTTCAATGGGGGTATAATCACCCGCGCCGCCAGCCTTTGGCTGGTATTTTTATGAACGGAGACTGCGACGTATGTTTAAAAATCAGTACACACGATTGATTATCATACTATTTATGTCCGCTTTGGCCATGTGGATCGACGCGAGTAATACGCTCAAAGTCACTAATCCAATCAACGGCGAACTGGTAATGCAGCGCAGCGTCAGCCCGCGCCTGGGTCTTGACCTGCAAGGCGGACTGCAAGTGTTGCTGGAAGCCGATCTGCCGGCCAATACGGCCGTTGACCCGGACGCGCTTTCAGTCGCCCGCACAATTATCGAAAACCGCACCAACGCGCTGGGGGTAAGCGAAAACGTCATTCAGGTGGCCGGCGACCGCCGCATTGTTGGCGAATTCCCCGGGCTGGAAGATTCGGAGGCTGTCCTGACAATTCTACAAAGAACCGGCTTATTGGAATTTGTGGATATGGGCAATAACCCTCCTCCAGTGGGTACTGTCATCGAGACCGATTTTGGTCTGGCAGCACCCGAAGAAACAGCCACACCGACTGCCGCCCCGGATGTTACAACCGCGCCTGGCACAACACCTGAAGCAGCCGCCCAGCCTGAAACGCCGCCCGCGCCGATCTATCCGACCGTCATGACTGGCAGCGACTTGAAAACCGTCGAGGTTGGCGCGGATGAATTCAGGAATTATGAAATACGGTTTACACTTACCGATAAAGGCCGGCAGATCTTTGCCGATTATTCGACTACTCATCAAGGCCAATTCCTCGGCATTGTACTGGATAAGGAAGTCATCTCCACGCCAAGAATTGAAACGCCCATCACCGAAGGGGCTGGCCGCATTACCGGTAAATTCACGGCGGAAGAGGCTAACGCGCTGGCAATCCAATTGCGCTACGGCTCTCTGCCCGTCCCGCTGAAAATTGTCGAGACGCGCATCATCGGACCAACCCTGGGCGAAGATTCCCTGCAAAAAAGCCTGATCGCAGGCATGGCCGGCATGATCATCGTTATCCTGTTCATGACTCTTTATTACCGCCTGCCCGGCATTGTTGCCGCCATCTCCATACTTTTCTATGCTGCGATTGCATTTGCCATATTCAAGTACTTCCACTTCACGTTGACTCTTCCGGGCATTGCCGGTTTTATGCTCTCCACCGGTGCGGCGCTGGATGCCAACATTCTTATTTTCGAACGTTTGAAGGAAGAACTCCGCAGCGGCCGGACACTGGCGCAGGCAGTGGAACAGGGCTGGACTCGCGCCTGGTCATCAATTCGTGACTCGAACATTGCAGCCATCATCACCTCGGCCATCCTGTTCTGGTTTGGCAGTACGTTCGGCGCAACCATCGTCAAAGGCTTCTCACTGACCCTGGCGATCGGTGTCATCGTCAGCTTGTTTACTGCCATCTTTGTCACCCGCACCTTGCTGGCACTGGTCTTGCAGTGGTTTAAACCCAAGAATTACGCCCGCTGGTTTGGCATCTAGAGGAGTCCACGATGAATATCCTCAATAAACGTTACATATACTTTGCTCTCTCGCTGCTGATTATCGTCCCAGGTTTAATTGTTCTGGGTGTCAAGGCCGCGCAAAATAATCTACCGCTTTCGATTGACTTCACTGGTGGCAGCCTGCTCGAGGTTCAGTTTGAGGCTGGTGCGGCTCCTCAACCAGCGCAGGTGCTGGCGCTTTACGAAAATTTTGGAACCAGAGATGCTCAGGTACAGACAACCGACAGCGGGTCCATCTTGATTCGCTCCACCTTCATGGACGAACCTACTCGTGACCAGGTCATCACCGCCATGAAGTCTCAGTTCGGGGGTGAAGTGACCGTCCTGCGCTTCGACAGCGTCGGCCCGTCCATTGGCAAGCAGGTAACCTCCCGCGCCGCCATGGCGGTCGGTATTGCCGCGCTGGCCATCCTGATTTACATCACCCTGGCTTTCCGCCGTGTGGAGCATGCTTTCCGCTTGGGGCTGTGCGCCATTATCGCCATGGTGCACGATGTCGTCATTGTCTTCAGCCTGGTGGCGATCGGCTCGCTGCTCTTCGGCTGGGAAATAGACGCTCTCTTCCTGACTGCCCTGTTGACCGTGATTGGTTTCTCGGTGCAGGATAAAATCGTGGTTTTCGACCGCATCCGCGAAAATTCCAACGTCCTTCGCCGCCTTGAATTCGAGAAAATGGTCAACCATTCCATTGTGCAAACCCTGCAACGATCCATCAACACGCAGTTGATGACCGTCGAATTCCTGCTGCTGGCACTGGCGTTGTTTGGCGGCGTCACCTTGCGCGAATTTGCTGTCGTTTTGCTTGTCGGCCTGTTGAGTGGTACATATTCTTCAATATTTATCGCCTCCCCCATGCTCGTCGTCTGGGAAAATCGCGAATGGCGCACCTGGTTCCGCCATCCTGAGCGCAGCCAAGCATAGTCGCGGAAGACAGCAAACCTGCCAACGCATAACACTCGGTCTTTTTTATGGGGAAGAGATAAAGACATTCACTATCCTGACCACCTGTCACACTCTGCTGAATAGGTGCGAGGACAGTCTGTACAGCGCGCGAGAAGGCGGGCTTCAATCCCGCGCACCTTGAGCGAGCCGTCCTGAAAGACGCCGAAATAGCAGTTGGCCACCGGGACCCGATCGTTCAGGCGGGAAGGCAGGAAAACCACCCAGCGGTAAACGCCATCCAGGGAAATGGGTAAGCCAGTCCGTTCGGTGATGTCTGCCAGCAGGGCTTCAAAATCAGCGGGGGTCTTGCAGCCATCCTTATGCACCCACAGCTTGCACTGCAGGTCGAAGGACTGACCAAAGTCTACACCCCCAACCAACGACGGGCAAAGCCGATGCGCGCCGCGCTGAACGCTCGAATGGCAAAAAATGCTATACTTGGTTTGAGAGTATTAACCGCATTCACCATTGTCCTGTTTGCACTGGCTGCGCGCATCCTGGCGCGGCGCGTGGAATGAAAGGAGGAGACATGTTAATCGAGCATTACGACCTCGAAGTTTTTACACCACCCTGCAAGCCGGGGGCGGAGCCGCAGTACGCCGATCGCCGCGCCGCGCTGGAGGAGATCGTCATCGAGGCGCCGGCGATTGGTCGAAAGGGTAAACCAAAAGTAACCGGAAAGGAGGCAGAACTATGGTGATGCCTGAGTTGTTTTGCCCGTTGCTGGTTATCGTTAGCTATTTGTTAGGGTCAGTCTCCTCGGCGATTATGGTCACGCGGTTATGGAGCGGCAAGGATATCCGCACTCTCGGCAACCGCAACGCCGGAGCGGCCAACGTGGCACGCAGCGTCGGCCTGTTGCCGGCGGCTTTGGTCAGCGTGGCCGATTTTTCGAAGGGGGCGATACCCGTCTATGTTGCCCATCTACTCGGTTTGGGCAACGCCTGCGCGCTGGGCGGAGCAGTGGCGGCGGTCATCGGCCACAGTTACCCGCTTTACTTTCGCTTTCGGGGCGGCAAGGGACTGGCGGCTTCGCTGGGCGCGCTGCTGGTCTTCACGCCTTTCGAGACGCTCCTCGTACTGCCGGTCCTGGGGCTGGTGTACCTGGTAATCACTGGCAGTGCGGTGACCGGGGCGCTGGTCAGCTTGAGTCTCCTGATCGGCCTGAACCTGTGGCGCGGTCACCCGCTGATCGTCGCATTGGCCCCGTTGGTGCTGCTGACCACCATGGGGCTGTGCACCATCCCGCAGGCCATCTTCGATTGGCGCCAGCGCGCCAATAAGAAACGCCTGCTCGCCTACTGGCTCTCGCCCAAAGATGAGACGGCGAAAAGGGAGCGCGTGGCCGTCATCACCGACAGCATTGCCTCCCTGCCTCCTGAATGGCGCCGCCGCGAGCAGATCCACATGGTGCCGCTGGCGTTGATCCTGCCGGAGGGCGTATACCGTGACGGCGTGGATATTGACCCGCGCCAATATTATCGGCGGTTGCGCCAGGACGGCCTCGCTCCCAAGACATCGGCGCCCTCGCCGGGCGAGTTCCTGGCGCTCTACCAACAACTGGCAAAGACTTATCACTGCGGCGTAGTGATCACACCACCGAGCGAATTGACCCAAACCTGGGAAGCGGCCCGCCTGGGAGCAAACATGGCGGCCGAACACTTCCTGGCCGAGGTGGTGGACAGCCGCACAGCCGGCCCGGCGCAGGGTTTCGTCGCCCTGGCCGCAGCGCGCGCGGTCGCTTCTGGCGCCAACCTGCAAACCGTCCTGGAAGTCATCCAGGAAGCGCAGAAGAACGTCGGCTTTGTCGGCGTGCTGGATACGGTCAAGTTACTGATCGAGGGCGGACGCGTCGCGCACCTGCACCACTGGTTGCAATCCGCTTTACGGCTTTACCCGCTGTTGTACATCCATCAGGGTCAAATCCGCCTGATTGGCATGGCGCGCACCAAAGCGAAAGCCATCGAGCGCATGATTGCCTGGCTCAGGGAGAATTTGCCCGGCGAGGGACTTTCTCTGGCTGTGGCACACACCGACGCCTTTGAAGAGGCGGCCGCGCTGGAAAAGCAACTCCTTTCCCTCTTTCAGCCTGACGAGCACTTTGTGACGGAATTGACGCCGGTCATTGGAGCGCACGCCGGCCCGGGTCTCTTGGGAGTCGGCTGGTGGGTGAACGCTGAACAAACAATAACAGTATGGCGCTCAAAGGCTTGGTGCAGCCGGGCGACCACGTCGTCACCTCGTCCATCGAGCACAACGCCATGTGGCGTCCGCTGAAAGCGCTGGAGCGACACGGTGTCGCGGTGACAGCCGTTCCCTGCGCGGCGGGCGGCACGCTCGCGCCGGCGTATGTGGAAGCGGTCCTCCGTCCCGAGACGCGGCTGATTACCCTGCTGCACGCCTCCAACGTCCTGGGGACGATCCTGCCGGTAGTCGAAATCGGTGCGCTGGCCCGCAAGTATGGTATCCTCTTCCTGGTGGACGCGGCGCAAACGGCTGGCGCGTATCCCATTGACATGGCGGCTATGAACATAGACTTACAGTTTCATCCCCAGTGATTCATTCCACTCAACCCAATTATTGAAGGAGTAAACCATGACCGGAATGCTTCCACGTGATTTTTCGTCAGTAGATCGCAAGGCGCGCATGCAAGTTGAGTCGCATGGCTTGCCACTGCGCCCGGCCGAGGAACGGATCAAGGACTTTGACGAAGCCATCATCCGCCTGGACGAAGAATGGGCCATGTATGAAGCCACGCGCTGCATCCACTGCCCGGATCCAGCTCCTTGTCAGAAAGCCTGCCCTGCGGGAAACGATATTTCCTACGCCGTGTGGTTGATCGAGAATGGCCTGTTTTTGGAGGCGGCCAGCGTTTACCGCCAGACCAGTTCGCTGCCGGAAGTGTGCGGCCGCATCTGCCCGCAAGAAAAATTATGCGAAGGGGCGTGTGTGCGCAGCAAGAAAGGAAATCTTCCGGTTCCGACCGGCGCCTTGGAAGCTTTTACCACCCATTATGAACGTCGAAAACAAGGCGTGAACATCCCGGTGGGCAAGTTCACCGGCAAAAAAGTTGCCATCATCGGAGCAGGGCCGTCTGGTCTGGCTTGCGCCAAGCAATTGGTGAGTCGCGGTCACTGGGTGACACTCTTCGACGCCTGGCCAGCGCCTGGCGGGCTGCTTACTTACGGCATCCCAAACTTCAAATTACCCAAGAAGGTGGTCTTCGATATTTGGGATGACCTGTTGCGGGCAGGCGTGACTTTTGTCGGCAACACCTACATCGGCCCAAAGATCACGGTGGATAAGCTCTTCACGGGCGGATATAACGCCATCTTTATCGGCGTGGGTACGACAGTGGATGCTTCGCTGGATGTGCCGGGTGATAATCTGCCGGGCATTTATAAGGCGACTGATTTCCTGGTGCGCGCCAATGTGGATATGGATCTGCTGCCCCACGAGATGTGTGCCCGCCCGGAAGTTGGAGAAAGGGTAGCGGTCATCGGCGGTGGAGATACATCAGCGGACTGCCTGCGTACTGCGCTGCGTTTAGGGGCGAAGGAGGTGACCTGTCTCTACCGGCGCAGCGAAGCTGAAATGCCGGGCGGGTACAAAGATCGCACAATGGCGATCGAAGAAGGTGCCAAATACCATTTCCTGACCCAACCGGTGCGCTTCATCGCCGGGGCGGATGGTCGCCTAGCGCAGGTTGAGTGCGTGCGCACTGAACTGGGTGAACCGGATGAGAGTGGCCGGCGCCAATTTAGAATCGTAGAAGCCTCGAATTTTATCATCGAAGCCGACACAGCTATCCTCGCCATCGGTTATAAGCCAGACCCGATCATCAGCGCGACCACCCCTGGCATTGAGACTCACCCCAGCGGCCTGCTGATGGCTGACCTGAATACCGGCGCGACCAAACGAAAGGGGGTTTTCACCGGTGGAGATGTGGTCACCGGCCCACATCTGGTGGTGACCGCAATGGTGGCGGGACGCAAAGCTGCTGCCGCAATTGACCGATATTTAGGTTGGTAATGGGATTCATGCCTGACCGTGCCGACCTGCCCGCCGGTGATTTCCAGGAACACGTCCTCCAGGCTGGGCCCAGTGTGTTCAGGCTGACGACTCGCAGTCCGTGTGAGGCGGCATAGTTCATGATCAGTGACAGCAGCACTGACGGGTCTTCTGTATACAACTGCCACTTGTCGCCCGTCTTGACCGAGGTCGTCACACCCGGCAGGGCGGTAAGCGCCTCGCCGTGGGTCTGACCATCCGGTTCCAGCGCTACTTCGACCGGTTGCACACGCTGGAAGGCGCGTTTCAGGCGTTCGGGAGTGTCAATCAAAGTTCTCGGCTTTCACGTCCCGCTTCTCCCACAGGCCGAAGGTCTCCAGTTGTTGGCGTGCGCGCACGTAACTACTCAGCCGAGTGTCATTCTGAGCCGCTGGTGCTCTTCCAGCGGCGAAGAATCTCTCTCAAAGCAGGCCGAGATGCTTCGCTCCGCAACGAACGCTCCGCTCAGCATGACAAGCCTGAGTAGTTACGCGCGCACAGCGCGTTCGTTGCGAGGCACACGATAGAGGCTGGCAGTTTGAATGGCATTGTTCATGGTTTACTCTTTCTCGCAATGATATATGCGGTTACATCATGACCTTGTTAGACAATTCTTAACCAAAAAACCCCCAGATATGGGGGCTATGGGGCGGGATACCGTCATATATCAGGCTGGGGGCAAAGGATTCGAACCTCTACAAACTGATCCAGAGTCAGTTGTCCTACCATTAGACGAGCCCCCAATCTTCAAGCGGGAAATATTTTACCATACGCAAGCGCCCCCGTCCAGTAGGCAGACAGTGGCGCTTCTACATCACCTTATCTTAAATTATCTGCAAAAGTATTGATTTTCGAGCGGTTTTATGAGAAAATATAGTTGCCCGTCGTTGGGTGCCCCCCTCACCCAGCGGCGGGTATTTATGTAGCGCCCCCGGCGAGGCTCGAACTCGCAACCACTGGATTCGAAGTCCATTACTCTGTCCATTGAGCTACGGGGGCGGGCGGGACAAAATTATACTCTAAAAAACTGCCTTTTCATATTTCAAGCTACATGTTATAATCTCGCCCCGCGCCACGAGGCGGCAGATATGATCCTAAGGATAAATAATGATGATTGACCTTGATAAGAATCTCAACACCACCGAGAATCCAAACATCCCCGCCCTGTTTCCGGGTGACAGCGTTAGTGTTCACGTGCGCATTAAAGAGGGTGATCGCGAGCGCATTCAGGAATTCAAAGGGACGGTGATCAAACTGCGTAAAGGCGGCAACAGCGCCAATTTTACGGTTCGGCGCATGGCCAGCAATGGCATCGGCGTCGAGCGCACTTTCCTGCTTCACTCGCCGCGGATTGACAGGGTTGTGGTCGAACGCCATACCCATGTCCGGCGGGCGAAGCTGTATTTCCTGCGCGAGCGCACAGGCAAGAAGGCCCACCTCAAGCAGAAGTTCGGATAAGTCAGGAGAAGTTATTGACTGGATAAGGGTGCAGATAATTATGCTGCGCCCTTTTGTCTTTATTGAGACTTATTTCCACGGAAAGGAGATAAAACCATGCAACTCAGCGCCATCAAAATCGAAAAGCCCGAGCTGGTCAATTTCATCCTTGGCCAGACGCATTTTATCAAGAGCGTGGAAGACATCCACGAGGCCTTGGTCGGCGCCGTGCCGGGCATCAAGTTCGGGCTGGCCTTCTGCGAGGCCTCCGGTGAGCGCCTGATCCGCTGGACGGGTACGGACGAGGCGATGATTGCTCTCGCCCGGAAGAACGCCCAGGCGATTGGCGCCGGCCATGCGTTTATCCTGTTCCTGGCTGAAGGCTATTACCCGATCAACGTGCTCAACGCGGTCAAGATGGTGCCGGAGGTCTGCCACGTCTTCTGCGCCACCGCCAACCCGACCGAGGTCATCCTGGCCGAAACCGAGCAGGGACGCGCCATCCTGGGCCTGGTGGACGGTTTTTCGCCCAAGGGCATCGAGGACGAGGCCGGCATCGCCTGGCGAAAAGGATTCTTGCGCAATATCGGATACAAACTATAACAACGAAAAATGTAAAACGTAATTGGGCTTTACGTTTTTCGTTTTACGCATTACGATTACTCTGTGATGCAGCCTTCTGCTTTGCCCCTTGGCATCTTTGACTCCGGCGTTGGCGGCCTGTCTGTCCTGCGCGCCATACGCCAGCAGTTGCCGCACGAGGATGTGCTGTACTTCGCCGACCAGGGACACGTGCCGTACGGCCCGCGTCCGCTGGAGGAAGTACGGGCTTTTTCAGAAGCGATCGCCCGTTTTCTACTGGCGCAGGGGACGAAACTGATTGTCGTGGCCTGTAATACGGCTTCGGCAGCCGCGCTGCATTATCTTCGGCAAACCTTTCCCGATGTGCCATTCGTCGGCATGGAACCGGCGGTCAAGCCGGCCGCCGAATATACCCAGAGCGGTGTGGTCGGCGTGCTGGCGACACCAGCAACGTTTCAGGGCGCGCTGTATGCTTCGGTGGTGGAACGTTTTGTCAATGGCGTCACGCTGTTGCAACATACCTGCCCGGGGTTGGTGGGACAGATCGAGGCCGGGAACTTGGATCGCCCCGAAACGCGCGCCATTCTGGAAGATGCACTCCGGCCGATGCTCGCAAAGGGAATTGATACGGTGGTGCTGGGCTGCACGCATTACCCCTTTGTCATCCCGCTGATCCAGGAGATCGTTGGGCCGGGGGTGCGGGTGCTTGACCCGGCCCCGGCGGTGGCGCGGCAGGCGGCGCGTCTGCTGGAGGCGGGGAAAATGCTCAATATAGCGGCGGCAGGCCCAAAGTCCGGCAAGTTACGTTTTTTCACCAGCGGGGAGCAGGAGGATTTTATCCGTCTCCTGCCGCGGCTGCTGGGCGAGGATGGGCCGCTGGAGAGAGTGTGTTGGATAGAAAATCAACTCGTGGTTTTATCCCCGCCTATCTGAAACTTCCACCCGGCGAGCTGGAGCGACGCGCAGCGGAAGCGCTTGAGCATCTGACATGCTGCGACTTGTGCGCCCGTGAGTGCAGGGTGGATCGCCGCGCCGGAAAGATGGGCGTCTGCCGCACGGGTATGCGCGCCAGGGTCAGCAGTTACAACCCTCACCTGGGGGAGGAGGACCCGCTGCGCGGCTGGCGCGGCTCGGGGACGATCTTCTTCACCCGCTGCAACCTGCGCTGCCAGTACTGCCAGAATCACGACATCAGCCAGACAGACGCCGGGCGGGAAGTCGAGCCGCAGGAATTGGCTGCCATCATGCTGGAATTGCAGGCTTGCGGCTGCCACAACATCAATTTCGTCTCGCCCAGCCACGTGGTGGCGCAGATCCTGGCTGCACTGGCGCTGGCGGCCAGGGCTGGCCTGCGCCTGCCGCTGGTTTATAACACCGGCGGATATGATTCCATGTCTGCCCTGAAACTGCTCGATGGGGTGATTGATATATACATGCCGGATATGAAGTACGCCCATACCGGGCACGCCCGCCGCTACTCGGTGGCGCGCGATTATCCCCCTGTCAACCGCGCGGCGGTGAAAGAGATGCACCGCCAGGTTGGCGACTTGCAGATTGACGAGAACGGTCTGGCCAGGCGCGGCCTGCTAGTGCGGCATCTGGTGCTGCCGAATGATTTGGCTGGCACGGCCGAGGTGGTGCGTTTCCTGGTCGAAGAGATTTCCCCGCACACTTATCTGAACCTGATGGATCAATACCGCCCGGCTTACAAGGCTTACTTGTTTCCTGAACTCAACCGCTGCCCCAGCCGGCGGGAGTATCAGGCCGCGGTCGAGATGGCGCAGCAGGCCGGCCTGCAGCGGCTGGATGCGAGGCGGGCGAGGTTGGTCTGGCGGATGACAGATGGCTGATGGCTGGTGGCGGATGGCGGATGGCAGATGGCTTATTGCGGAATGCGGATGGCGTTCAGCGAAGTGTGCGGCGGAAGGCGTTGAGGCTTTTGGCAAGGCGCTCGCCATCCTCATACAATTCCTTCTGTTCGGCATCGGTAATGTAGCTCCGATCCAACGATAGGAAGGACGCGCTGACGACTTCGAAGGTCGAGCCAACGCTGATGTCAAGATGATAGTCAAATGCCTTATTACTGGACTTTGCCGCACCCTCTGCAATATTCAAGCTGATGGAATTGACTGCACGATCATTTGTGACCGCAGGCCATAATCTTCATGCCTGGGAAATTTGGAAGTCACGGCGTATACCTTCCCTGCATAAGCCCTGGCCTTGTGCCATATCTCCAGGCTTTCGAATCGGAATGCCATACTCCACCTCCTTTTTCCGTTCCTGCCATCAGCTATCAGCTATCGGCCATCGGCCATCGGCTATCAGCTATCCGCCATCTGCCATTCGCTACCCGCTGCCAACCATTTTTATGAACACCTCTACCACATTGGGATCGAAATGCTTGCCAGCCTGCTCACGGACGTACTCGAGGGCCTTTTCTCTCGACCAGGCGGGGCGGTAGGGCCGATTGGAGGTGAGGGCGTCGAATACGTCCACCACGGCGAAGATGCGGGCAGCCAGAGGGATCTGCTCGCCTTTCAACCCGTTCGGGTAGCCGCTGCCGTCCCATTTTTCGTGGTGATAGGAAGGAATGTCCATTGCCGGTCGCAGATAGCTGATGGGCGAGAGCATTTCTTGGGCATAAACGGGATGTTGTCGCATGATGGCCCATTCTTCGGCTGCCAGGGGATCGGGCTTGTGTAGGATGTCATCGGGGATGCCCATCTTGCCGATGTCGTGCAGCAGCGCGCCGCGGCGCACGCTTGCCAGATCCGCCTCGCTGATGCCCATGGTGCGCGCCAATTGCAGGGTCATCTCGGTCACGCGCTGGGTGTGGCCTTCGGTCTCCTTATCGCGCAGATCCAGGGCTTTCGACCAGCCGGCGAGGGTCGTATCGTAGGCGAGTATCAACTCAGCGTTCGAGTTTTGCAGGTCGGAGAACAGGCTGGCGTTATCAATCGCGATGGCGGCTTGTTTGGCCAGCGTCTCCAAGAATTCCATCCAATTCTGATCCGGCTGGAGCGGGGAACGATGGAAAACTTCCAACACACCCTTGAGCTGGCCTTTGGCGATGAGCGGCACACAAAAACAGGTATCGAATCCTTCCATCTTGAAGTTTGGAGAACGCAAAAAATCTGTTTTGTGCTCACGCAAATTGGAGACGTGGATGATTTTTCGTTCCAGACCGGCGATGCCGGCATAACTCTGCCCCAAACGCAGGTGGGTGCCTCGCAGGGCAGGGGTGCGAAAGCCGACGCCGGCGGTGTAATCGAGCATTTGGGAGGCAGGATTATATTTCAACACGTCAACGGCATCCACGCCCAATTGTGTCTTTGTCTGTTCGACCAGGATGTTGAGGGTCAAACGCAGGTCGAAGCTGGAGGCGATCGTCATTTCAATCGTATGCAAGGCTTTGACCTGCTCCAGGCTGCGGGTTGTTTCTTCGAACAGCCGTGCATTCTCCAGGGCAACCGCAGCGCGTTCGGCCAGCAAGTGGCAGGCAGCGACCTCCGCCGCTGAAGGCGTGTGCGGCGTGAGTTTGCTGAAGGTGATGAAGCCGATTGCCCGCCCTTCGCACATCATCGGATAGGCAAAGAACGCCTGGATGTCCGGGCGGACTAGAACGGTGCGCATGGCCGGCGCGTCGCGGTCGATATCTGGGATGATGATCGGCTGGCTGGTTTCCACAGAATGACGCAGGATCGGCAGTTCCAGTGGAATGCGCAATTCCGGCGAAGTGCCCTCGGGTAAGCCGGTTTGCGCGGCGAGCACGGCTTCATTTGTGGCTGTGTCTACTAGCATCACCGTGCAGGTGGCGCTTTCCATGATCGCAGCCGCGCGGGTAACCAGGATATTCAATACTGTGCTGGCTTCGTGCAGGGTCGCGATTTCGATGCCGAGTTTCGAGATTTCAATGAGGCGCTCGGCGCGCCGCTTTTCGGCTGCGTACAGGCGCGCGTTCTGCAAGGCAACCGCGATTGGCGCCGCCGCGGCTTGGACAATCTCGACATCTTCCTCGCGAAAAGCGGCGATCTGGTCACTCAACAGGTTGAGAACACCGACAATTGTATTTCCTGCCAGCAGCGGTGTCGCCATTGCCGAGCGTACCAAGTCGTCCAAGCCGGGAATGGTTACCCAGCGTTTATCTTTCGCCACATCCGGGGCAATCGCTGTCTTTTTATGGCTGGCAGCCCAACCGGTCAGGCCGGATGTGAGCGGTATGCCGACGTATTGATTGAAAGCCTCTACCTCGGCCGGCTTCGTCCCTACTGCGGCGAGAAATTCCCAACGCTCGATGCCGAGACGAGGCACATAGATGACCCCCTTGAATGCGCCAAGCGCCGCGCAGATACGATCGAGTGCGGTGCTGGCGACCTGATGTGAGTCCAAGCTTTCGGTCAGGTGGTGGCTGAGATCATAGAGAAGCTCCAGCCTTTGCTTCTCGTGGCCGAGCGAGGTATACAGGCGGGCGTTTTCGATAGCAGCCGCAGCCTGGTTGGCAAAGGCCAGCGCCAGGTTGGCCTGAGCCTCGTTATAAGCGTTTAGCGAATGACTGTCTATCGTCAGATAGCCGATGACCTGATCGCGCACGATCAACGGCACGCCCATCCAGCCGCGTATGGCGCTGGTGTCGCCCCAGCCTTGGAAGCGAGAATCAGCACGGACATCGGCAATGAGGATAGGACGGCGGCTTTCACGAAGTGCTTGGAACAGGGAGTCATCGTCTGGAAACGCCTGACCGATCACTTTCTCTGGCGCGGTGAAGCCCCGCCCGGCTAAAATGCGCAGACGCTCATTTTCCTGAATAAAGACGGCCATGCTGTCGTAAGGGATAACCTGCGCCAGAGAAATCAGCAGGTTGTCCAACACCTGGTCGAGATCCAGGCTTGAAGTTAGGGTGGCGGCAGCCTGGCGCAACATTTCGGCTTCCAGCCGGCGGACACGCTCTGTATCGAACAGGTGCATCTTTTCGATGGCGGTCGCCAGTCCCCCAGCGATGGTGTCCAGCAGGCGTTCGTCGGCCTCGGTAAAGAAGTCAATCTGGGTGCTCTCGGCGTTGATGACGCCGATGACCTTTTCGCCGGCCTTGAGCGGCACGCACAACTCTGAGAGCATGTCGGGCTTGACCTTGAGATAGCCTTTCTTGCGGCGCACGTCGGCGATTCGCAGCGGCTCCCCGCTGGCGGCGACCTGCCCGGAGATGCCCTGCCCCAGCGGGATGGCCCGTTGTAATTCTGCTGCTACCACGCCGCGATAGGATGGATGAGGATGCAAGACCCCGGCGGCTTCGTCCAGCAGCAGGATGCCGCAGTTATCCGGGTAGAGCGTTTCACCAATAATATGTGTCACGCGCTCGATCAATTCATCCACACTAACAGACTGATTGGCGGCCGTGTTTATCCTGTGAAGGGCAGTCAGTTCCTCCAATTGCCGCTGCAAGGTTTCTTCGGCCCGCTTACGCTCGATCGCCAGCGCCACCTGTATAGAAACGAACTCCAACAGATCCGCGTCCTCCTGGCTGAAACGAACACCCTCCGTGTAACCCTGCGTCACCATCACCCCGATAGTTTTCCCCTCAATTTTTAACGGCACCCCCAGCCAGTCCACGGAGTTCGTTCCCACCAATTCCACCTCCCCCTGCCCGACAAGCTGGTTAAAAACTTCCGGGGGGGCGAACAACGGGCGTCCGGTGCGCAGCACGTATTCGGTCAGGCCACGGCCGGGTTTCGCTGGCGGGGGCGATTCATCGTGTTGATCCACAAAATAAGGGAAACTGAGCAAGCCGCTGGCCGGGTCATACAACGCGATGTAAAAGTTCTCCACCGGCATTAATTCACCAAGGCTGTTGTGGATAGAACAGTAGAGTTCCTCGAGGCTCTCGGTGGAAACCGCCGCCTGAGAAATCCTGTAGACTGCCGCCTGAACCTTTTCCGCCCGCACCCGCCCGGTGATGTCCCTTAGTGAAACAACAACACTGGCTTCTTCTGCAAGAAACATTCTTGCAACATCGAATTGAAGAACAAGTTCATCCATAAGCAGTGGGATAATTTTCTTCATGGGGTTTCTCCATAGAATTGGCTTTGGGAAGTTCACCATAATTGTTTTTGAAATTTTTCTA
Source organism: Chloroflexus sp. (assembly GCA_020723995.1). GTDB lineage: Bacteria > Chloroflexota > Anaerolineae > Anaerolineales > Villigracilaceae > CG2-30-58-95. Next base: position 81,762 of record DYHT01000002.1, read on the forward strand.
GCTACCTGACAGTTTCAAAATTGGGACGCGGACGAGCGCCGACGAGCGCGGAAAATAACGATCTTTTGCCGTTTTAGAAAAGAAGTTCCGCGTTTTTCCGCGTTCATCCGCGTCCTTTTTCAAAATGTCAGGTGGCTAGAAATTTTTCAGAAGTGACTTTTCTAAAGCTCGATACTCTTCGCTTACACAAAAGCGGACAAACAATTGCCGGTCTTTAACCAGTTGGAGCAATCGCCCATTCTTCAAGGATTTCCCTGAATAACTGGCTATCCGTTTGCGCAAATTTTTGGATGCGCCAATATACACTACGTCACTCCTATGCCCATTGTAGCTTATTTTTGAATCAAGGCTCAACTCATAAACTCCCGGCTCTGCCGGGATGCGATTGAATTTTCTTTCCGAAATTGCTATCGGGTCACTGAAGGCAATATCACGACCATAATAATGGGAAGCTCTTTCTTTGTGGTTAGGAATGTTCAAAAGTTTCCTGCAATTGCAAATGCTTCGTACGGAAAGATGCAAGCCTTTCTGCTTCAACCGCTGTTGAATGTCCGTATCCGATAAGGCATCTTCATTCTCGTCCACCACTTGCTTGACGTGGTAAGCGTACAATCTCTTTGTCGAAATGAACAAATTTCTGAGACTGATGACCTCGTTGTGAGGAGTTCTCACCCAGAGGTTGCCAACGAGCCGTGAAAGCCGGCTAAGGTCAAGGTGCTCGTGTGGAAATCGGTGTAAGAACTCTTTTAATGTCAACGGTTTCAAGTGCACTTCTTTCCCGGACAACCAATAATCCCTCTGAAACGTGATCAGAGCTTGCAGGATGTGATATGAAAATTCGTTCCGCGTGTTAATCCACTGGAAGGCGAACATCACTTTTCTGTCATGGTTTGTGTCCAGCGAGTATCTCATCCATAAACGCTCATCGGGAATTTCCGGGATGATTGTGCCATCGCTCACCACTGTCAGGTTTGCATAAATTATTTTTTTCTCTGCGAGCACTTGTCGGGGTGGAGTGGAGCCATGACCGTTTGTTGTCTTCTCGATGAAAGCAAGATATTTGCCCAAAGGCATTTCCAGTATTTTCGAGAATATGATCTTGCTGACTTTTTCATTTTTCATTTCTGCTTTCGAGGAATTCTTATATCCGATTTCTCCCCGCTTGCAACTCTTATCTTAACCTGCTCATAAAGGATGTCCGCAAGTTCTTCTTCCGTATAGTCGAGCTTCTCAGCATACTGGTGTACCAGGTCTTCGAGCGCTTTGTTGCGTTTGAAGACATTCAGTTTGTCTGTAAGAACCAGCAAACCTTCCGGGACGAATTTGAAGATATTCTCGATAACATCCCTAAACCTCTCTTCAGTTTTTCTCAGAGTTTCCTCCGCTCGCTTGCGCTCGGTGATGTCTCGACACAGCGAAAGGATTCTCGTTCCTTTCCCGGTTTGCACCACAGTTGCGTTGATCTCGATGGGTGTGATGACGCCGTTTTTGCCTATATAATCGATCTCCAGGTTTCTAACCATACCTGTCTTTGCGCATTTCTCCACTTCTGCGGCATTTCTCTGCAGATCATGTGGCGCCGTCCATTCGACTACGTTTCTCCCCAGAATCTCTTGCAGTGTCTCGTGCCCGCTGAGCCTGACGTACTCGGCATTGGCATCCACAACCTGGCCTTGTGCATCAATTATGAGATAACCCGTGCTGGTAGTCTCGATCAAGGCTTCGTATGTCTGCTTGCTCTCCCGTAACTTCTCCTCCGCCCGCTTGCGCTCGGCGATGTCCCTGGTTACGCCCACAAACCCTATCGGTTCGCCGTCCACGCCTTTCATAATGGATACGCTCATCTCGACAGGAAGCTTACTACCGTCCTTGGTGATAACATGCCCCTCTCGATCTTTGACGTATCCCTTTTCCAACGCTTCTTTCATGCCTGCAACGGCTTTTTGTCGATCTTCTGGAGCGATAAGATCAAAGGAACTTTTCCCAACCAGGTCCTCTTTGTTGCCAGTGCCATACATTCTCAGGGTTGCTTCATTGACATCTGTAATCTTCCCCTCAAGGTCAGAGATTACAATGCTCACTGTAGATGCCTTGACAGCGTCAGACAACTTTTTGATTTCCTTTGTCCGTTCCTCAACCATCTTTTCCAGGTTCTGGGCATACTGCTCCTTGAGCGCCGTTTCTATCTCCAATTCACGCCTGCGGGCGGCAAGACCCCGGCGCAGGTGGAGCAGCTCAATCCCTTTGCCGACCGAGGTGACGAGTTCTTCAAGGGAGACGGGCTTGCGCAGGTAGTTGAAAACGCCCAATTGTAACGCCTGGATGGCCCTTTCGTGGTCGCCGTAACCGGTGATGATGATGGAGACAAAATCGTCGCTGATCTCCCGGCACTTCTCCAGCATCTCCAGGCCGCTCATGCGGGGCATCTTGATGTCCACAATGGCCACGTCTACCCGGTTGTGGCTGAAGTGATCCAGGCCCTCCACGCCGTCGTAAGCAACGGCAGTGCGATAGCCCTCCTTGTCCAACTCCCGCTGGATGCGCTCGCACAACTCTTTCTCATCGTCTACCACCAGGACGCTGTATTCCAGCGCCCTCTTTTCTGCTGCTGCCCGCTTTTGTTGGACGCGGAAGACGGCTGTGTGGAGTTCCTCCAGGGAGATGGGCTTACGCAGATAATCAACCCCGCCCAGGCGAATGGACTCTATCGCTTTATCTTCGTCGCCATAGCCGGTGATGATGACCACATCCAGGTCAAGTCGCGCTTGCCGAATCTCTCTCAGCAGCGAGAGACCATCCACCTTGGGCATGCGCAGGTCGAGCAGCACCAGCGCGTAGGCTTTTCCCTCCTGTTCGGCGCTCTTCAGCCGCTCCAGGACGCCAATCGCTGAGGTGGTATAGTCAACCTCACAGCCTTCCTTTTGCAACTCCCGCTGCAGGTGTTGGCAAATCTCAGGTTCGTCGTCTACGATAAGCACTCCCAAAGGGACTTTCAGTCTCATTTTGCTGCCTCCTTTGCCGCCGCAAGCGCACGAGCAACGTCGAGCCGCTCAATCCCCTTCTTCACCGAGATAACGAGCTCATCCAATGAGAGCGGCTTTTTCAGATAGTCGTAAACACCCCGGCGCAGTGCCTCTGCAGCCACCGCGTGGTCACCGTGACCGGTGATGATGATCGTCACGAAATCGGCGTTAATCTCCTGGCATCTTTCCAGCATCTCTAAACCAGTCATGCCGGGCATTTTGACGTCTGCGATCAGCACGTCAACCCTGTTCTTCCTGAAGTAATCCAGGCACTCTTCTGGGCCAAGAGCGACGGCCGTGCGATAGCCTTCCTTCTCCAATTCCCTCCTGATGCGCCGGCACAGCTCTGGCTCATCATCTACCACCAGGATGTGATACTTTCGATAATCGTTAGAGCGCTCGATCGCCTCCTCATGTACACGAAACATCGCCGCATCGAGTTGCTCCAGAGAAACAGGCTTGTTCAGGTAGTCCCTGGCGCTCAGACGGATGGCCTCGATGACTGTCTGCTCGTCGCGATAGCCGGTCATAATGATCGCCTCAACGCCCAACCGCTTTTCCCTGATGCGAGCAAACAGGGTCAGGCCATCCATCGCTGGCATTTGGACATTGAGGAGCAAGAGGTTGAACGGGTTACCGGCTCTCCTGGCTTGCTTCAACTCTTCCAGCACATCCAGGGGGGAAGTCTGGTAGTCAACCTGGTGCCCTTCCTTTTGCAGTTCGCGCTGCAGGCGCTGGCAGATTGCCACTTCGTCGTCAACGATGAGTATTCTCATTTTGCTGTTCCTTAATCGGCAGCGCGACCTTGAAACTGGCGCCTCCCATCTCGTTATCCTCAACCCAGATTCTACCATCCAACGAACGAGTGACCAGGGTATAGGCAATGGAAAGCCCCAAGCCGGTGCCCTGCCCCACCTCTTTGGTGGTGAAGAAAGGCTCGAATATTCTCATTTTGATTTCGTCCGGCACGCCGACGGCATTGTCGGCCACTTCAAAGACCACCTGGTCATTTTCTCTTGAGATGCGGCACACCAGTCGTTTTTGAAAGCGCTCGCCGCGGCTTTCCGCTGCCTCGGCCCTCTCGTCTAACGCCTGGCGCGCATTGGTCAGGATGTTTATCAATACCTGCTCCAGTTGGTTTGGATTTACGTAGATGGCGGGTAAATCTTCCTCTATTCTACGCGAGACGGAAACGTTGCGCAGGTGGAGTTGCCCGCCCATAATGACAAAGGCGTCATCCAGCACCTGTTCGGGCTTGACGTATTCCCACTCCTCGGGCCGCCGGGCAAAGGCGCGCACGTGAGTGATGATCCGATCAATGCGCTTCACGTTGTCAAGTACGTCTTGCAGGTCCTGGGGCAGGAGGCGCATATCAAAGCGATCTTTGCGGATATCGCGCAGTATGCCTTCGGCGGCGGTGGAGATGATGGTCAACGGCTGGTTGATCTCGTGGGCCATGCCGGCTGCCATCTCTCCCAGGGAAGAGAGCCTGGAGGCGTGGGCGATTTGCATCTCCCTCTCCCTCAACCTCTGCTGGCGTATTTTCTGCTCGGTCACGTCCCGGCCGTTCAGGTAAATCCCCACCTCCCCCTCCGGCGTGGTAAACACCGTGCCGGAGAGGTTGCAGATTAAAGTTCCTCTTCCTGGCACGTCGCCTGTGAGTTCAATATCCCTGGCCTTTCCTTTCTCCAATACCTCGGCTATCACTTTCTCGGTTTCCTCCCGCGGCAGGTAGGCGTAGATGGATGCACCAATCACCTCCTCACGGCTCTTACCCACGATCTCTTCAAATGCCTCATTCACGTCCATAATTCTGCCGGTCACGTCCAGCGTCATCTGGAAATCCGGACTGCTCTCGATCAGGTGGCGGGTGTAGTCACGCTCCCTCCGCAGGTCTTCTGTGCGCTCGTCAACTATCTTCTCGAGGTTTTCAGCGTGCTCCCTCAACCTGTCTTCCGCCCTCTCCATCCTCTCGCTCAGAACACTGACCGTCGCGCCGATGAGAATAAACAAAGCGGCCCGCATCAGGTCATTGACAAAGCTCCAATCCAATCCAAAGTGTAAAAGGAGGCGGCTGATAAGCAGCAATAGGGCCAAGAATATGGCCACCACCAGGCCCTTTCTCTTCCACCACACGGAGGCCAGGATGATGGGAAGATAGAAGAAGTGGCTGAAGACGACTTCGATTCCAAGCACCCAGTGGAAATAATAGGTGAGCAGGCAGGAGATACCCAACAGGATCGCCACTATTGGAACTCTGTACTTTTTGCCCGCTTCCCCTCCGGTTTTTTTAGATGCTGACCTTTTTGACATGAATTTCCTCCGTAAACGGCGGATCGAGCGCCATGCCGTGATTGTGTTCTGATTACTGACGACCAGGGTTGTCACCCGCATCGCCTCAGCTTTTGCCTAGGCAGCAGCCAGTTCGCGTTGCTCGGAGGCTGTGTAGAGTGTCAGACCCAGCAACGGCAGGATGGCCAACGCGATGAGCAGAAAAAGCTGAAAACGCAGACTGTAGAGGAAAGTGAACATGGGGCACCGCCGATGAATACAGGAGACAAACCGGGGGCATGACAAAACAGAGTTTCTTCAATGCGGGCACATATATATTACACACTTTCGAGAAAATTTGCTCTACCTGTTTTGCCATTACGACCTATTACCAGAATACCTTATGCCAGGCTTCAAAGGTGGCTTCAAATTATTGGCCTTACTCACCCCTGCGGCTTGACCGCCAGGGTTTGGTAGAGAGTCATTCCATAGCCTCCATCCTCGGCGGGAAAGAATCCCGCCCTACGTTGTCGTCATCGGCGGGAGAGAATCCCACCCTACGTTGTCGCCTTCGGCGGGAAAAAATCCGGCCCTACGTTGCCGCCATCGGCGGGAAAGAATCCCGCCCTACGTTGCCGCCATCGACGGGATGTGAATCTCGCCTTACTTTCTTACCGTCTGCGTAAATTGATAGTCAATTCAAGTCACTATTTATTGTATACTGAGGATGTAGTCAATGAAAGCGATTCGGTAATTTGTCAAGGGAGTAATTGAAGCCAGAAAAGGCTGTT